>NZ_JADEWG010000022.1 GCF_015207735.1 [Phormidium] sp. LEGE 05292
CCCCCCATCTCCCCATCAGCCTAAATCTTAAATTTAAATGCCTAGCAGTTTAGAACACCTGCGGGTATTTTTTTTTCAGCAACTCCATGTAATTATGTATAGATCGAGATTTAGGATCGACAGGGATGACGAAGAGAAACTCTTTACAATTTGCGGTTCAAAGTGGATGTCTAGATGGAGTGTTCCAAAATCAAGTCGTAGGTTGGGCTTGGAATTCTCTTACGCCTGATGAACCTGTGGATGTTGATATATACATAAATGGTGAATTAGATAAAACAATTAAAGCCGATCGCTACCGTGAAGACCTCCTAGAAGCTGGCATCGGTAATGGCGCTCATTGTTTCATGTATCCTCTACCACCCGAAAATAATGGTTCAACCTATCTGCTCTCAGTTCGATTAGCAGGTACTACATCGGAGATCTCAAAAAGTCCGATATGGATTAATGGCAATGAAAAGCTGAAAACAAAAAGTCATTTAACTACATTAAAGCTCGATCCAGACAATATAGCTTTCAGTCTGGAAAACTTGGAAGCTGCAACGATCGATCATCTTCTGATTGATATTAATGACACTTGTAATGCTGAGTGCGTATATTGCCCCAATCCTCGCACTAAAAAACGAATAGAATTAGAGCAGTTCCAAACATTGCTCGATCGATGTGTAGAAAAAGTAGATACGCTGCAAATTGGTTGTGGGCAGGAACCAACTCTTGATGTCCGCCTTCCAGATTTTTATCGAGCGTTACATAGTTCCAAACTTAAGCCAAGAAGACTAACTATGATTACCAACGCCACAATGCTCCATCGACACGATGTTGGTTTCTTTCGTGATTGTGGTTTAACCGATTTGCAAATTTCATTAGACACCGTAGATCCTGAGATTAATGCTATCACCAGGCGCGGAACTGAGTTGGAACAAATTGTTAAGAATTTGCGGTATTTTCGGGAAAAATGTCCCGATTTAGGAGTAATATTTTCTGTAGTTGTTAATTCAATGACCATTGGCGGTATTGAAGATTTAATTAAATTTGGTGACTCATTGGGAGTAAGTCACTATTATTTGCGTGAAGTATTCGATCATGCCCCTGCGTCGTTGATACCTCGAAATGATGACTATAAAGATTGGATTAAAAAGATCAGTCTCAAGCCGGGAGAATTTCAGCAGATGCAGCAGCGATTGTCTCGCCATCGATCGATCAAAAAAATCAGCTTTATCGCCGCTGAAGGTCTTGGTTCTGTTCTGCAAGATATGCGGCAGGCTGATGGCAGCGTTCGATTTTCTTGAAATACTCCCTTTTTTGACTTTGCCTAATATTATGTTCGGTTAATTAGATAGGACTACGCTTGTAGCAGAGGAGGTAGAACCTCCTTTTTTCGTTCCCAAGTAGAACCTGGGAACGAAAAAAGCTTATAGGGTTTGCTATTGCTGAGAAAGGTTGGTTGGGGAAAGAACGATATACTCGTCCGATCTTCTAGCCTCTTTGGCTGAAAGCTAAGTGTATTTATTAGAGAAGATGGTTTTACTCAGGGAAAGTTGCCGTAAATACGGAAAAAAATTAAGTTTTATCCGGGAAAATACTGACAGCGAATCCATGTTTCCACTGCCTCCTCAAATTCAATTTCTACCTGATAAAAAACGCTGTAATTGTCATAGATAAAATCACTGAAATAGACCACAGAATCTGCGGCTAAATTTCATTGTCAATTTACAAAAAATACCCTCTTTCCTGCTTTTATCTTCATAGCTAATTGATTACGTTTATTAATAACAGGAGTTCAAAACCAATCAGGAGAGAAGCAAATGAAACTTACAGGTACAAAAATTCGCACTTTATTAGGAGTTGCTGCTGCTAGTGTTTGTCTTTTTTCTGCTACTGGTCAGCAAGCTAGTGCCGGACAGCTATATAATGGCTGGAACTATGGCATAGATGCTTCCAATGATGGCTCTGGTGGATCGAGCTTTGAAATTAAGGGTATGGCTATCAAGGAAGTTGGTGATAGCATTTTCGTTGCCCTTACTGGTGGTATGCCTTTGACAGGAGCAGCAGATGGCGGCGCGGCTGACGGAAACATTGGTTGGGGAGACTTGTTCTTTAACTTATCAGGTAAAGATTTTCAAACTGCCAGCAGTACAAACAGTTTGTTTGGAATTCGCTTTGCTGGTACTAACGATTCTAATGCTGCCACTACTGGCGTTTACAAGAATGTTAGTGCTATGAGCGTTACTGGAGTGAATAACGGCTACGGCAGCTTAAACCAATACTATAATTCTGGTTTCGATAAAGCCAACACTCAAGGTACAGATCTGGCAACTAAAGAAGCTGCTTACAACTACTTCGGGCAAAATACACCGATTCTGAATGAAATCGGTTCAGGTACAAAGGTGGGTGATATTACAATGCTCACCGCTACTCAACTGCTTACTGCGGGTCTTAATTTTGGTCACTTTGGTGCAGCTGGTAGTCAAACCATCGGATTCCAGCTTAGCCGTTCTTTGTTGGGCAGCGGTAGCTATATGGCGAATGTGTTTGTTGAGTGCGGTAATGACGGCGTGGCGCTGGCAGGAAACTTGGCAAAAGCACCCGAACCTTCTTCTATAGTTGGTTTAGCTTTGGTGGGCTTGACTGCTGCTGGTTCGATGTTACGCAAGCGTCGCTTGGCAAGTGTGAATATTGTCGAATCATAGATTTCTTCTGTCGATGAACTAAGTTTTGAGATACTGTTATAAAGCAGAAATAGCAATTCATATTATGTCCGGTGACATCGGTTGTGTCTATTGTCTAATTGTAGGTGCAGGTGAGAGCAGACAACCTTTTCAATCAGACAGAATATCAATTCCCGACAAAAGTGAGCAATAAAAAAAGCGGTAGATAGGAATCTTTTCTACCGCTTTTCAATTATGAAACTTTTTCAAATGTACCCATTTTTGTCTTTTGCGTACTCTGATATATATAATTCTGGCAACCTAATTTTGTTAGGCGGTCGCAATTTTCCTCACAAATCTTTTCTCGATCGCACAATTGTAAAGTAAAAAGTACTGCCTTTTCCCAATACGCTATCTACCCAAATCTCGCCTTTGTGTTTTTGCACAATACTTTTACAAATAGCTAAACCTAAACCTGTACCACCTTTCTGACGAGAATCAGAAGCATCAACTTGTTGAAAACGCTCGAAAATGCTTTCTAACTTGTCCGCTGGTATGCCTCTTCCTTCATCTTGCACTGAGAAGCGGAGGTAAACATTAGATGATAAATTTGGCTCATCATTTACTAACTCTGCTTTCAGCCAAATAGTACTACCAGGAGGAGAAAATTTGAGCGCGTTGCTGAGTAAATTAGTGATTACTTGAACGATCGCACCAGAACTGGCCCATAAATTAACTGAAATTGGTACAACTTGAATCGTAATCGATGCTTGACTGGCAAGAGTCTGGACTGCTTCAACTGCCTGTTTCATCAACTCACTTGCTTCACATTCTTCTATTAGTAATTCGACTGAATCTGATTCCAAACGTTCCAAATCTAAAATATCATTGATCAACCGCACTAGGCGAATGCTGTTATTCACCGCTATCTGTAAAAAATGCTGGAACTTCTCCGAGTGATTGTCAAATTTTCCTGATTGCAGTATCCCTAAAGCGCCACAAATGGAAGTTAGTGGCGTGCGGAGTTCATGACTAACTACGGAAATAAATTCATCTTTCACCCGTTCAGCTACTTGGCGATCGCTAATATCTTGAATTTGGGAAACACAATACAAGGGAACACCATTTTGATCTCGGATCGCAGATGTACTTTGCATTGTCCAAATCACCTTTCCCTGCTTATGGATGCAGCGTTTTTTCATTTGAAAAGAACGCTGTTCCCCTGATAGCAATTGCTGCACATTTTCCTCGATCGCTGGGAAATCTTCTGGGTGAGTAATAGCCCAACAAGTTTTTTGCAATAATTCCGTTTCACTGTAACCGACTAGATCGCAAAGTGCCTGATTAACTTCCATAAATTGTCCATCCAAGGCAAGCAGCGCCATTCCAATTGCGGCATCATCAAATGCCAGCCGGAATCGTGCTTCACTTTCACGCAAAGCTGCTTCTGCACGTTTGCGATCGCTAATATCTTTCACAATCCCATACCCAACGATGTCTCCATTGTCTCGCCGTTCCAGCGCAGAACGTTTAGCAATTAACCATTTCAACTTACCGGATGGCGTAATTACTCGCCATTCATAAGAAAACGGCTCAAAGGTGGTAAGATTTTGGCGAATCGCTAAACTATAGGCTTCCACATCTTCTGGATGCCATTGTTTAGCAATCAAAGAAAAATCTGCCAACGCTTGTTCAGGCTTAATTTCTAATATTTCTTCAACGGCAGCACTAATATATTCCAACCTAGTAGATCCATCTGGGGAATGAACAATTGTGTAAATAATTCCGGGTACATTAGCAGCCAACTGTTGAAATCGAGCTTCACTTTCGCGCAAAGCTGCTTCTGTACGTTTGCGTTCGCGCAGCGCAGCTTGCTGTTCGCTAATATCTGTAATCAGCGCATAATACCCGTGAACAATTTGATGTTCATCCATATCTGGAACCAAAACCGCAGAAATATCGCGAGTATGATTACCTTGATAAGGAACTTGCGTTTCGTAGGTGACAGTTTTTCCTACCAAAACTTGGGTAATGTATGGAAGTACTTGTTGGTATGCTTCTAAACCAATTACTTGCTGAATGGTTTTGCCTAAAATGTCTTCTTTTTGACAATTAAACCAAGCTTCGTAGGTTTTATTCACAAAACGGTAGCGTTGCGAAGCGTCAATATAAGAAATGCAACCGGGAACAGAATCGGTAATTAATTGCAACTGAGCTTTACTTTCTCTTAATGCCGTTGTTTGTTCCGCCACCTGACTTTCTAATTCTCGCTGATAGTTGGTTCGCAATTGTTCACTTTGTCGTCTTTCAGTGATGTCTTGAAAAGCATCGATCGCATAGAGTACATTACCATTTTTATCAAAAACGGGAATGGTGTTAACTTCGATCGGCACTCGTCGTCCGTTCACCTCAATTTCCATATCGTCAATATAAACCGATTCCCCTTGCAATCCGCGAATTGCTGGAAGTTTTTCCGTTGGGTAAAATTCATTAGTACCTGCTAGATAAAGCTGATAAACTTGGGAAAGTTGTTCTGCGGGAGTTGATGTTACTCCTGGCGTTAAGATTTCTTTGCCTTTGTTATTGACAAAGATGACTTGTCCAGAAGGCGCATGAACACTCATCCCAACGGGAACGCTATCCAAAAAGGTTTTCAGGGTTTGCTGATTTTCTTGAAGTGCTTGGAAAGAAGCGTTAAGCTGAGTCATCATCTGGTTAAACCCATCTCTGAGGGCATCGACTTCTTGAATACCAGTGGGAGTGAGTAGGGAAACGGGTTTTCCGGCAGAAAATGCTTGAGTGCAAAGGTTCAGCTTTTGAATCGGTTTAGTAATTTTCCGCGCCGTCCACAACCCCAGTAAAATGGAACCCATCAAAGCTAAACCGCACAGTAGTGCAGTGCGATAATTATTTGCTTGGATTTCGGCTGTGAAATCAGATTCTGGGACTACGATTACGATTAACCAGTCGAGCCCAAATCGATCGCGAAATGGTATAACTTGAACAAATTGTGTTGCATTGTTTTGTTCAATATCAAACTGTTCAGTATTATTAATTTGGCTTAAACTTCGGAAGCGTTTGATTAATTGTAAAGTTGTTTCCCGGATGATGGGATTTTTGCTTTCTGCGGCTTTAGTGCGTTGCAATTTTCCGCCTTGCAATGTAAATAGGGGATAGTCGGTGGAACTAGCAATTAATAATCCCGATCGTTCGATCATAAAAACTTGTCCTGATGGACTGATACGCAGAGTTGATAGAAATTGATTCAAATGATAGAGACTAATATCGGTTGCTAGTATTCCTTGAAATTTGCCAGAACGGTTATAAATTGGTAGTCCCGCAGAAATTCCTAAAATTGTTAGGTTTTTCGGGGTGACAAATTTGTAGATGGGACTCCATGTTGCCTTACCTGCTTGCTTGGGAGTCTGATACCAAGGTCTGATTCTAGCATCATAATTTTCGGCAATCACTTGGTTTGTGATTTTATTACCTTGGGTATCAACATCAGAAAAAGAAAATTTGCCTTTACTAAAGCGTTCTGTGCGATAAACAGTAAATGAGGGTAAAGGTTTTTTTTGCGCCGAACCAATCATCCCGCCGCGTTCGTTGGCGATCGCTATTGTACTAACAGAAGGAAACCGCGAGATTTGTTTGCCGAAAAATTTTTCTAAAGTTTCTGTATTTTCGGTTTGGAAATTGGGTATCATCCCTAAACTAATGGCATCAGCGTTGAGTTGGTTCACCAGATGGGGAATTTCCAAGGTTTTGTCTAAGTAAAGTGTGGTGCGATTCCCCACTTCTGTCATCAACTGATGTGCTAAGTCTTCTACTACACGCTGTCCGCTGCGAAAGGATAAATAGCCCACTAGCGTTACTGCGCCTACAGTTTGCACTACAAAAGGAACAACTAACACCCATCGCAACGGGATGTTTAACTTTGTGAGAGAAAGGCGTTGCGGGTGAGCGATCGGCATAAAAGTTACGTGAACAAAGGGAAATAATTTCAACCCTGACAATTCCGATTATTCACCACAATTTTCGTGACTTCAAGTTTTGCCTATTAACGCAAGAGTTGCTGGTTACAAATATTATCACTTCGATCCCCCCCCCGCCCCTACAAAGTTTTGAGTTTTGAGATAAAGAGAAAGATTGACCAGGATTGAAGGATGAAAGGATTAACAAGATTAATTCCGGGTCTTTCAATAAATCAAATCATCAATCCAGTTCATCATGTAAATCCATAAATCCTGGTTGAGTTTTAGGTTAATGAACTTCGCCTTGTCCCCTTGTCTCCTTGTCTCCTTGTCATCTTGTCCCCTTGTCCCGGTGAATGGTTGCTAGTTCAAGTTTGAGAAGAAAATTTGTCTTTCTTGATTATGTGTAACAATTAGGTTCACATTCGTCTAGCATTCTCACTAACTGTCATGACATCTACAGAGTCTCAAGTTTATCCGGTAATGTGGCAAAAAGACCATGTTTTACTAATAGATCAAAATCGCTTGCCTGCTGAGTATACTTTAGTAGAAATTAGTAACTCTGATGATATGGCATTAGCAATTAAAACGATGATTGTCAGGGGTGCGCCTGCGATCGGAGTTGCTGCTGCTTATGGAATGTATTTAGGGGCGCGGGAAATTAACACTGAAAGCCGCGAATTGTTTTTAACCCAGTTGGAAAAAGTAGCCGAAAAGTTACGCGCGACCCGACCAACAGCGGTAAATTTATTCTGGGCAATTCAAAGAATGTTAAATACTGCCCGTCGCACTTTGGGGCCAGTAGAATATCTGAAAGAGGTATTACTAGAAACAGCAAAAACGATCAATTTAGAAGACATCCAAACTTGTCGATCGATCGGCGATTATGGTTTGGAAGTTTTACCAAAAACCCCCGAAAAATTAACGATTTTAACTCATTGTAATGCTGGCGCTTTAGCCACTGCTGGTTATGGTACGGCTTTGGGGGTAGTGCGATCGGCGTGGCGAGAAGGACGTTTAGCCAGGGTTTTTGCTGATGAAACTCGTCCCCGTTTACAAGGCGCAAAATTAACCGCTTGGGAATGTGTGCAAGATCAAATTCCGATTACTTTAATTACTGATAATATGGCAGCCCATTGTATGAAACAAGGTTTAATTCATGCTGTGGTTGTCGGTGCGGATAGAATTGCTGCTAATGGGGATACTGCGAATAAGATTGGGACTTATAGTGTAGCAATTTGTGCCAAAGCTCATAATATTCCGTTCTTTGTCGCTGCACCACTTTCTACAATTGATTTTAACTTAATTGATGGTAGTCTAATTCCCATTGAAGAACGCGATCCTTCAGAGGTTTACCAAATTGGAAAAACATTCATTACGCCAGAAGGTGTCAATTTTTATAATCCAGCTTTTGATGTGACTCCAGCCAATTTAATTACCGCCATTATTACTGAATTTGGTGCTGTTTCTCCGAGTGAATTGAAACAGTTTGAGGAAAAGCAAGCGGTTTAATTTAGTTGCGGTTTTTTTGGTGGTAGCGATCGCGTAGCGTGCTGTAGGCGATCGATCCTTTCGGTTTTAGTAATAGCACAGCATCGTTAAAATTTCCTGTGATTTTTAGCATTTTTTCTGGTGCTGTGCTTATACTGTTTAGTTAATATAGAACCAAGATTTTTTAGTGTTATTTGGTGCTGAATATGAACATTGAATTGCGGTTAAAGTATTTGTTATATCTTTGCCAAAAAGAACGCGATCGCGGTTTTACCATTATAGATGTTGTGGTAGCGATCGCTATTCTCGGACTTTTAACCTTAGCAACTTTACCAAGTCAAATTTCCCAAGCACAGAATAGCAGAGAAGCAGAGGGGAGACAATACGTTAGTGCTATCAACAAAGCACAACAAGCTTATTACGCACAACATAGCATTTTCGTAATTAATACCGACCCTATCGCTTGGGGTAGCTTGGGAGTTGGTATTAAAACCCAAACTTCTAGTTACAAATACTTAATTTCAGCAATTGGTAACAACGGAGTTAATGCCTTTGCCGCTCCTATGCTACCTAACGTATTACGAAGTTACACAGGAGTTGTCGGTTTAATTGCACCAGATCCCCAAGGTGAAAAAGTTACCCAAGCCATAGTTTGTGAAACTAAAAATCCTGGGAATTATCCAAAAAGCGGGATAGTAACTCGAACTAAAGTGCAATGTCCAGATAATGCTAATCAAATTTCTCCTAAGTAATATAAATATTTAGGGAAATAGTCTAGAAATTTGCACTTCAATTTCAGGAAAAGCTAATAGAAAAAGAGTTGCTTCTTCGTTGAGAATAGTTTCTTGTTGATAGGTTTGATTGACAATTTCTCGAAACACTCGAACTTGGCGCGTGTTAACATCAAGAATCCAATAATCTGCAATTCCGGCTTTAGCATAAGCAGCGGCTTTTTGTTTGCGGTCTTGTTCTAAAGTGGTATCAGAGATTTCTATCAACAAAAAAGTATCTGCTGGGGTGGGGTGATTTTCTGCGTAAAATCGAGGATTAATCCTCACCACAGCAATATCTGGTTCTGGTTCTGAGTAAGAACTGAGGTTAATTGGATCTTGAATCCGAATTAAAGCTAATCCTGCAAGTAAGGTTCGCAAATATTCAGCAGCACACAAATTGGTAGCTGAATGGGGGGGATTTTTCGCAGCCATTGAGATAATTTGTCCTTCTAGCAGTTCCAGTCGTTCCTCTGGATCGAGAATTCCTGTTGTTATCATGCGGTGGTATTCATCTTGCGAAAACAAGCGTAAACCTGTGGCAATCATGGCAGTATTTTACCTCAAAGGATAAAGAGTATTACCAGTAGCGGGGTCAAAAATAAACAACTGATTTAAATCAAATTGTACAGAAATGCGATCGCCAACTCTCCCCCGCCAATTACCGGAAGCTAACACATCCATCTGCAAATCTAACCCAGATAAATTAACCCGAACTAAAGTCTCTCTTCCCAAAGGTTCAATAACTTTCACCTCAACAAACAACTCTCCTCTTCCTTCTTCTCTGTGTTCTCTGCGCCTCTGCGGTTCAATAACTTCTATATGTTCGGGACGAATCCCCAAATCTAAACTTTGTCCTTCTCTTAATTGAAACTTATCCCGCACAAAACCCGGACAACCTATCATTTCTTCTCCCAGTTTGAAGCCATTACCTACATAAATAGCAGGTAAAATATTCATGGGTGGATTACCCAAAAAAGTCGCTACCATTCGATTAGCAGGATGGGCATAAATTGCCTGTGGTTCCCCAATTTGTTGAATTTTACCCCGATTTAAAACTATAATCTTATCAGCTAAAGTCATTGCTTCAACTTGATCGTGAGTTACATAAATAGTAGTAATTCCAACTCTTTGATGCAATTGCTTTAATTCTGCTCTCGTATCATCGCGCAATTGAGCATCTAAATTAGACAAAGGTTCATCTAACAAAAATAATTTTGGTTCCCGTGCGATCGCCCTTCCCAAAGCAACTCTTTGTTGTTGTCCTCCTGATAATTGTTTTGGTTTCCGATCTAAAAGATGGAAAATATCGAGCGATCGCGCCACATTTTCCACTCGTTCTTTAATTATTTTCGGCGCAACCTGACGCATTTGTAAACCAAAAGCCAAATTTTCAGCTACCGTCTTATGAGGATAAAGGGCATAATTTTGAAATACCATCGCCACATCTCGTTGACGTGCTGGGACATGATTTACTAAAGTCTCGTCAATATAAACACCACCACTAGTAATAGATTCTAAACCTGCGATCGTTCTTAATATTGTAGACTTACCACAACCAGAAGGGCCGACTAATACCCAAAATTCCCCATCAGGAACTTCAAAGGTAATATCCTCAATAGCAGTGACATTATTAAATTTGCGGGTAACTTCTGTTAGTTTGACTTTTGCCATAATCTTTTAGGTAGTTGGTAGTTGGTAGTTGGTAGTTGATAATAGTCGATCGCCTAATACCCATTACCGACTACCATTCGCCAAATAATCTAATTCTGTGACAACTCGTTCCAATTCGTCAATCAATGGCGAAAAATAAACTTGGCGATATGCTTCCACTAAACTTTTATAATACCAAAGACTCCCTTCTCTGCCTCCTTTAAAACGTTGCCAAACAGGTTCTCCTAACTCTCGGTAATCTTTTAATATCGATCGGGAATTATGCAATTTATCTGCCGCCGAAACTAACAAAACTGAAGGCAAAGCAGTAGCAAGACTAGCAATAAAAATCTCTTTTCTTTCTCGCCAAGGCGGTTTAGGAACTATTTCTGAATCTGTACAACCATCAACAATTGCTGTTACATTATCACCAAAACGTCGGCGAATTTCTTCCCTAGTTTTAGCACCTCCTTGATCTTCGATCGCATCATGCAAAAGTGCTGCAATAGCCTCATCTTCATTTGCCCCATATTCCAAAGCTATACTAGTAACACCAAGTAAATGTGTGATGTAGGGAACACCACTTCCCTTTCTGACTTGGGTAGCGTGTAATTGTGTGGCAAAAACCAATGCTTCTGCAAAACGTTCTGAAAGAACCATTGAAACTTTTGAACTAATTTTATTAATACCAGTTTACTATTAAAATCTACTGCTAGCTATAGACGCTAAATATATAAAGATTTCAGTCCACTAAAGTAGACTGAAATAAAAAGCAAGGATTTCACTACTTAATCAAGCAGGAAAAAATCTTTCCTCCGTTGTTTAAGGTTCGTTTATGGAAGGATTTGTTTACCTGCTTCTTTAGCTTGATTAGCGGTTTGTTTAGCGCCTTCTACGTAACCTGAACCAAATTCTTCAAAAGCTTTTGCCGATTCTTTACCAATTCTTCCCAGTCTTTCCCCTGGAGAATTTTCGGTTTCGCGTCCTTCTTTTTCCCACTCTCTTGTGGTTTTTGGTCTGACGGAATCGCGATCGTGTGCTATTTCATCAAGCTGCTTACCTAAAGCTTTGTTATTACTCCCAGAATCTATGTTGGTTGTTAGGAGTAAAAAACCTACTAAGACAACAGCTAAAAACTGCTTAACTTGGATTTTTTTAACTAAAGAACTGATGTAAGCAGTGGTGTTAGCAATCAAATTGATCATGCAATACTCCTAAATTAAGTTTTGCTACTGTGTACGCTATACAATTTATATTCGTTGCTTCTGGATATAGCGTAATCTCCCATAGGAAGTAAATCAAAGTGAAGCGTGAATTTCCTTACGCAACGAACATTTTATCAATAATCACAGTTCATACAATCTCATAAATTTGCGACTAATGATTGATGAAATTAGTTAAAAATATAATTACGCCGTATCGATTATATTGGACGATTAATTATGTATACCTGATGAGCTTGTACTACTAAGTCTAATAATTTGAAAAACTCATTTTTCGCATCTGTTGGAGATGTGATTTTATAAGACAACATCAGCTAATGTACAGAAAAAAGTACATCTACTAACTCAAGTTGCTACTTACTAACGTGGTGATAGGTAGTTGGTAGTGGGTAGTAGGTAGTAGGAATCCCATTACCCATTACCTACTACCTACTACCAACCTCAATTTAATAACTAACAACTTGCGTTACTATATAACATCATTAAATTCGCAGATGTGAAAGTAATTGTCAGTACTGCCTACGACAGGCTACACCAACGCCAACACAATACCAACTTTCTCACACAAAAGGCCGCGTCATAAGCTAGAATTATTAAGGATTCTTTACAGAAATGTGACTTAGCAAACAAATCTGTTAGAGAACCGCAAAAACCACTAATCAAACCTCACAAAAGTCCTGTACGCTCATCAATATGACTCTTCCCATTCGCAATGTAGCTATTATTGCCCACGTAGATCACGGCAAAACTACCCTAGTAGATGCTTTACTCCGACAATCAGGCATTTTCCGCGAGGGGGAAGACGTACCTGACTGCGTGATGGACTCCAACGCCATTGAACGGGAACGCGGAATTACCATTCTCTCCAAAAATACCGCTGTTCATTACAAAGAAACTCTGGTAAATATTGTTGACACACCCGGACACGCTGACTTTGGTGGCGAAGTTGAACGGGTACTGGGAATGGTGGATGGTTGCCTTTTGATTGTCGATGCTAATGAAGGGCCAATGCCGCAGACCAGATTTGTGTTAAAAAAAGCTTTAGAAAAGGGATTGCGTCCGATCGTGATTGTGAACAAGATCGATCGCCCACAAGCCGATCCTCACGGTGCAATTGATAAAGTATTAGACCTATTCTTAGAATTAGGTGCAGACGACGATCAATGTGATTTTCCCTATCTCTTTGCCTCTGGTTTATCAGGTTACGCCAAAAATACTTTAGAGGAAGAAGGCGTAGATATGCAGCCTTTATTTGAGGCAGTTTTACGCCACGTACCACCACCAGTAGGCGATATCAACAAACCATTACAACTGCAAGTTACCACTTTAGATTATTCCGAGTATGTCGGTCGGATTGTAATTGGTCGGATTCACAACGGCGTAATTAAAGCAGGTCAACAAGCAGCTTTGGTAAAAGAAAACGGCGAAATTGTCAAAGCCAAAATTAGTAAATTGATGGGTTTTGAAGGTTTAAAACGCATCGAATTAGAAGAAGCTTCTGCGGGAAATATTGTCGCTGTCGCTGGTTTTGCCGATGCCAATATTGGGGAAACAATTACTAATCCCGACGATCCGCAAGCATTACCATTAATTAAAGTAGATGAACCTACTTTACAAATGACATTCTCGGTTAATGATTCACCTTTTGCTGGACAAGAAGGAACTTTTGTAACTTCACGGCAATTGCGCGATCGCTTATTCCGAGAATTAGAAACCAACGTCGCCTTGCGGGTTGAAGAAACCGACTCTCCTGATAAACTCTTAGTTTCCGGTCGTGGCGAACTGCACTTGGGCATTTTAATTGAAAATATGCGCCGCGAAGGTTACGAATTCCAAGTATCCCAACCGCAAGTTATTTACCGCGAAGTCAACGGACAACCCTGCGAACCTTTCGAGTATTTAGTATTAGACGTTCCCGAAGAAAGCGTCGGTGGTTGCATCGAACGCTTAGGACAACGCAAAGGCGAAATGCAAGATATGCAAGTTGGCGGAAATGGACGCACTCAACTTGACTTTGTGATTCCCGCTCGTGGTTTAATTGGTTTCCGAGGCGAATTCATGCGCCTAACTCGCGGCGAAGGCATCATGAACCACAGTTTCTTGGAATACCGCAATTACAGTGGAGATGTGGAACTGCGCCGCAACGGTGTGTTAATTGCCTTTGAAGAAGGTACCGCCACATTTTACGCCATGAAAAACGCCGAAGATCGTGGTGTTTTCTTTATCACTCCCGGTGTTAAAGTTTACAGAGGAATGATTGTTGGCGAACACAATCGCCCCCAAGATTTAGACCTCAACATCTGCAAAACCAAGCAATTAACCAACCACCGCGCCGCTAGCGGTGACGAATTGGTACAGTTGCAAGCACCAGTAGAGATGAGTTTGGAACGTGCTTTGGAATACATCGGCCCCGATGAATTGGTAGAAGTCACACCAAAATCAATTCGCTTGCGGAAGTTGAGTAAGAAATTGGTGAAACGTTAAGGAAAGGCAGGAAAGTAGGGGTCCAGAAGGCAGCAGAAAAATTGATGTAGGGGCGAGTTTAGCAGATAACCTTTGTTACCTACACACAATCTGAGGACAAAACCCGCCCTGGAGAGAGTTTGTCAGGGCGGGTTTTGTTGTTAATTCTTCTTTTGTGAACACAAATTTATTTGCTCTCACCCGCCCCTACAAAGTCAAAAGGCACAAGTAGATCAGTGGTTTCTCCAGCAGCGTTGCTAATATACCGGACGCGATTTTTATCAGGTAAATTCACCATCGGGTTAGCTCTCCTAGAGGTAAAATTTTGGTAAGTTACCGATGCGTAGCATTATCGCTTTTTTTGGAAATACGTTCCCACTGGCAGTCGTTTAGGTTGGTTAATTAACCACAAAAACCGCCAATATGTCTGTACCCCCAACTTCTAAATTAACATCTTCGATTCCTTTAGATCTCTATCCTCCCGAACCCCTATTGGCAGAGGATGACTCGTCCTTAGTTGTGCTAATTTTACAGGGAGTTGAAATCGACAAATCAGAATATTCTGCGATCGCAAAGGAGTTAAATCGCCATCAATTTTGGGTAATTGTTCCCAACTGCTACCCTGTTGGCAGAGATTATATTTGTCCAGAAAACTATTCGGCAAAACAAGTTATTAACGCATTGCAATATTCCCCATCTCAACCGTTGTATCAAGCCCTGCAAAGAGGAGTTATCTTGCTAGGACATTCTGCGGGAGGAATGGCTGCTTTGGCTGCTTTAAATGATAATTTGTCTGACTTATTTAGTCCGCTAGTGGCGATCGCAACCTACGGATCAAACACTCCATTTAATATTAGCCATATCAGTTCACTACCTCCGGTTCTGATGCTATCAGGAGAAAAGGATTCAGTTGTTTCTCCAGTTATTTCTAGAGCAGCATTTCAACGGATACCAACAGCAAAAACTTTCATTGAGTTAAAAGGTCTAAATCACTATAGTATTAACAATACTCCTCAGCCTATAGGTGCACCGTTAGAGGAAAATAAAGCTGACCTTTCTAATCGAGATTCTGTTCATTTTGTTGCTTCTCTCTTAACATCTTTTGTTCAAAGAGTTAAATCCCAAGATGAGAACTGGTTTGGAAAACAATTACAAATTTCATTTTAATGCTAAAGCTTATGACTGATAGTACATCAGAACAGGAATGGAAGTTGTGCGATCGCTTTTTAGAAATCCATTCCCGCTGGTTTACACTATTTGGTGAACATTTAGAAGATACTCAAGGACAGCAATTAGAATATTGGCGCATTGAAAAAGCAGACTCAGTAATTATTCTCCCCATTCACAATCATCAAATCCTGCTACCACCTCCAAGTTATCGCCCTGGAGTAAATCAAATGACTTTAGATTTTCCTGGTGGAAGAGTTTTAGAAGGACAAACTCCCCAAGAAGCAGTACCCAAAATCTTGAAACGAGAATTATGTATTGAAATAACAGATATTGCTGAATTAACACCCTTAAACTCTCAAGGATGGGCAGTAAATAGTTCCTTTTCTAATCAAAAACTCTACGGTTTTGTAGCTTATTTGCGAGACGATATAAAATTACTACCAGAATTTGTTACTAACACTTATCCAACAACTTCAGAGGGAATTCAAGATTTACTTAAAGAACTCTTATGTTTACAGTGTCGTGTCATACTTTTGGAATGGTGGAATAGTGCGTTACGCAGTTAATCCAGCATTACGGTTTCCCGTTTCTCCTCCCGTCGGCGGCATAATAATTAATTCTCCATTAGCATTGCGTTCAAATCTCAAATTGCGGTTATCTTGACATAGCTGGAAAAATTGCTCGTCTGTCAGTTTAATTATGGAATTGAAATTAACGGTGAGAGCATTCATTTTGATATTTTATATTAGGGAATGGTTACGATCGTTATTTTATTTTGATAATTGCTGATTTGTGCGTTCGCGCAGCGATGCGTAGCATTATCGCAAATATGTAAGTGTCAAGCCAACACTTTCGGAAAAAAGGAGACAAAAGGACAAGGGGACAAGGAGAACTCAAAACTCAAAACTTTCCCAGTCCCCAGTCCCCAGTCCCCCTAAATCGGACTATAACCACTATGTTGGTCTTGGAACTCACGAGAAGCGCGTGCTGGATCGACACCTTCGTTACGTACTCGGCGGCGCAAGTCGCCCACATCGGGAGAAATTTTCAAGGCTTCATCACCGCTAATTTTGCCCATTAGCAACAAGTCGCACAATGCTTGGTTGAGTACTTGCATACCTTCATCGATACCATTTTCTAGCAAGTGATAAGCTTCTTCCTCATTACCCTTGGCTAGGTAATCTTGCATTGCTGGGGTGTTAATCAAAATTTCGTGTGCTGCGGTGCGTCTACCATCTGTAGTTTGTAGCAAAGCTTGGGCAATTACAGCTATTAAAGAGTCTACTAGTTGAATTCGTACAGGGCCTTGTTCATCTGGGTTATAAATACCCAACAAACGGTTGATGGTATTTAACGCGCTACGAGTGTGGAGAGTTCCGAATACTAAGTGACCTGTTTGGGCTGCTTTGATGGCTGTATCTACGGTTAAGCGATCGCGCATTTCCCCAATTAATATCGCATCTGGGTCTTCCCGTAAAGCCGCCCGTAAAGCATGGTGGAATTCATAAGTATGTAACCCCACTTCCCGTTGACTGACTAAGCACTTATTGGAAGTATGAACAAATTCGATCGGATCTTCGATCGTGATAATATGCTTTTGCTGCGTCTCGTTCATGTAGCGAATCATCGCCGCCAAAGTCGTTGATTTCCCCGAACCTGTAGGCCCAGTCACCAGAATCAGACCTTGAGGACGTTTGACCAAAGTTTTCAGTATAGGCGGTAATCCCAAACTATCAAGAGAAGGCACTTCCAGAGGAATTAACCGCAACACCATTGCGCCGCCCATTAGTGATTCAAAGCAATTTACCCGACAGCGTACCAAACCAGGATAATAAATCGCCGTATCTAATTCCTTTGACTCTTGAAATCTTTTGAGCTGATCTGGCGCTAGGATTTCATTGAGGTACTGATGAAATAGTTCAGGAGTAACTCGGTCATGATTTCCCACAGGTAGCATCTGTCCGCGAATGCGATATCTGGGTATTTCTCCTACCCGAAGGTGAATGTCAGACGCTTGTTGTGCGTGGGCGTGTTTCACCATGCGTTCAATAGAAGGAAATACCGAAGGATGGCGAGGACGAGGTTCTTGTTCGGCACCTTTTTTTTCGCGACGAGGCGGAACAGGCATTTCTTTTAAACCTGTTTTCAGCTTAGTTCCTTCTTCTATTTCTGCTTCCGCTTCATGTTCTTCATGTAGTGGGAGTTCTGGGGAAATGGTTTCTTGTTGTAACCGAGTTGGTGAATTAATCCCAGCTATTTGATTTTCTGCTATTTCGGCGATAAATTCCCCAGCATTGTCCATTTGAGTAATTCCAGACCTGTTTGAACTGTTCATTTTATGTTCCTTTTGTGAATAACGTTAGCGAAAAGTTATTAACCTGAATCAAGATAGAAGTATAATTAACAATCTTGAAGACGATCGGGAAAAATAAGAGAAATAGCTGCTTTTGGTGCAGCAAATATACAAAAATTTTATTAAGTCAATTTAACGGTGGATTTTCGATCGCCATCATTGCTAACTCTACTAATCATTCCTTTAACTAAGTTTCCTTGATTAAACGGTAATCTATATGAGAATAGCGCATCGTCTTACTGATTGGTTGGAACGTCGTTGGGTTGTACCTGCTTATAGTGGTTGGGTTTTAGGGGCTTTTTCCCTGTGTTTTTTAGCCGCAGCTATTAATACTATGGCTGGATGGCTGTATGTAATTAGCGGGGTGAGTTTTGCTTTATTGGGAATAGCGGCGACTTTGCCTGTTCGATCGCTCAAAGGGCTTCATCTCCAACGTCTCCCCATTTCACCAATTAGTGCTGGCGATGAACTGACTGTAGAAATCGAATTACACAATCACAGTTCTCAACCAAAAACTTTACTGCAAATTAAAGATTTAATTCCTTTTGTTCTCGGTCAACCTGTCTCTGGTGTAATTGAAACTATTTTGCCGGGGCAAACTCACCGTTGGATTTATTACCAACCAACTGAAAAACGTGGCGTTTACCGCTGGCATACTATTCAATTACGCACTGCCACACCTTTGGGTTTATTTTGGTGTCGTCGAGAGCGTCAACTTCCCACTACAGCCATAGTTTATCCTACGGTTTTACCCTTGACTACCTGCCCTTTGATAGATGAAATTGGGCAAGAAGATAGTCCGCAATATTTTAGTCGCGATCGCCGTTCCCAAATAGCAAATCAAGACTTAACGCGATCGCTTCGTCCCTACCGTTGGGGAGATCCCTTCCGCTTAGTTCATTGGCGCACCAGCGCCCGTTACGGTGAGTTGCGCGTTCGAGAATTAGAAGTATTTACAGGCGGTCAAGAAGTCATTATTTGTTTAGATAGTGCTAGCCCTTGGGATGCCGAAAACTTTGAACAAGCAGTAATCGCCGCTGCTTCTTTATATTTTTATGCCACTCGCACTCAACTAAACGCTAAACTTTGGACAGCTAACACTGGTTTAGTCCAAGGTCATCGCGTAGTCCTAGAAGCACTAGCATCGGTTAACTTTGGCGAAACACCAGGCGACACCCCGCCACCAGATCAACCAATTGTTTGGTTAACTCCCAATTTTTTAAGTATTAACTCTTTACCCTCTGGTAGTCGCTGGCTATTATGGCCCGATCGCACCACCACTCCAAAATCAATGGTACGCGATCGCCCAGGCATCCTGATTCAACCAGAACAGCAATTGCAAACTCAACTACAATCAAGGGCGAGGGACTAGGGACTAGGGACTGGGGACTAGGGACTGGGGACTGGGGACAAGGGGACAAGGGGACAAGGGGATAAAGGGAAAGAAGGACTCTTCTCGTCTTCCTCCCAGTCCCCAATCACCTTGCTATCCTGAAAAGAGTCCCTCTGCTAAGACTTCAACCATGAGCAAACAACCTGCCCGTATTTGTATATTAGGTGGAGGCTTTGGCGGTCTCTACACGGCTCTACGCTTGGATTCGCTACCTTGGGAACAAGGGGAAAAACCGGAAATTGTGCTGGTCGATCGAAGCGATCGCTTCGTCTTCACTCCCCTACTCTACGAACTTCTCACTGGAGAATTACAAGCTTGGGAAGTCGCACCAAACTTTAGTGAAATTCTGAAAAACACAAATATTCGTTTTTGTCAAGGAGTTGTTTCGGGAATTGATTTAGAACAGCAGCAAGTTCAATTGCAGGATAGCCCAGCAATTCCGTATGACAAGCTAGTTTTGGCTTTGGGTGGCGAGTCTCCTTTGGATATGGTACCTGGTGCTTCGGCTTATGCTTTTCCGTTCCGTTCCCTAGCCGATGCTTATCGTTTAGAAGAAAGATTGCGAGTTTTAGAAGCTTCGGACAAGGATAAAATTCGAGTGGCGATCGTCGGTGCAGGTTATTGTGGAGTGGAATTAGCTTGTAAATTAGCCGATCGCTTGGGAGACAGAGGACGCTTTCGACTCGTTGAACAAGCTAATCAAATTTTGCGAACATCGCCAGAATTTAACCGCGAAACCGCACTCAAAGTATTAGAAGCTAAGGGTATTTGGATTGATTTAGAAACTGCCGTTGATTCCATTGAACCTGATAGTATTTCCTTACTTTATAAAGGACAAATAGACACAATTGCCGCAGAATTAGTCATCTGGACGGCGGGAATGCAGGGGTCTAATTTGGTTAAAGTTTTGCCCTTGAAACAAAATCAACGCAGTCAGTTAATTACTACACCAACTCTGCAAGCGATCGATCGTCCTGAAATCTTCGTTTTAGGAGATTTAGCAGACTGTCGGGATGTTGATGGGCAACAAGTTCCGGCTTCGGCGCAAGCAGCCTTTCAACAATCTGATTTTGTAGCTTGGAATATTTGGGCGGCTTTGAGCGATCGACCCTTACTATCTTTCCGTTATCAAAATACAGGCGAAATGCTAATTTTAGGAACCCAAGATGCCTCAATCTCTAGCATGGGCGTACAATTAAATGGTCAGTTAGCCTATACTTTGCGTCGTCTGATTTATCTGTACCGAATGCCTAATTTAAATCATCAATTGCGAGTCGGTGTGAACTGGATCTCAAGCCCAATTTTGGAATTATTGACCAACTAACGTTGCTGTATTTCTTGACTAGTCGCGCTATCTTTTGACTCTGTTTTGGTTTGAGGGTTGCGACTACGAAAACCAATGATGTTAGACTTTTTCAGTTTCTTCACTCCACTGAGAACTACTAACGCCATCACAGTTGCGATCGCACTCATTTGCCATAGACCACAGCCTGCTGCTGCACCTAACCCAGCGGCTAGCCAGATTGTCGCCGCAGAAGTTAACCCTTTAATTTCTGCTTTCCCTGATTTCTCAGAAGACTGTTGCAGAATTATCCCGGCACCTAAAAATCCCACCCCTGAAGCTACACCTTGAATAGTTCGACTCAAAGCGTTAGAAGAGGCAAAAGTACTATCGTTCTCTATTTGTAAGGGAATCATGACAAATACCGCAGCACCTAAGCTGACGATCATAAAAGTTCTCAATCCAGCAGGTCTACCAGGTTGGTCACGATTAAGACCTATTACACAGCCTATTAGCAAAGCCACTGTTAGTCTAAAAGCGACAACCTGCCAATTGTTAGAACTAAAAAACATCGAATTCATGACCACACCCCCCATTAGGACTTCTGTGCTGAGTAGAGATTCCTGGTTGAAACTCAGCACTTTTAGTGTGCAGATTCCAGCCAAAAGAGTTTTTCCGCTTTGCCTGCTATGCTAAATCTATCTCTGGTAAATCGAGCGATTTACCGATGTTTATGATTAAGTATAGATTAAGATTTGGTTAATTTTGAGCAAAATGCTAAGTTGTAACAATTAGAGGCTGGGTAAATAAAGATGACAGATCCAAAAGAATTTCTTTACCCTAGAGGTCGTTACTACGGCAAATTCACACCAGAGTACTTGACGTTTGATGCGAATTTGCAAGAATTCGCTCAACGAATAAGTTATATTTGTGCTCTCCAAACTAATGGTAAATTGTCTGCTGAGGAAGCTTACCAACAAATCAAAAACCTTTGGAAACAGCTAAAAAGCTCAAAAAAACAACTAGGAATAGATAATTCGGTAGATTCAGACGATCGAGCTTAAAGGAAAGGTTTTTTGTTGGCATAGCCTTTAGATCAAAGGTTGTGTTTCCAGCATTGCCTCTAAATCCAAAGCTGCTAAGTGTTGGTAAGCTTGTTCGATGACTCGTTTACCCCGGAGAAAGCCAGTATTAGCACCGGGGCAAAGGTAGTTTAGCGTATTTGGGGAAAAGCGATCGCGCAACAAAGCCACACTCCGAAGTTGTCGCCGCCAATGAAAAGTCTTAGAAGTTCGCAACGGAACAGGTAAACCTTGCTGATTTGGTAACAGGTGACGACCAGAAAATAATACACCCCCTTGGACGCTCGAATAAACACAGGAAGAACCAGGAGAATGTCCAGGTGTCCAAATAACTTGAATCTGAGGAGTCAGGTTAAACTCTTGCTCAAAAGTTGTTACCTCTAAATCTGGCAAAAGATAAGCTTCCTGTTCTTGAATTAAAATTTGACAACCAAAAGCTGCTTGAATCTCCTTTACCTTGCCAATACCGCCTCGGTGAGTGATGATTAACCAAGAAACACCACCCTGCTCTTGCAAGAATTGTTGATTTTCTTGATCCCAAGCCGGACAATCGACCAAAATGTGAGTTTGGTTTTCTACAATAAGGTAGGCTGTTGCTCCCAACGTATCTCGATTGGGTGGAAAGGCAGAAATAGTGTCCAAGACAGCCCTTGCTAGTTTGGACATAATATGATTCTTTTATTGCTCATACTACTAGGAATAGCTACTTACTTTATCGTGAAGCGTAGCGTCGCTGGCATCACCACAACGCCAATTTGGTTATTGTGGTTGGTGATGATGGCACCACCGTTTGTTTGGACTGGGTGGATTTTGGCTTATGGCAGAAATCGACCAATGCCAGCAGCCTTGTTACTTGGTGTGTTCTTTGCTTCCCTAATTTTGTACACTTTCCTGATTCAAAAGGGAAGAATACAACCTCAAACGAAAGCAAATGAGACAACAAATAACTCCAAAACACCAGAAACAGCTAAGCCAGCTGATGCCGAAGCGCCAAAAGTACGCCCCATTAATAAAGAAGAGGAAGCTCAACTGCGAGATTGTTTCCCTTGGTCAGTTTACTACCTGCAAGACTTAGAGTACCACCCACAAGCGGTAATTTGTCGGGGACATTTGCGAACTAAATCGGAAGAAGCGTATCGAACGATTCGTAGTAATATTCAAGCTAAATTTGGCGATCGCTTTTTAGTTATCTTTCAAGATAGTTTCACCGAACACCCCTTTTTTGCCTTAGTTCCTAACCCTCAAGCCCACCCCGATGTTAAGCGGATCAACGCCAATATTGATCGCCCCGGTTTAGCCTTAGCATTGTTGTTGATTACCCTTTTTACCACCACAGTTATTGGTACAGAAATTGCAGGCGTTACCCTCAAAGCCCTCCAATCTGACCCCAGTTTATTACTCAAAGGCTTACCATACTCTTTAGCAATAATGACCATTTTGGGCGTTCACGAAATGGGTCATTACCTAATGGCTAAACGCTACAAAATCCGCGCCACACTGCCCTATTTTATTCCCATCCCCTTTTTCCTGGGAACTTTTGGCGCATTTATTCAAATGCGAAGCCCCGTACCCAACCGCAAAGCTTTATTCGATGTGGGAATTGCAGGCCCATTAGCAGGTTTCATTGTTACAATACCTTTGCTAATTTGGGGTTTGGCTAATTCTAGCGTTGTTCCCCTACCAGAAAGGACAGGAATATTACAATTTGATGCCCTGATTCCCAATTTTTCGATTTTGCTAGCAATTTTAAGTAAACTAGCTCTTGGTAGCGAACTTACGGCTAAGACTGCAATTAATCTTCACCCAGTAGCCGTAGCTGGTTACATTGGTTTAATCGTCACAGCTTTAAATTTAATGCCAGTTGGACAACTCGACGGCGGGCACATCGTCCATGCAATGTTTGGACAAAAAAAAGCAATTGCTATTGGTCAACTTGCTCGCTTGTTACTGCTATTCGTCTCTTTAATGCCGATACTTTTCCAGGTGACGCTGATTCCTAGAGATTTTCTGTTATGGGCATTATTCCTGTTTTTAATGCCTGTGTACGATGAACCAGCACTTAATGATGTGACAGAATTAGACAACAAACGAGACTTGTTCGGTTTACTTTCCCTAGCCCTACTGTTGTTAATCATTTTGCCTGCACCTCAATTCTTAATCCGATTGTTGAATTGATCGGCAAGCAAAGTGCTATAATGGATAATGTTGTGTGGGCACGTAGCTCAGTGGATAGAGCACCAGGTTCCGGTCCTGGGTGTCGGGGGTTCAAATCCCTCCGTGCTCGTTTTGTTTATTAAAACTCGGACTGGCGCTCTAGCAGTTGTGGCAAAATTTCTTCAGCACGTCCCAGGTATTCTTCTTGGAAATATGGATTGGGTGGATTGATTGGTTCCTTGTTAATTATTATCGTTCTTGCACCAACATAAGCTGCCGATCGGACAAAGTTAGCAGCCGGAAATACTACGCCTGACGTGCCAACAGCGAGAAATAAGTCGCATTCACGGAGCGATCGCTTTGATTTCCAGTCTGCTAGTGGTGAAAGGCTCTCGCCAAATAGTACAATATCTGGGCGCAGCAGATGACCGCACAAAGGACACGAAGGTATGGAGTCTGTATACAGATTTTCTTCTAAGTACGGTTCCAAAGTACAGTCTGGGAAAGTACACCTTGTCCGATGTACGTTTCCGTGCAGTTCGATAACATTGTGACTCCCGGCAAGCTGATGTAGTCCGTCTATATTCTGAGTAATTAAAGTGAAGGACCGATCGGGGCGAAGATGATGTTCCAAATGGGCAAGTGCGATATGGGCTGCATTCGGGGTTGCTTGGGAAGCAGCTTTACGGAAGTGGCTAAAGTAGTGCCACAAACCAGCCGGATCTTCTTCAACTGCCTGGACGGATGTATATTTTTTGGTAGAAGGTTCTTCACCTATGCTGCCAGTACCGCGAAAGGTAGGGAGTCCTGATGCTACCGAAATCCCCGCCCCGGTTAGCACAACAATGTTTGTATAACTGGAGAAATCGATCTCAATCAGCTCTCTCATCTTCAATATCCGTTTAGGCGTTTAGATAATAGGTTAGCGATCGCTCGATCGACCTAACCAATTTCTTCAACTACAACCATACATTTGACTTCTCCCCTGGATGGAATCACAGGGGATTCTAAACTGATGTTGCTACGCAGGCTGAAGCCATGCTACGCAACGTTTACGATATGATTTATTTAACCTCTTAAACAAGTCATATCGTTGTGGCACAGTCAAGGATGCCCTACCCACCTCGGCTAAAGATAAACTTAGCTGTGTGGCTACTTTTTTTAAAATGTTTGCTGCTGCCTGAGCATCAGATGAGGTTAAGAATCCTTTGGCAGATTGATACAATCCACGTTTTACCCTTTTACCTGACGGTTTCCATCCTGCGGGTTTTTCACCATGCCTGTAGAGGTTATCGTCATCCAAGTAAGACGCTTTTGAGGTGTACGCTTCTTCTGTTAGAGTAACCATAATTCCGTATTCACTAGCCAATTCTTTTAATCTTTGAATTAGCCTGCCTGTTGGAATTGGGACAAAGCTTTGATTACTTACTTTGCCTAAACTAGCACTAACTTTTTGCAATTTATTCCAACCAATAACTATATTTCCTATCTGGTCATTTAGGCATCGGTTAACAATGAACCTAGCTGCTTTGTTGATGGCATCTCGCATTTGGTTATTTCGCTTACGTTGAATACGGTCAAGGTTGGCATCCCAATAAAAATCAGATTTACCTTGTTTATATTTGGCAAGCAAACGACAATAACCTTGATTCATTGATTTCAGCTTTCTCCCATCAATAATCAGGCTTTTACCTAGTGTAGAAACTCCAGTTAACCAATTTGTACCACCATGATCAAATCCCCATGCTTGAGAATAATCAAGGTGTGGATTAATTTTAATTGGTTGCTTACCATCATCAATCACCCAATCAATCCAGAAATCACCATAATAAGGTCTGATGGTTACTTCCTTAACCCAGTCAGAATCAATAAAATCAGGCAAAAGTAGTTTGATATCTGTGATTAACTCCCTTTTAGTTTCTTTACTAATTGATGGCTGAAAGTAACCATTTTTAAAAGTAAGTGCTTGACGGGGAAATGTTACTGCTGCCAAACCTCCTTTTTTACGATACTTAGGCAATGAAGGTCTATCTACATCCCCGTTGTAGTAAGCTTTAACTAATCCGTTGTAGCTAGCTATTGATTCACCAACTAGCTTTAAGGTTTGTTGTGCTGCTTGCGCTGCCAAACCTTTATAATGTGGGTTGTCTTTAAGAGCTTTGTCTAATTCAGGATAAGTTGTTTGGCAAGAATAAGTTTTCCATCCACTATACAATTCATCACTACACCAGTAAGTTGTAAAAGCATTATCCATGCTTTCTAGTCTTGCGTAATGATTTTGGCGAGTATAATAAATTGCACAATTTATTAAGCTATTTGAGTGCTGGCATTGGTCAACCCAAAAAGCTTTTTCTTCATCTGTGAATCTACCTCTGATTGGAATTGTTTTGTACAATCTTTACTCACCTCCTTTTTAGGAGTATAGTTCTATTTTTGCAAAATTCCCCATCAGAATTTCCCTCAATAGATTTATATCAACTTATTTCTTGCCAGCAATCGAGTTTATGATGATTTTACACATAGCCATTTACTCAGCCAAGCTTTCGTTCTGAACCGGGTTTTCACTTCCCGCAAATCTTTTAGTAGATTCACTTGGTTGCAATCCTGACTCTCCAATTAGGTAGCAAGCTTCAAGTTTCTTCAATGCTTCTAATTTATCTTCTGGCTTAAGCCGATAATTTTGAGCCTGTAAGTTGACCATTTCTCGCAAAACAATCACTATTAAAACTCCAACCACAGTTGCTAAAACTCCAGCCATTCCCACAAATACAGCGATCGTGTTCATAATTTCTATCTCCGAATAATTAATGAGGTTTACTGCCTAACACGAATTGATTAGGTTTTCTATTTAGTTCTATAAATATTTCCGGTTAATTATTGACTTTCAGGATATTTTTTTTTGGGATATTTTGAGAAGAGATTGTTTATTTACGATCTCAAACTTAGAACTTCAAAGCTTATATCCCACATCCGCAGATTCGGCTCGTATTGTGGGTTCTAGACCGAGTGAAGGATGGGGAAAGCGGTGCGATTTGTTGTTATTAGGGAATTGTAAAAGATGAAATCCTGTAGAGAATTAGATTGTACTTTTAAAAAATTTTTGCATCTATCTAATGGCATAAAATTTGACAAAAAGCAGCTCATACCAATTCTCCGTAAAATTGAGCTTAATCATTGCCCCTCCCCGTAGACGGGGAGGGGTTTGGGGTGGGGTGAATTAAGCGCATCTTCATAAAGAATTGGTATTAAGTTAAAGCGCATCTAAATTGTATATTTTTAGTGTTAAGCAAAAACCGTCTATCCCTCTCCCCATCCCCCCATCACCCCATCAGCCTAAATATTCAATTTAAATGCGTAGCAGTTTAGTAGGATTTGTAGCGAGGATAATCCTATATTTTTGTTTAAATTATTGAGATTAAAAGCCGATCGCATTTTATGCGATTCTGTAACTCTGAAAAAAGCGATTAGTTTGTGTAATTGGGTACATTTTATTTTTCTTATACAGGGGAGAACTCCTTGCCAACAGTGATATTATTCGGTTGTATCGGGAGTTTTACCTTGCACTCCTTTAAGAATCCGAGAAAGTTCGCTTTTTTCATCAACACTAATTCGAGAAGGTGAACCACTAATAATTCTTTCAAAGTTGCGGAATGTGTCTTTAATTTCAGGGCCTTTCTCACTAATTGTATATTCTCGAATGCCTTTATCATGCCAGGAACCACGCATTTTAAAGACGTTGATGGCACGGGACATTTCGCCGCGAATTTCTACATATTGCAGCATTAAAATTGTGTCTGTAATTGTGGAAATATGGGAATCAGTGATAGAATGTGAACCCATAAATTGATCGGTAGTGTTGGTGAAAAAGCCTGTTATTTCTTCTTGTTTAGCAAAACCAGTTACACCAATGACAAATTGACGAAAGGCATTGTTACTAACACCTCTGGCTAAAGCTGATAAGGAGTCGATCGCAATTCTGGAAGGTTTAAATTGAGCAATTTCTAACTTTATTATCTGTAAATGGTCTTCTAATCCTGCTGATTCTGGGTAAGCACAAATGATTTTTAATAAACCTTTTTGTTCTAAATCTTCAAAGTCTATACCCCAAGAATAAGCGTTGCGGGAAAGTTGGGCGCGAGATTCTTCATAAGCAAACAGAATTGCTCTTTCACCACGCATACAAGCGTCTTGTAAAAATTTACTAACTAACAGGGTTTTACCTGTACCTGTAGCTCCTGTTGCTAAAATAATTGAATCTTTGAAGAAACCGCCACCACACATTTCATCTAAAGTTTTTACACCAGAAGATACTCTGGTGTTAGATGAACGTTGGGTTAAGCGCATTGCTCCTAATGGGAAGATGTTAATACCTTCACCAGTAATTGTGAAGGGATATTCGCCTTTCATGTGAGTAGTACCGCGCAATTTTAAGATTTCAATTGTGCGACGACGGCGTTCTCCTTCTAACACATTACGGACAATTGCTACGTTATCAGAAACGAATTCTTCAACACCAAAACGCGCTACAGGGCCATATTCTTGTTCGCGTTCTGTGGTCATAATTGTAGTAACACCAACTTGTTTTAATCTAGCGACTAAGCGAAAGATTTCTCGGCGCACTACAGAGGCGGCATCATATTGTTGAAATACGGCAGTTACGGAATCAATAGAAACTCTTCTAGCTTTATATTTACGAATTGCATATTGTAGTCTTTCTATTAAGGCGGAAAGGTCAAAACTGCCGACTACATCTTGTCCTTCTGGATCTGGGGAAGCGTCTAATATAAATAGTTTTCCGTCATCTATTAGTTGTTGTAAATCCCAACCAAAACTGGAGGCGTTTTTGATAATATCTGTGGGGGATTCTTCAAAGGTGACAAATACGCCTGCTTCATCAAAATTAATGATGCCATTGTAAAGAAATTGAATAGCGAGTAAGGTTTTGCCAGTACCGGATGTACCGCTGACTAATGTGGTTCTACCAATTGGTAAACCGCCATGACTGATGTCATCAAATCCCTCGATGAGGGTACGAATTTTTTCGACTCCTATTTTCACTCGATTTGGTTGTTTATTTTGACTACTTTTACTCATTGTTTGGCTCGTAAGAGATAAAATATATTACTATAAACCAGGGTCGGGATTATAGCTTACCATAAAACGGTCTATAGAGATGAAAGAATAGACTCTATAGTTCTAATTGTTCTTCTTCTCTCAGTTCTTCATAAAGTAAATCTAACCCAATTAATACTTTTTCTCGATCGGAAAGGTCGCCAATTATTTTTCGTACTGGTGGAGGGAGGATTTTAGCGAGGGTAGGAGTAGCTAAAATTTTATCTTCTTCTGCTAGTTGAGGATTTTTTAATACATCAATAACTTTCAGGGCATAGACACCTTGAAACTCTTCTTCCAGGATGTTCTTTAGTGTTTTTAAAGCCCTGACGGAGTTAGGGGTATTTCCCGCAACATAAAGTTTGAGAACGTAGGTTTTTTTGAGCGGATTCATAAATCAAGTTCTGTTTAAAATGATACGAGGTATAGACTAAACTTAAACAAGTTGGTTTTCAAGAGTCTTTTGGTAACGAACGTCGATACATTTCACAAAGATGAGCGATGACATCGATTAAGGTGAGGCGGTAATCTAGGAGGATTTCATCGCCGCGCCCTTCAAGTTTTAGTTGTTTAGAAATTTCATCCATCAACTCCATGTGAATCTCTACGATATAAGTAACTGAAATATCTGCAAAGAAAGCTACATTTACGAATTCATCAATTTTTTGATTGAGATTGCTATTTCCGACAAAGTATTCTAAGACGATTTGCCGATATGCGGATTTGAGATTGGCGATGAACTCGTGTCTTTCTGCTGAAGGAAGGTTGCGGAAAAAGTTTTGGGGGTTTCGCTTGTAATACACACCTAAGTATCCTAATCGTTCCTTCAGTTTCTCAGCTAGTCGGCGCTGTTGCTGAAGCAGAACGTTTTCTTCCTCTGGAATGGTATCAGCATCGGAGTTAGTTTTACACCAAGGGGCTACAGAGGAGAGCTTGAGGAAGTTGGCGATCGCCTCATCAATATAATGGCTTATATGACTAAGTTGGCTGTAGTAGACTTCAACAGCAGCAGCGTGATAAAAAAAGCTCCCTTCTCCTGATGTTAGCTCTTTGGCAGGGCTTTTTGGCGCTTCGGCAATCGCAGTTTCTCGATTTTCATTGTTTTTATAATCATCGGGTGATTCTGGTGCTGGCTGGCTAAGAGAACTATTGTCTGTGGCTGGTGAATCTGGCTTTAAGATGACTAACGGTAGGAGTGTTCCCTGCGCGTATAGTTGATTAACTAATGGCAGTAAATCAGGGCCATCCTCTAAAATTAGGCAATCTAAGATTTGCTTTTCCTGTTCAACAAATTGTAAAAACTCCGCTTGTGATTGATGACTAGTCAGCACGTAGCGTTCGCCGCTTAAATAATGCTGAAGCGATCGCGCCAGAGTCTCAGAATCAAGTAATGTACAGATAGTAAGTGACAATCGCACTCTTGTTTTCGCTATAAAGGTTAAATCGTTGTATAATGCCGACCTGGGTTCAGGGGGCGTTGCGTGAATAATTCAACACAATCTTTAACATTAAGCTAACATTTGTTGAATTGTCATTAATTGTAATTGCCCAGACATAAGTAATTTTAACGCTGGGGTCATAATTGAGATAGGCTCGCTTAAAACGTCCTTAACTATACGGATTTACTTCAACCCTGCTACAGTTTTGCTTCCACTCTAAACTAGAGACATCGCCTACCCTCGCTGTAGCCATTGAGTAGGGAATAGAGAAACTAACCACAGAAATTGAGTGAGGGAGGCAATTCCAGCTGTTTTACCCGGTCAGCGAGAAAGCTTACGCTATGCCAAGCCCAGATGTCAAAGAATTTATCGCGTTTGTTCCCAGTTGCACCCAGAGGACTACTTTGGGAAAGATACTGGATATTTTCCAGCAAAACGAGTGCGATCGGATTGTAGTAGTGAGCGAAGAAGATATTCCTTTAGGAGTATTGCATTTGTATAGTCTACTACCTTACTTGCGAGAAAGAAAGGGGAAAAAATCCCTAGATACTTTGTCAAAAACTGCTAAAAAACTGGAAACTCAGGAAAAAGCTGTTTCCTCTCGTTCTCAGGGGATAGCCAGTCAATCCAGTTTACTCCAGCCTTTATCAAAATTAGATTCATCAATCATCACCCCATTGACTACTGTACCTGCGGAATTTAGTTTGCAGGATTTTTGGCCTTATCTCCGAAATGTAATTTCCCGGTTAGGCAAAACTCAAAATTTGGGTTTAGTTAATTTGGCAGGTAAATTTTTAGGACTGCTGGATATTCAACGTTTGTTGGAATTTATTGCTACTGATTTATCGACGTTGCAATTAAATCAGGAATCACTGAATTTAGCTAAAGTAGCACTGACAAATCAGAAAAATTTGCCGAATGAAGTAGCAGCGTTGAATTCCCTAATTCAACTTTTAGAAAAGCTACCTTTGCCTTTAATGCTGCAAACTGGTAATGGTCAATCAGTAAAACAAAATTTGGCTTGGCGACAATATTTTGATTCCCTGCAAGATGCTGATTGGCTACGAAAAGAAATTGCGGAATTATTGGAGTTTTTGCCATCACAAGAACAGGGTAAATTTCAACACGCAGTTCATTATTACACGGAGAAAACAAGTAATTGTAACGATAATCAAGAAGAAAGATTTGCTACACCTGTTTCTTTACCTAAGTTGTGCCAGTTAGGGAATAATCCTGATAGCTGCACTTGTGTTTGTCCGATGCAAAATGGAACGGAAAGAGTTTGGCAGTTTGTGAAAATCCCTTTGGGTAATGTTTTTTATAACCCCGATTTATCGCCAAAAGAAACAAATTTATCAATAGATTTTTCTCAACCAAATGAGTTTCGGTTAGCTAACTTAATTTCGAGAAATATGTTGGGGGAACCCAGAGATAATACAACCCCAGCATCACCGAAGAATTTATTAGGAAATGATTTGTGGTTAGTGTTGGCGCAGGATGTCACTGAGTCGCACCAAGTAGCTAAGGAATTGGCGGCTAAAAATGCGGATTTAATGCAATTAAACCGTTTGAAAGATGAGTTTTTAGCTTGTATTAGTCATGAACTAAAAACACCGTTAACGGCTATTTTAGGGTTGTCGAGTTTGTTGAAAGATCAAGTGTTAGGAGAATTGAACGATCGCCAAGCGCGTTATACCAGGTTAATTCATCAAAGTGGTCGTCATTTAATGACCATCGTTAATGATATTTTAGACTTAACTCGAATGGAAACTGGACAGCTAGAGTTAATGTTAGCACCAGTGGATATTCAGGCGGTGTGCGATCGAGCCTATCAACAATCCCGCCAAATCCATTTAAGCAGAAAAAGCGGCGATCTAGACGACTTGAATTCTAACGAACCAGAAACCAAGTTTATCTTATCAATTGAACCAAGATTAGATAGCTTAGTTGCTGATGAAATGCGTCTGCGACAAATGCTAGTTCACCTATTATCTAACGCCCTTAAATTTACCGAAGTTACAGGAGAAATTGGCTTAAGAGTAAGTTACTGGGAAGGTTGGATTGCTTTTACAGTTTGGGATACAGGAATTGGCATTCCTGAAGACAAACAACACCTAATTTTTCAGAAATTTCAACAATTAGAAAATCCCTTAACTCGTCAGTTTGAAGGAACAGGTTTAGGATTAGTTTTAACCCAACGTTTAGCGCGATTGCATGGGGGAGATGTTAGCTTTACTTCTAAACCTGGAAGCGGTAGTGAATTTACTTTGCTTTTACCTCCTAGTCCTCCCAATAGTCATTGGGAAATAGAAACAGAAGAAAAAGGAGAAAAATTCTCATTTAATGGAACTGGTATTAATACAACAACTAATTTATCGATTAATAATATTTCTTCTCGCTTAGTTTTAGTTGTAGAATCTATTCCCAGATTAATTGAAGATTTAAGCCAACAACTTTCTAGTTTAGGTTATCGGATTGTAATTGCTCGTTCGGGAACTGAAGCTTTAGAAAAAGCCCGAAGATTACAGCCTTTTGCTATTTTCTTAAATCCTCTATTACCTTTGCTTTCTGGTTGGGATGTCTTAACTTTATTAAAAGCATCTCCCCAAACTCAACATATCCCCGTAGTTGTGACTGCTAGCAGAGGAGAAAAAGAATATGCTTATGGCAAACGTGCAGATGGCTTTTTGTCTTTACCAGTCCAACCAGATAGCCTCAAACAAAGTTTAGAAAAAATAACTCTCCCTGCAAAAATTTCACAACAACAGTCAACAAACACTAGTTTGACAATTCTGCGTCTCAATGCGGGTGAGAAAAATTTGGAGTTGCGAATTAATAGTATTAATTCATCGCCAAATTCTGATTCTGATTTGAGTAACCTATTACATCAACATAATTATCGAGTCCTAGAAGCTGATGATTTAGTTCAAGCAGAATTGCTAGCGAGAATTTGGCAACCTCATGTAGTTTTATTAGAAGGTAAAATTGTCGAACCGGAAAGCTACTTAGAACAATTCATTGAATACCAAGCTTTAGCTAGTCTCCCGTTAGTAACGATGGATGAAACTACGACTCACGCAGCTTTACAAGTAGGACATAAACAAGAAAATACGACTTTACAAGTATATCCTTGTTTGGGGGTTAATGACGCTTTGCCAGAAGCTAATATTTTGCTACAAGCAATCCAAGTTGCTGCGGGTATTAGCTGCAAATTAACTATTTTGGTGGTTGATATTTCCACAATGCCAGATTTAGGCAGAAGTTTTACTAATGAACACCAAAATCAATGTCAAGGGGTAAATGATAAAAAACGGACAGAATGGTTGCAAGCTTTAATTCAATATTTACAAACGGCTGGTTTGAGAGTTGTTACTGGTCAATGTTGGGCAGAAGTTTTACGACAAGCACAACATTGTAGTGTAGATTTACTGCTAATTGACTTGGGTAATAGTACACCAAATTCAACTTTAGTAAAAGCCCTTAGTGATTTACGTCAAGTAGCCCAAAGACCTCCGACAGTAGTGTTAGTTAGACAAGCCGGAAAACCTCAGACTGATGGAACAAATAATAGTCAAAATTCTGCCGATGAATTAAGTACTTATCATCGGGAAAAAACACATTACCAAATAGATTTTTGGGCTTCTACTTTGGGTGATGTAGCAACTAGTATTTTGCCTAGTTCAATTGCAATGGAAGATTTATTGAATCAAATTAGACATATATTGTTGCAGGCAAATTCTTCTGGTTCTAATCCGCAAATATGTGTAAATAAATTAGTAAAAACTTATCAACAAACGCGATCGAGTGATTTGTAATGAGAAGGCGAAAGTCAGATATGCAAAAGAATGTAGAGACGTTGTATACAACGTCTCTACATTCTTTTTTGGAGAGGTCTTTATATTAAGGCAAGTCGAGCCCTAGTTGAAATGTAACGGAAAATCAACTACAACCCCGCTCCTAATTTGCTTAATTCTTCTTTAACTTAACGGGCGAAATTGTTTCAGTTCATCACAAACTCACCCAAATTTTATAATTCAATGGCACTATCTAAAACAGAGGAAGTTTCTTAAGCTTCCGAGTATTAAGGAGCAGCAGAAATGAAAGAACAAAAAGCTAACCAATACATGGAACTTCTGGAAATTCCCCCAGGATATGTAAATATTATGGGCTATGTGGATGAATCAGAAGTTAATGGCCCTGGCTGTCGTGCGGTAATTTGGGTACAGGGATGTTTGCGGGAATGTCCGGGTTGTTTTAATCCGGCTTCTTGGTCTTTTGAAATTAATGATTTAGTATCTATTGATAGTTTAGTTCACCGAATTTTGAGTAATCCGAAAAATACGGGGGTAACTTTTTCTGGGGGAGAACCTTTTTGGCAAGCCTCGGCTTTAGCTAGTGTAGCAAAACAAGTCCGGGCGGAAGGGTTAAATGTAATGTCCTTTACTGGTTTTACTTTAGAACAATTGCGCTCGGAATATGCCCCCGCTGGTGCTCATGAATTGCTGGAACAACTAGATATACTAATTGATGGCCCTTATGTGCAACATTTGGCTCTACATTCTCCTGATTGTCCGGTAGCTTCTAGTAATCAAAAAGTTCACGTTTTTAATCCTGCTTTAACAGATAAAATTTCTTGGGCGAGTGACCAAATAGAAATTCACATTATGAAAGATGGAAGTCGGATTGTAACTGGTTATTATGGTCAGTTGCAGTTGGATGAGTCGTGAGGGAAAGGGCAAAAAAGGGCGATCGTGAAATCTTGCACCTGCGATTGCGAGTCCGCCCGGAAATCAATTTCCGGGCTAATAGCTTAAGTCCATTAAAATGGGCTAAAAGCATAAGAATTCTAAGTATTTAGTCCTCTTAACAGACAAATATGTAGGGACACGGCATCCGAAATATTTTGCACTAGAAAATAAAGTTAATTATGCCGTGTCCCTACACAACCTTATGCTTGCGTACCAAACAATTGTTTCTTTCATCTATAACGAGCATTCCCGCCCGTGAACCGCTCTAAAGAGGACTTTCGCTATAAGAAAAGCGAATTGATAAGGCAGGCGGATTGCGGAACTGGTGAAGATCTGAATTTAAGCAGTAGCTTGAGTTAACAGTGCTGCAATTTCCTTTTGTACTTGCTCAAGTTGTTGGCATTTTTGAGTAATCAATGTTTTTTCTAATTCTCTTTCTTGTAAGTTTTGTTGGTGGGCTTTTTCTTGTTGTTCTAACAAAGTTTCGTAATATGTAATAACCTTGGCAATAGTTTCTGATGATTCTGTGACTCTTTGCTCAAATAAGGAATTAATCATCTTTTCGATCTTGGCAAAGACATTTTCTTTAGATTTCTTAAATTCCTGATAACCAAAATCAAAAACATTGCCCTTAATGATATTTGTAACTCCAAAAAACATCATACCTGCACCAGCACCTCCAGACACTACAGCACCGACACTAGCTATTATGGTCATAAGTGGGCCAGCAAGCACTATAACTGGAATCAAAGCTACAGCTAATCCAGCTACTCCTAAACTACTAAAAAACCATTCTTCGGCGGTAGCACCTGTTGCGATTTTTTCATTAAAATAAGCCAAATTTCGAGATGCAGTATTAATTTGCCGATTTAATGATTGCAGTCCAGATAGAATTGTTGTTAAATGTTGCTCGATATCACTATCCAGCGTTTCTAATGGTTCCTTGAGAATCCTTGCTTGAAGTTGATGGGTAATCCAAATATCTAATTCTGCTGCTAAATCATCATTAAATTGACTAGCAAAATCTCTAGCTAATGCGTCTCTACTCCAAATAGGCGAATTTTCCGAAGTCCATTTCTCAGACTTTTTCCTTAACCTATCCTCTAAAGAATTAACCCATTGATTCCAAGATTTATGAACTGGTTCTCTCACTTCATCTAACAGTTTATTAGCTAACAACTGAATTTTTACATCTTTACCGCTAGCTTCGCCAATTTGTTCTAATATTTTGCGCCTTTCAGCTTCCGAAAGATTTATTTTTCCATCTAAAGCTGCTTCAGCTTGTTGTAAAGTTGTTAAGCTTTCTTGAATCACCAACTGAATCGCTTCTACAGATTGCTTAATTTTCAGATTTCCCCTGTCTACTGTGAGGAAATTTTCCACAGATTGAGTAAACTTTTGGAAATTTACTAAGTGTTCATCTTCAGTTTTATGCAAAATTGACTTCAGAGTAGCCTTAGCCGAAATGTAGTGAATGCGGCTATCATTTGCAGTTAGTAAACTATTATCTTTAACAAAACTTTCGAGTCGATGTTTTACATCTTGACGATCTTCTTCCTCTTCCAATAAATCCATAAAATTAACTAACACAAAAAGATTTTCCGCAGGTTGATTTTCCTTACCACCATTTAATTGATTTCTCACATCTTGAATCAATTCTTTCTCTCTTTCTGGAAGCAGACGACTAGCATTTGTCAGGAAAATAGCTGCGTCGGTATCTTTGAGAAGTTTTTGAGTAATCGCAGTTCGAGCAGGGTGTTCATTTAATCCCGGAGAATCAAGAATTTCTACACCATTTCGGCATAAATCTAAATCAGGATGTTCAAAAATAATTTCATCAATATCAGAGCAAAAATGTTCATCATTGCGATGTTCCTGAGCAGCTTTTTTAGGGATAGCTGCTTTTTCTTTATATTGCTCAAATGGAATTTCTTCTTCACGTCCATCTTTATAACGACAAACAACCCGCTTTTGCGTTCCATATTTTAAAACGGTAATTGTACCGCTACAAGGAATTGCTCTGACAGGTTGAATTTCTTCCCGCAATAAAGCATTTAATAAGGTTGATTTACCTTGGCTAAATTCTCCGACTACTGCTAATCTAAAACGCTGCGATCGCAGTTTTTGAGAGATTTTTTCTATTTCTGTGGTTAGAGTTGGGGGTAAGAGATTGCGATCGCAACAATCCCGAATTACATTATATAGTTGACCACAAAGATTATCTAATTTCCGCTTCTGCTGATTAAACTTAGCTAACTCTTGATAAGAAGTCGCTTGATTTTGTTGACTTTGTGGCGGTTGAGATGGCGCAGAAACAGCCTTTTCTTCACTATTATTAGTTTTAATAGCTTCCTGCTGTTGATTTTCAAATTGAGGAAATAGAGATTCTAGAATATCATTAGCTGCCTTAACAAAAATAGTATCTAAATCACGAAAATGAGCCGGATCGAGTAAAGATTTAATTTCGGAAAACGCTGCTGAATTGACATTTTTTTGACCGTTAAAACCAGCTTCTAATACTGCCAAATGAGTGGATTTTACACCTAACCAATCAGCAATTACTTCTAAATAACGCTTTTCCCGTGCATCAATTGTTCCATCTGCTGCTGACATTTCATAGCCAAAACTGAGTAACAAAAGCTTTTGAGGTTTAGAAAAAGAATTTGTTAACTTTAATAAGTTAGTAGATTTAGTATAATCTAAATTTTCCTTTACTCCCTTAACCATCAATTTAGTTAATTCACGCACGCCACCCTGAGCAGGAATAAATTTATTGAGAGTTTTTTGTAACCTTTGTTTTTCCTCTTCTGTCACCTGGCTATCAGCATATATCACACCTAGCAGTAATGCTACTAAAGCTGCTAGAAAAATTACCGAAGGTGTCACATCTTCTTGACTAAGCTTCTGTCCAGTAATATTAGATAACAAGTCAACAGCCTGAGAATCAACCAGTTTAGTATCCATAAATTTTTCAATCCCATAGATTACTCGTAACTAGTATTCCCAGTCTCAGCCGAAAATAAACATAGAGTAAATACGGTTATTTTTCTTGACAATGTGAGTTACCCTCAAAAACAGGGGAATAATTAAGGCAGGTAAAAGATGACTACCAAAAAGCTGACCTTAGAAATTGAGGAATCGCTTTATGAACAATTGGAGCGTGTGGCAGAGATGAGCGAAGAGTCTAAAGAAACGATCGCCATCAGAATCATCGCTGGGCGGCTACCTTCTGTCGCTAGACAAGCTCAAGAACTTAAAGAAATGCTTGACTCGATAACTCCCGATCAACTGCATGGTGAAATAGGTCTTGAAGAGGCAGTCGATCGTGATTTCATCTAATAGCTCTGATTCCTATATTCCCAAAAAGAGAGATGTTACTTGGATAACTCCAGCATCTCTGCAACAAATGTAGTTTGTCTAAATGTTTGGTTAATTACTTTATTCAAAAAAGGAAAATTTTTATGTTCAATCCTCTAATTCAGTCTCTCCTTATTACTGGTGGTTGTGAGATTGCGCGTAGAGCAGGAGGTTATGTCATTTCAGTTGCAATTAAAAATGCTGAGTTAGCACCTTTAGTAATTGGAACTCAGTGGTTTGCAACCAAAGCGCAGATGGCTCACACCGATAAAGTTGGAAGAGAAATCAAGCATCATATTGATAAGGGACTTCAAGGAACTAACGCCAAAATTGACGATTTACAAGTAGGAACTTTTAGTAGACTTGACAATATTCAGGCTAGCGTACAGGGGTTACAGTCTCTTCCAGCTAGTCTAGGAGTTTTACAAGCATCTACAGCTGTGATTGGTGTTGGAGTAGTTGCTGTTGCGGCACTCTCAGCAGTGAATTTATACCAAACAATGAAGTTGAGAGAAGATGTTAAACAGTTGCGCCTAGAAGTTAAAGACGGTTTTATTGACTTAAAAGAAGCATTAAAATATCAAGGTAAAGAAATTCTCGAAAGAATTGATCTGGTTGCCCAAGATGTTGAATTCAGACATCATCGCACAATCGTAGCTCAAGCTTATGGATACTTTGTACAAGCAAATAAGCTTATGCAAAAGGCCATGTTATGTGAAGATTTAAGTATTAGAAATAATACCCTGGAAACTGCAAAGGGAATATTGACAACCGCTTTAGCAAACTATAACAATCCTCAACTATTATCAGATACTTGTGCGGCTGGACTACTTCGTAGATATGAGTGTGCTTGGGCGATCGAACAAACAATGGCTATGGTTTTCCAAATGCAAGAACAACCAGCTGTTGTAAGTCAAAGCCTTTCCGATCTAAAAAACAGAATTCGTAAAGATACTCTCACAGTAATCAACAAATGCGAAACCGAAGCAGAATTAGATTTTATATTCCCAGAAATCACCCGTGTTCACGACCACGACTTAGCCGTATTAGAATCTTGGCAAAATCATATTGATTGGCTACGCACTTTACCAGAATCAGAACTAAAACTGCTGGAAAGCGCCGAATTTAAATATTCAGAAATTGCTAAAATTGCAGACAGCGACTCAACTACAACCGCATTAGAAATCCCGCCAGAAATCCAACTCTATGAAAGTCTAAAACAAAAATCTCATCCTCAATCATTATTAGACCAAATGAGATTGATGATGCAGCCTGAATTACGGCGACAATATGAATTATATGTGAGTGAGCGAAGTGCGATCGCGCAACACAAAACCCTCACCCAACCTAACTTACAACAAGCTTCAAATTTAGCGATCGCCAACCTCTATTGGTACTTCAAACACAGAGAACAAACACCAGCATTAGAGCAAGTTTGAAAAATCACCCCAGGGACTAAAGTCGCGGCTATACAAACAAAACCTGCCTTCGCAGGTTAAAAGTCCGCATAGGCGGACTTCGTTTGTGTAGACGCGGTTTCAACCGCCAAAATGCTGCAAAAAAAAATGGGGACACTTCTGCCCCCCCCAAAACCTGTAACTAGTTCTACATCCTACCGATTAGCAGTCGCAGCAATTTTTGCTTCTTGAGCAGTTAACCGTTCGTATGTAGCACGCATTTTCAAACCTGTCAAGACTTGGAACAAACCAGTTCCATTATTAGAACCAGGATATTCCTTGTGTTGTAACAACAGGTGGGTTAACTCACCGTGATACTTGGTGGAAGTCTTACTCAGATGGTCTTCGATATAGATTACCTGTTCCAAATTCTCGAATTGTCCATCAACTTCCAGAATTTCAGCCGGATGACCATAATAAGCATCAGGCCCATAGTGCATTCTAATTCCGGGGTACGAACAAGTCAGCTTATTGCCACAGGGAATCCAATCAATAGTCGAACCTTCATCAAATAGGTAAGCAGGCTCAAAACCTTCTACACCAACTTTCTGAATCAAACGCACCCGCAGGATTTTGCCTTCCTTATCGTCCTTGAGCAACTGAGTAGGCAATACTTGAATTACCACATCAGCAAACTCTCTTTGAGGTTCGATGTAAGCAGAAAAATCAGGGCGACGAGAATTGATAGCAGCTAGCACATCCTCATAAGTGTGACCCCGTTCGGACATATCGCGCTGAATTTTCCAAGCAATCTTGACTTCTTCGCTAATGTCGAGGTATACACTGAAGTCGATGAGCGATCGCACCCGCTCATCATACAGAGGATGCAGCCCTTCAATCACTACAACATGATTTGCCTCAACTAACTCTGGTGGATCAATCATGCCGGTTTCGTGATTGTAAATCGGCTTATTGATTGTTTCGCCACTCTTGAGCGCCTTGATCTGCTCATACATCAGATCGAAATTATTGGCTCTCGGATCGAGTGCAGTAATCCCCGTTTCCTTGCGCTGCTTTCTATCCAGACAATGATAATCATCTAGACAGATTACCGTGACAAACTCCTTGCCAAACAAATCAGTGATACGGCGCAAAAATGTAGACTTTCCACACCCGGAGTCCCCGGCGACACCAATTAGCACCACGCGATCCGGCTTTTTGGTCATAGCTTCCCTCTTTCGATTTAAGATTCTTTACTAACTGGGTCAAAACTTCGAGCTAAATCACAGCCTATTAAGCCATCCCGGTAGACGGAAAAAGCTACTTAAAAAAAAGCAGCCCTTACCAATCCTGTGAAGCAGTCTGGCATCTGCCCCCAAGGGAAGACTCAAGCCTTCAAGTGAGTATTTAATACTACTATTACTGGAATATCTTACCAGAGTGGGATTACCTCTACAAGGCATAAACAAAGTGGAATCATCTAGCTCAGTATTTATGCTAAGGTTTGTTGTGCATTTTTTCTAAAAAAAATGTGAAACTGATTCGCTAGTAACATTCTTTAACAAACTTACCTTGTAGGGTGGAGGAGAATCTGGAGCCGGAAATTTCCATTCCTTCGGTCTTAGAACTGTGGTCATAGCTTTAAACTATAAATTACTGCAATTTCTTAGATCCAGTTCAACACCCCAAATTTGGGGTTAGAACTGTCATGTGGTGCGAAGGGCACTTTGCAGCAGCAGCAAATTTATTTTCAGTTCGGAGAGATCGAAGCAATGTACAATCCAAGCGCAGCTGGTGGTGCTGCCAACACACAATCTGGTAGCCGCGTCTTTGTTTACGAAGTGGTGGGTTTAAGGCAGAACGAAGCAACTGACCAAACTAACTACCCAATTCGTCGCAGTGGCAGCGTGTTTATCACTGTGCCCTACAACCGCATGAATGAAGAAATGCGGCGGATTACACGCCTGGGGGGTCAGATTGTCAGCATTCGACCACTGAGCGATGAGAATCAAGGGAATGGAACTTCCGCGCCGGAGAAAACTAATAGACTCCAGCAAGAGAAGAAAGAAGAAGCCAAGCCAATGACTCAAGCGAAGGAAAAAGAAAAGGACATTCCAGTTAATACTTACCGTCCGAATGCTCCTTTTGTGGGCAAATGTATGTCCAATGAAGAGTTAGTCCGCGAAGGTGGTGAAGGAACTGTCCGTCACCTGAAGTTCGACCTCACAGGAAGCAATTTGCGCTATCTGGAAGGCCAAAGTATCGGTATTATTCCAGAAGGAACCGATAAAAACGGCAAACCTCACAAACTTAGACTATATTCGATCGCATCCACTCGTCACGGCGATGATGTGGATGATAAAACTGTCTCCCTCTGCGTGCGCCAACTCGTGTACAAGCACCCAGAAACCGGAGAAGAAGTGAAGGGCGTTTGCTCTACCTTCCTCACTCAACTGAATGTGGGTGATGATGTGAAAATTACTGGCCCTGTGGGTAAGGAAATGCTCTTACCTGATGACCCAGAAGCTAATGTGATTATGATGGCTACTGGTACAGGTATTGCTCCTTTCCGCGCTTTCCTGTGGCGGATGTTTAAGGAACAGCACGAAGATTACAAATTCAAGGGTCTAGCTTGGTTGTTCTTTGGTTGTGCTTATACCCCCAACATTCTGTACAAGGAAGAATTGGAAGAATTACAAGCGACGTTCCCAGATAACTTCCGTTTAACTTATGCCATCAGCCGGGAACAAAAGAACCCCAAAGGTGGCAAAATGTACATCCAAGACCGAATTGCGGAACACGCTGATAACCTTTGGGATTTGGTGCAAAAATCCAACACCCACACCTACATTTGTGGTCTCAAAGGTATGGAAGGCGGTATCGACGAAGGTATGTCCGGTGCGGCTGGTAAGTTCGGTGTAAATTGGGCTGATTACCAAAAGAAACTGAAGAAAGAACATCGCTGGCACGTAGAGACTTACTAATTTTTAGTTTTTTACTCTCAGCTTTTTCTGGGGTGGGCTTTTGCCTGCCCTGTTTTTTTGGGTTGAGGTTGTGAATTTTTGTTTTTGGTATTGCGATCGCCTTAGTAATTGGCAAGCTGATTGTATTGCTAGAATGAGAAAATTCAATTGGTAAACGATCGCTAGAAAAAAGGAGTTGGAAAAAATGAGAGAAAACCGAGTTGCTGATTTGACGGTCGAGGAATTTAAGACTTTAGTTTATGATTTAGTAGATGAGCGGTTACAGCACTGGAAAAAACCCGAAAACCCAGTGCCAAAACGCTCCTTGCAGGAGATTCTCAACTCAATCGATCGCCATCGGTGGACACCTCCACCAGGAGCTAAATCAACTTTGGAAATGTTACGTGAAGATAGAGACAGCTAATGGCAATTTATGTGGTTGACACTAATGTACTAATTCAGTATTTTATTACCGAGCCTTACACAGCAGAAGTAGGAATTTTGTTGGCTCAGATGGATCGAGGTGATGATTTATATGTACCAGAATTTTGCTTGATAGAGTGTGTTAATGTGTTTTGGAAGAAAGTCCGTTTTCAAGGGTTGTCACAGGACGATGCTGAACAATTTATTATTGATCTGTTAGATTTACCGTTGCAATTTGTACCTGTTAGAGAGTTGCTACCTCGCGCATTTGAAATTGGTCTAGCTCACCAATTAGCAATATATGATTCTCTTTATATCGCTTTAACATTAAACTTAAATTGTCCTTTAATTACTGTGGACGATCGCCAATTAAATGCCGCAATAGCTAACGATGTAATTATTAAACCTATTACTGACTTTTCGCCAGAGTGATAGTAAGATAGACAATTTTTTGTCTAAGTGTCTCTGTTCACACGACAAATGTCACAATGGTTGTGGCAAGTGTTTAGTCAGAACAGGTTGAAAGCGTGAGTTTTAAAATTGGTTTACTGGGACTAGGAACGGTGGGAACGGGAACGGCGGAAATTTTGCTCTCTCCAGATGGTCGTCACCCGTTGGTGCAAGAATTGGAAGTTTATCGGGTGGGAGTGCGCGATCTCTCGAAACCCCGTGATGTGCAATTATCTAAGGAGATTCTGACTACTGATTTGGAAGCGATCGCAACAGACCCAGAAGTTGATATCGTGGTAGAACTGTTGGGTGGGTTGGAACCTGCGCGATCGCTAATTCTCAAAGCTATTGCTCACGGGAAGCACGTCGTTACCGCTAACAAAGCTGTAATTTCTCGTTTTGCCGAAGAAATCTACGATGCTGCTAACGAAAAAGGCGTTTATGTAATGTTAGAAGCAGCAGTCGGCGGCGGTATCCCCATAATTCAACCTTTGAAACAGACTTTAGGCGTTAACCGCATTCAAGCAATTACAGGCATTGTCAACGGTACGACTAACTACATCCTCACCCGGATGCAAAATGAAGGTGTTGATTTCGCTGATGTTTTAGCTGATGCTCAAAAGTTGGGTTACGCTGAAGCCGATCCAACAGCTGATGTGGAAGGGTTTGATGCTGCTGATAAAATTGCCATTCTCGCTTCTTTGGCTTTTGGCGGACGCATCAAATTAGAAGAAGTTTATCACGAAGGAATTACTAAAGTCGGTGCGGCAGATATTGCTTATGCCGAAAAATTGGGTTTTGTGATTAAGTTACTCGCTGTTGCTAAACAGATGAGTGTTAAATCAAATGAACCAGAACAGTTACAAGTGAGAGTTCATCCGACTTTAGTCCCGAAACAACATCCTTTAGCCAGTGTCAGCGGCGTTTACAATGCTATTTTCGTGGAAGGCGATCCGATCGGTCAAGTCATGTTCTACGGCAGAGGTGCGGGTGCAGGCCCAACCGCTAGCGCCGTAGTTTCCGATATTCTCAACATAGCCTCCATTCTCAAAACCTCAGTACTTCCCCAACCCCCAACCCCCATCCTCCATCCTCTCTTAGCTTGCACCCATCAGCATTATTGCCAAATTGCTCCGATGGAAGAACTTGTTACCCGTTTTTACGCTCGCTTCTTGACAAATGACAACCCTGGTGTTATAGGACATCTGGGAACTGCTTTCGGAAATCACGGTGTCAGCTTGGAATCAGTTGTGCAAACTGGTTTTCGCGGAGATTTGGCGGAAATTGTCGTAGTAACTCACGATGTCCGAGAAGGTAACTTCCGTCAGGCTTTGGCGGAAATTCGGGCGCTGGAAGCTGTAGATAGTATTGCCAGTTTGCTAAGGGTTTTGTAAAGGCTGTGTGAAGGTTCCCCAGTGTCCAATCCCCAGGCTTCGACGTGAGCGCTCAGCCGAACGTCCTCAGTCCCTCCTTCCCATTCTTTAAAGATTATTTGAAAACTTCTGTCAATTAGGTGACAAAAATGCAGAAACAGGATATAAATAAATCATGTTTCAATATTGAGAATTTATTTCATTTAGGTGGGAAGCTCGGATGGAGCAATCGATTACAAATCCTACAGATTCACAGGTAGTGGCGGTAGCGCGTAGCGATCGCTGGCAAGTCTACCGCCGACTACAAGGTTTAGAGATTCCCTGCTGTTGTAACAGCAACGGTGGCTTAGAAGTCGAAATAAATAGCCCATTAGCAGCGATTCAATTGTGGTGCGTGTTCAAGCAATTGACAGCACCTCGCAGCGAGTTAGCAGCGCAGTTGAACCGTTGCTGGCAGCTAAAATCATAGTTAAAAACTGATATTTATTTGCAATTGTGTTGTGGTTTTGATAGAGAGGTTTAACAAAAAAAATGGGTAAGAAAACTTGTCAAGTAACAGAATTTTGCCTCGCTGGAAAATTTGTGGGCTTTGTACTGGAGGATGGTTACAAGATTAAGTTGTTGCGAGTAGAGACAGCAGAGGGCGAATCTTGGATTAAACTTTCTAAAGAGGCAAGGGCTGGATTAGGACAAGTTTTACTACCCGGAGATTGGATCGAAGTCTGGGGAGAGCGAAAACTGGATGCAGAGAAGGGCGCAGCAAAGTTGAAAGCTTATAGAATTAAGCTGAAGGCAAGCGCACAAACACAGGTAGTTCCCCAGGAGACACAAGCTTTGCAGCCGAAGAAGAAGCCAGCTTGTATTTTAGTTTGTCAGAAGTCTGATTGCTGCAAACGGGGGGCGATGGAAGTTAGTCAGGCGTTGGCGGAGGGGTTGCGCGATCGCAATTTGCAACAAGAAGTAATCATTAAAGGCACAGGTTGTATGAAACATTGTAAAGCTGGGCCAAATATTGTGATGCCAGATAAAACAGCTTATCGTCGAATTGATGCCAGTGAAGTGCCGGAAATATTAGATAAACATTTTGTTACCGAAAATCAATCTAAAGATGCGGTTCCAGTTTTCGCAAGTGTGGTTTAATCTAAATCAGAGTTGCCGTGTAGAGGGTAATCAAGATGACAGAATCACAGCGCCCAGAACCTCAACCATCAAAAAGAGAGCCTTTAGGGTTTGATGAATTTGTTGCAGTCTTGGTTGCCTTGTTGTCGATCGGCAGTATATTCTTTTGGAGTTTAAGTAGAAAGCCAATTAATTGGAATGTAACCAGTACAACTCCGGTTCAAGTTGCTCCTACTCCCAGAAGTTCTTTGCTGGCACCAAGAATAATTTTACCTTGGTTAGCGAATCGGGCAGTCGATCGAGAAAGGAGAACGGTTAGAGAAGGAACTAATGCAAGAACTGAAAACAGAGTTGTAGCTGTCGATCCACAAAGGAATGGAACTCAGTTAGGCGTAGTTCCTGAAGTTGCTCAACCTATTTTACCTGGGGTAATTGCGATTGCGCCAAGCGCAGCGCCAGAGGCGATCGCGCCTGTACCAGTACCTCAAGCAGTGGAAACGCCAGCTGCACCAACAGATCCAATTATTCCATTACAACCAAAAGCTGTCCCTGTAGTTCCCGTACCAACAAAACCAACAGCTAAAGCTCCGCAACCGATTAAATTATCAGATGTTCCCGCTAATTATTGGGCGGCTGCTTATATTTTAGGATTGCAAAAACAAGGAGTAGTTAGTGGTTTTCCTGCTGGATATTTTCGACCAGATCAACCTGTAACTCGTGCAGAATTCGTCGCAGTGATAGAAAAAGGTTTGGGTTCAAAAATTACTAGTAAAACTGTAGTATTTAAAGATGTAAGTAATAGTTTTTGGGCGACTCCAGCGATTAAAAAAGCCAGTGGAAGCGAGTTTATCGCGGGTTATCCAGACCAAAGTTTCCGACCAAAACAACCTATTCCCAGAGTTCAAGCTATTGTAGCTTTAGCTAGCGGTTTAAATTTACCAGAACCCGCTAATCCAGAACAAATTTTAAAACAACAATATAAAGATGCAGCGCAAATTCCCAACTATGCGAGGAAGAAAGTTGCAGCAGCTACCCAAGCTGGAATTGTGGTGAATTATCCGAATACAAATGTGTTAAACCCAAATAAAAATGCGACTCGTGCAGAAATAGCAGCTTTAGTTTATCAAGCTAGGGTAAAACAAGGTAAGGCACAGAATGTTAATGGTAAATATGTGGTGAAGCCTTAAAAGTTATTTAAAGCAGAATAAACCATGACGAAATTTACAGTTGGGGACTATTTGTTGCTTCGTCTCAAACAAATTGGCATCAAGCATATCTTTGGTGTGCCTGGTGATTACAATATGGAATTTTTGGATAGCATCTTCAATATAGAGGGCATTGAGTGGATTGGAACTTGCAACGAACTCAACGCCGCTTATGCCGCCGATGGCTATGCTCGGATTAATGGTATTGCCGCATTAGTCACCACTTTTGGTGTGGGCGAATTGAGCGCAATTAATGGAATTGCTGGTGCTTATGCCGAGTACGTTCCTGTGGTAGCGATTACTGGTTCTCCGGCTACCAAAAAGCAAAAAATGGGCGGACTTCTGCACCATACCCTTGGCACTGGCGATTTTACCATGTTTGCCAGAATGTATGAAAAAGTAACGGTGGCACAAGCGTATCTAACAGCAGAGAATGCCACAGCAGAAATTGATAGAGTTCTGGGTGCTTGTCTTCTCAAAAAGCAACCTGTTTATATCAGCTTACCTATGGATGTTGCTTCTACTGAAGTAGCTGCGCCTTCAGGTGAATTAGTATCTCCTGTATTCGAGAGCGATCGCCTTACTTTGGAAGAGGCAATTGATGCTAGCGTTACTATGTTGGAAAAAGCTGAAAAACCAATTATTCTCGCTGATGTGGGAGTCGATCGCTATCGCCTGCATAACCAGTTGCGAGATTTGTTAGCAGCTACTGGATATCCTTATGCCACTTTGAGCATGGGGAAAGCGTTACTAGAAGAAACTCATCCCCAATATATTGGCATTTATAACGGTGCTATCAGTGACAACTATGTGCGAAGACGTATTGAAGAAGCAGATTGTGTATTAAGTATCGGTACTTATTTGACCGATTTTAACACCGGAAAGTTTTCCGCCCAACTAGATCCTAGTCGAACTATTGAAGTGCATGGGCAGTATTTAAAGATTAAGCGTGCCTTGTACAATAATGTAGCGATGCGGGATTTTCTACCTGCCTTAAGCAAAAAATTGCAGCATCGCGATCGCATTTCGCTGGATATAAAACCCGTTAAAGACAATTTGAATCCTGGTTTTACAACGAGTTTCCAACCTAACGATAATGCACCTATTAAGCAAGAGCGTTGGTGGCAAAGAATGGCTCATTTTCTCAAAGAAGATGATATCGTCGTTGCCGAAATTGGAGTTTCTTTTTTTGGCGCATTGCTAGTTCCTTTCCCAAAGGGAACAACTTTTGTCGGACAACTACTTTGGGCTTCTATAGGCTACTCGCTTGGCGCAGTTCTAGGTTGTGCGCTGGCTGCTCCCCAGCGACGGTGTATCTTAATAATTGGTGATGGTTCGTTCCAAATGACAGCACAAGAACTATCAACAATATTACGCTATAACCTCAAACCAATAATTTTTCTGATGAATAACGATGGATACACCATAGAACGCGACATTCATGGTGAAAAAATGCCATACAACGACATCCAAAGGTGGGATTATTACAAACTTCCTGAAGTTTTTGCTAACAATAGTTGGAGTATGAAAGTTAGCACAGAATCAGAGTTAGAAACAGCGGTCTCTAAAGCTGAAAAAGATAGAGACTCCCTTGCCTTTATTGAAATAGTGATGGACAAAATGGACAATCCAGAAATTCTTCTGAAGCTGTTGCAGCAATAAGGAGGAAATGGCGAGTGAGAGAAAATTTTATCTGACAAAAACTAGCGATTACCTCTAGCTTAAGCCTAAAGTCTTTTGCAGAAAATTTACCAGACACAGATAAACTTTGTCAGTGTAGGCTAGTGTTTAGAAGCAAATACCCGTTTCTGCCATGCGACTGCCTAAACTTCTCGCTTTAGTAGCTGCCCTCACTGTAGTCTTGGGGCTGATGATTTGGTTAGTTAACTCCATTTATCAGCTTTATATTAATATTGCTTGGTCTGCACCGCCTTTGTTGGCTAATGTAGTAGTGTTGCTGCTGATATTGCTGCTGGCGTTGCTGATTACGGCTTTGATTTATTATGGGGTGATGTTTTGGCGATCGCAAAATCAGCCAAAGCGCCGCAAACCAAAAATTAAACTTCCCGAAGCAAAAACCGAAGCAGCAGCAGAAAATCTCCGCGCCGTCAAAAAACAAGTCAAACAAATTGAAGACGAAGTTTCCCGACAAGCTTTACTTAGTCGTTCTCGTGAAATTGAAACTAATTTATCCAGAGGAAACCTCCAAGTTGTAATATTTGGTACAGGTTCATCGGGCAAAACTTCCTTAATAAATGCCTTAATGGGTAGAATGGTAGGCAAAGTTAGTGCGCCAATGGGAACGACAGAAGTTGGCGAAACTTACGAATTAAAATTAAAAGGTTTAGAACGGGAAATTTTAATTACTGATACCCCAGGAATTTTAGAAGCGGGAGTTGCGGGAACAGAACGAGAACAACTAGCACGTCAATTAGCAACCGAGGCGGATTTACTATTATTTGTAGTCGAAAACGACCTGCTGCAATCAGAATTTGTACCCTTAAAAGCCTTGGCAGAAATTGGTAAACGCAATATTTTAGTCCTCAACAAAATCGACCTTTACACCGACGAAGATAAAGAAACAATTTTGGCGCGACTCCGAGAAAGAGTTAAGAGTTTTATTTCTACTTCTGATATTGTTACTGTGTCAGCAAATCCCCGCACAGTCAAGTTAGAAACCGGGGAAATTATTCAACCTGAACCTGATGTTATGCCATTAATTCGCCGTTTAGCAAACATTTTACGGGCAGAAGGTGATGATTTAATGGCAGATAATATTTTATTACAATCGCAACGTTTAGGAGAAGAAGCCAGAAAAATAATTGATGCCCAACGTCGCCGTCAAGCTGATAAAGTTGTAGAACGGTATCAATGGATAAGCGCGGGAGTAATTGCAGTTACACCTTTGCCAGTGGTAGATTTGTTAGCAACTGTGGCAGTAAACGCCCAAATGGTAGTAGAAATTGGCAAGATTTATGGCTGTGATTTGAATATGGAAAGGGGGAGAGAGTTGGCGCTTTCTTTAGGCAAAACTCTCGCTAGTTTAGGCATAGTTAAAGGAGCAATTGAATTAGTTTCTAGAGCATTACAATTAAACATTGCTACTTATTTAGTTGGTAAAGCAATTCAAGGCGTAAGTGCTGCTTATTTAACCCGCATTGCCGGAAAGAGTTTTATTGAATATTTTCGCCATAATCAAGATTGGGGCGATGGCGGAATTTCAGAAGTTGTGCAACGGCAATTTGAGTTGAATAAAAAAGATGAATTTGTCAAAGCTTTTGTCCAAGATGCTATTGCAAAAGTTGTCCAACCGTTAACACAAAATCCCCCACAAGAAACGGAATTAGAATATGAAGAAGAAGAGGCGGAAGAGGAAGAAGTAGAAGAGATCAAAATCCCACCTTACGAATATGTAGATGATTGGACTAAATCATCACCAAAACGAGAAGATTGGTAATTAATGCTAGTTACTAGTTATCAAAAAATGTAGAGACGTTGTATAAACGTCTCTACTTACGTTCTTCTCTCTGCGCTCTCTGCGTCTGTAGCGGTTCAAAAAAATAGGATTGCTCTATATGTCTGAAATTCTTGGTAAGTTAAACATTCAAAAACTCACCGCTTTTGATATTAAACTGATAGCGTTTTCCCTAATGATTATCGATCATGTGGGGAGGTTATTTTTTCCACAAGTGACTATTTTAGTTATCTTAGGAAGGCTGAGTTTTCCCTTGTTTGCATGGTTAGCAGCACAAGGAGAAAAGTATACATCTGATATCAAAAAATATGTCTTTAGATTAATAATTTGGGGAATTATAACTCAACCAATTTATAGCAAAGTTTACTATTTAGTTTTCTCTGTACCCAGCGAACTTAATATCCTATTTACTCTGGCTTTGGGAGTTATAACTATTCGTTGCACTAAATTAGTTGAATCGAAACTTTTCAAGTTTTTAATTGTTATTGCTTTCATGGTAGTTGCCGAATTGTTGCGGGTTGAGGGGAGAATGTTCGCATTAATTCTAATTTATTTGATGTCAATTATCGATTTACAAAGTGCCAAATGGTGGTTCTTTTTTGTTGGCTATCGGTTATTGTTTATCTATATTAATCAATGGAGTTATGTCGAGTTGTTTGGTATAGCTTCTGTAGGAATAATAGCTTTATATAACGGTGAACAAGGGGGAAAGAGTAAACCGTTTTATAAATGGTTTTATCCTTTGTATCCGCTACATTTGGGAGTTTTGCTTTTAATTAAATTGTGGTTAAATTCCCGGATAAATTTACCGTAATAAATGTTTGCTACAGATGCTTGGAATGGGCGGGTTTTGACTTCTATATTATTCCTGGCTATTACCATCTTTTGGCTAAACCCGCCCCTACTCATTTATTGTAACTATTTTAGATTAGCTGCGATGAATTTACCATACCGCTAACTACAATTTCGGCTATCCAAAAACTTTAATTGTTGGTAAATCATGGTAATTTTTGGTAAATTTACACCCTTTTTTTGGGCAAAATGTAAGGGATTGCCAAACATTGTTTCTACTTCCAAAGGTCGCTTTTCATCGTAATCAATTTTCATGCTGGTGCGGTAAGGTTTCATTTTATCGGTGTAGTGTAGCATGGTTTCTACAAAGCTTTTATCAATAATGGAATTACAACTTTTTGCTCCTGCTACTACTTCCCACATTAACTCTTCAACTAAACTGCGAGTATCAGGATTACTCATTAATTCATCAGTTCTTGCATCCAAAACTACAGAAAGTCCATTGTAGGGAATATTCCAAACTAATTTTTGCCAACGTGCTAATAGCAAATCCTCTGCTAATTCCATCTTAATTCCTGCACGTTCAAAATCAGCAGCGATTTGCTGCATTCTATTAGTAATTCCAGCAGGTTGATAATTAGCAGCATATTCTCCAATTTTAATTTGACCATAATCTAAGTGGCAAATATGTCCAGGTGCTACTTTATTAGAACAAAGAAAACATAGCCCACCCATTACCCTTTTTGCGCCGACAATTTTAGCAACTTCATCTTCTACGCCTAGTCCATTTTGTAATACTAAAACCACACCATTATCTTTAACTAGATTGGTTAACATTTGCGGTAATAAATGATTTTGGGTAGTTTTTAATGCCACAATTACTACATCACAAGGAGGCATTTTGCTAGCTTCCTGGTAAGCTTGAACATCTGGTAAAGTGAAATTACCATATTTTGATTCAACTACTAAACCATGCTGACTGACATATTCGTAATCGCTGTGTAACAGAAAGTGAACATCTAAACCAGCTTTTTGCAAACAAGCGCCGTAATATCCACCTAGCGCACCTGTTCCCAAAATGGCATAACTAAGTTGAAAAGAATTGTAAATAAATTGATTAGGCATTGATTCGATCTCCATTCCCTCCTAAAATTAAATTAATTCAGAAGCTTTAATATATCAAAAACTATGAGCAATCGTCCGATTATCCTTGGAATTGTTGGTGATAGTGCGGCGGGAAAAACCACTTTAACTAGAGGAATTGCCCAGGTTTTGGGAGAAGATAATGTTACAGTTATCTGTACTGACGATTATCACAAATACGATCGCACTCAGCGAGCAGAATTAGGCATTACAGCTTTGCATCCAGATTGCAATTATTTGGATATTATGCAGCAGCATTTATCGCTGTTGCGAACAGGTCAACCGATCCTAAAACCAGTTTACAGTCACCACACAGGAACTTTTGAACCACCACAATATATTAAACCCCAAAAATTTGTAATTGTCGAAGGATTGCTAGGTTATTCTACTCGTGGTTGTCGTGATTGTTTTGATGTTAAAGTTTACCTTGCACCACCAGAATCTTTGCGTGCGAAGTGGAAGATTAAGCGGGATACAATGAAGCGGGGTTACTCGCCAGAACAAGTTTTAGCAGAATTAGAAAAACGCGAACCTGACTCAGAACACTTTATTCGTCCTCAGCGCAAATGGGCAGATGTGGTCGTAACTTTTTATCCCCCAAATGATGATATTGATGAGGATAATTCCCGTTTAAATGTGCGTTTGGTACTCAGACCTACTATCCCCCATCCTGATTTTATTAAAATTATAGATCTCAGTGATAATGGTACTGATTCATCTGTTCGTTTAGGATTAGATCGGGATATGGGTAAACCAGTTGATGTGCTGGAAATTGATAGTCATGCAACTGCGGAACAGGTGAGTAAATTAGAAAAGGTTTTGTGTCAGGAAATGCCCGATTTATTTCCGCATTGTAGTTTGGGAGGAAATTTAGAATTGGGGAAAATTACTGGGACAACTGATGAGATTTTGCAAAGTTATCCTCTGGCTTTGACGCAGTTATTAATTTCTTTTCATACGCTCAAAGCTACTCATGTACATCATTTTTAAAATTGTCAAAGTTGTGGGTAATGAATCGATCGCACAAATCATCAACCATCCATTACCCACAATTTACTACCAAATTCCCAAATTCAACATTGATACGGGTGCAGGTATCATTTCCCCACGAAAATCTAGCAGTTGTACTAAGAGTAAATAGCCGATCGCTAGAATTAGAGAAATTACCCCGGTAATAATTGCCACAATTTTCCCTCGATCCATGAGTTTCCTTGCTACTAAATGATGTTATTTACTTAATATAGGTAATAATCAATCTCAGTTGTCGTCGATAACTAAAATAATATGGATTCTGCTACAGATTTGTCAGGGGGAGAAATTACAATTGCACGTCAGCCAGTTGTGCAAACCTACGAATTAGGAAAAGTTTACCGCACAGGCTTTTGGCTGAATCAGAAAATCGAATCCTTAAAAAGTTGTACCTTGACAGTTTATGAAGGGGAAACTTTTGGTTTGTTAGGGCAGAATGGTGCGGGAAAAACTACACTGTTAAAAACTTTACTAGGCATTGCCCGTCCTACTTCTGGCAGGGGGTTAATATTAGGAAAAACTTTGGGCGATCGCACTGTCAAGCAACGCATTGGTTATCTGCCGGAAAATGCCTATTATTATGATTTTTTAACAGGTTGGGAATTTTTGCAAATGATCGCCGGACTTTTTCAAATTCCTAAAGAAATTCAAAAGCAACGCATTCCCCAACTTTTAGAAATGGTCGGACTCGCCCAGTCAGCAGCGAAGAAAAAGCAACTGCGACAATATTCTAAAGGAATGTTGCAACGAATTGGCATGGCGCAAGCTTTAATTAATGACCCAGAATTGGTATTTTTAGATGAACCGATGTCGGGTTTAGATCCTCTGGGACGCTACCAAATTAGAGAGATTATTTCATCTTTAAAAGCTGCGGGAAAAACCATATTTTTTAACAGTCATGTATTGTCAGATGTGGAGAAGATTTGCGATCGCATCGCCATATTAGCGCAAGGTGAAATAATTTGCATCGGCTCTTTGAATGAACTTTTGGGAACCGCCGACACATATTACATTAAAGGCAAAGGCGGTAAGCAAGACATCTTAAAAAAATGGCTACCAGATTTAGAATTTGTATCTCAAGGAATAGGTAGCACAGAAGAAGCTTGGCAAGGTCACGTAAAAGGCGATATACAAGATTTTCTCTCTAGTTTACGCCTCATGCAAGCCCAAATCATCACCTTAAACTTAGCGCGTCCTACTTTAGAAGAGTTTTTTATGGAACAACTGCAAAAAAGAGGTATAACTGCCAGCAGTTAAATAGACATCTCCAAAAAAAACAATGTAGAGACGTTGTATACAACGTCTCTACAAGGCTTTGAGGTAATTTACCTTTTAGATGTCTAAGAAATATCTGCGACTCTTGAAAGATGCACTTAAGCTTGTCAGTTTGTATTACTTGAAACAGGAAAAGTTAACAACTTAGGAAAAATTATGGCTGACATTGTAGAAACCGCTACTCAAGCTGAATCTTTCAAAACTTTACTAACTTTAGTGGAAGCAGCAGGATTAGTAGATGTACTTAAAAATCCTGAAACCAAAACCGTTTTTGCTCCTACTGATGAGGCATTTGCTAAAATTCCCGCTACTACTGTAGCTTCTTTGATGGAGAACACTGCCAAACTGAAGCGAATTCTCATGTATCACGTTGTTGCTGGAGATGTTAGATCGGATGATCTTATCCAAATCAATGAAGCACCTACTTTTGAAGGGTCAGTATTAGCTATTGATTCTTCAGATGGTGTAAAAGTGAATGATGCTAATGTTTTAAAACAAGATATTCTCGCAGACAACGGCGTTATTCATGTCATTGATACAGTATTAATGCCTGCATTAGTAGCAGTTGAATAAGTTGCCATAAGTTGTTCAACTAATTATCAAATCAAAAAAAGGTAAAACAAATGGCAAACATTTTAGAAACAGCTGCTAAATCTGGCTCTTTTAAGACTTTAGTAGAAGCTGTGAAAGTTACTGGTTTAACTGATACTTTGAAAGGTGCTGGCCCATTTACTATTTTTGCTCCAACTGATGAAGCTTTTGACAAATTGCCCACAGGAACTATCGATAAATTGTTGAGCGATATTCCCCAGTTAACTAAGATTCTCACATATCACATTATCGAAGGCAAAGTGATGTCAGAAGATGTGGTAAAACTAGATAAAACTACCACATTTGAAGGTTCGGATTTGAAAATTCATAACAATGGTGCTGTGATGGTGGGTGATGCTGCGATCGTTCAGTCCGATTTAGAAGCTGATAACGGTGTCATTCATGCGATCGATACTGTTTTAATCCCGCAATATTAGGGATTGAAGAGACATTGTAGAGACGTTTCATGAAACGTCTCTACTAACTCTTTCTTAGCCCCCTTTTGATCCCCCCTCCGCCCCCCTTACAAAGGGGGGAACCAGCGGAAGTTTCGCTATTAACATCACGGGGGGGTTGGGGGGATCAAAACATTGTAATCACAGAGTTAGATTCCCCCTATCCCCCCTTACTCAAGGGGGGAACAAGGAACAAGAAAGAATTAATAACTAGCAAATTGAGTTACTAGAAAAACTCTATTCAATTGGGCCTAAAATAGAAGCCGATCGAGCAGGTAAATTCAAGCTTAATTGCTGGGATTTTCCTGCTTCTTCATTCCAAGAAAATTCAGCTTCACCGTATAGTAATTGACTTGGTTGAGATTGCAAAGTTGTTACTTCAAAGCTGATATTTGCATCTGAAGTACCGACATTAACAGCAACAATTAATTTTTCATTTACCAAAATTCTGGCAAATACGTAAACTGTTCCTTCTGCGTACAAAATGTGATAGGAACCTGTACGAAGTGCGGGATATTTATTCCGTAAAGCGATGAGTTTTTGGTGATATTTGAGAACGTAAACATCCCAGTGGGCTTCCATTGGAAAACCGCGCCGCGAGTCGGGGTCTAATTTCCCAGGTAAGCCAACTTCATCGCCATAATAAATGCTGGGAGCACCGGGAAATGTTAATAGTAAAACGGTTGCTAGTTCTACGCTGGCTTTGTCACCTTGGGCGATGGAAATTAATCGTGCTGTGTCATGACTAGCTAATAAATTAAGTTGGGTAAGTTGAATTTCCCAAGGGTAAAGTTGCAGCAAATATTCAATTTTTTCGCCGTATTCTTTGGCGAATAAAGGCGGGTAAGGATCGTAAGAACGGTCTTGTACTTGAGAAATGTCTACACGATCGCCAGCCGTAAAAGCAATAGTTGGCGCAGCAAATAAGTAATTCATTACTCCGTCAAATTGAGTACCATCTAACCATTCGCGGGAGTCTCCCCAAACTTCACCAACTATGTAAGCTTCGGGGTTGATGGCTTTAACGCGATCGCGAAATTCTTGCCAAAAACCAGGAGTTTTTATTTCAAAAGGTACATCTAATCGCCAGCCATCAATGCCAAATTTAATCCAATATTCGGCAATTTCCATGATGTATTCGCGCACTTCGGGATTGTCATGATTAAATACTGGCAAAGCGCGATTTCCTGCCCAACCAACATAATTTGCTGGATACTCTCCATTGTAAGCAGATACAGGCCAACCTTCAACTTTAAACCAATCCACCCAAGGAGAATGTGGGCCATTTTCTAACACATCATGAAAGAAGAAAAAGCCTCGGCTAGAATGATTAAATACCCCGTCCAACACAACTTTAATATCCCGTTTGTGGGCAGCATCTAGTAATTCTTTAAAAGCCGGATTTCCCCCCAACATTGGATCTACTTGGTAATAATCATGAGTATGGTATCGGTGGTTACTGGCAGATTGAAAAATGGGGGTAAAATATACAGCATTAATGCCCAAATCCTGCAAGTAATCCAACTGTTCGATCGCACCCCACAAATCACCACCTTTATAACCTTGGAGTGTTGGCATATCATCCCAAGCTTCCCAAGAGGCGTTTCTCAAAAGTCGTTTGTGAGGCTGTTTGCTGCGAGCAAACCGATCCGGAAAAATTTGATAAAAAACTGCGTGTTTAACCCAATCTGGAGTGTTTATCTGCATAATTAATCTGCTAGCTCTCTATTTTAAGTTACAGCTATTTGCTGTTATTTGATTCCTACTTTTGATAGAAAACTTTTATATATAATTGGATATCAAAGTGATTGACTGCGGTCGATCGCTAATGATTTAATAAGAGTAAGTGTAAAAAAATACCATCAATGGTTAACGTTTTAAATCAGGGTGACGATGACTTAGTTTCGCTAGATTATAGCGATTTATTACAAAAAATTTCTCAAGTATTAAGTAATCAAACCGTATTTAAATTATCAGGAAGCGATCGCTTAATAATTGACATTGACGAAGTAGCGAATCAAGTAGCTAATTTACAGGTACAAAGTCCGCTGACATCTGCGATCGGAGTGCGATCGGCAACGATTAAATTTACGCCAAAATTCCGGGAAACTTTTCCTAATTTAGTCCGCAATATTCGCGATCGTATCCAACAAACATTAACAGCTACTTTAGGAGAAAACAAATCCCTTCCCGAATTTGTCAGCAGTTTAACCACTCCTCTCGCATCTTTTCAGGGAAAAAACAACAAATTAGATTTTATTTTTGCCTTCGATCAAGCAACTCCCAATTTACAAAAGCAAAAACTAACTTTAGATCGTCAAACTCCCGGTAGTGCTTCCTTACTAAAATTACATAAACTCACAATTAAAGTCCACAATACTAATCAATTTACCCAACAACTTCAACAAGGTTTAGCAAATTATATCGAAACAAAAGCGGAAAGTGATAGTGAAGTTGAAGAGTTAAACGACATTCTCCAAGGAATGTTGCGAAATGATTTATCTGACTTTTATCGACTGCAAAGAATTGTCGATACTGAAACTTTGGGAAAACTCAAAAAAGAAGCAAAAATCAGATATTTAGAATATCTCAGAGACAATAATGAAATCGCCGATTCCCCGGCAAAAATTTATCTCGAAGATTTGATTCGCCGTTTAAGATTAATTGAAACTTACATTAATGAGAATAAAGCTGATGCTGAGTACGAAGTTAACTATGCTGGTGCAAGGATTAATTACAAAGAGGTATTTTCCACAGCAGACGTTTTAGACGCTTTACCAATCATTCCCATAATTACCGGAAACTTGGGAGAAAGTACAGATCAAAATCAAGGAGAAAGACAGTTTGTTTTTGGGATTAAAATGAAGTTTAATAACCCAGTGCAAGCACTCAGCGGGGAAGAAGTTTTTGAGCATAATTTGAATTTAATTGATCCGGAAAGTGAAGAACATCAAAAAGAACTGCAAAACAAACCAAACTTTGGTGCAAAGGTACTCAGACTATTTTTATTATACTTTTTTGTCTTTGCTTGCCCTAATCCGAACGAAGCGGGTTATCATCCAAACAATGACCTAAATTACGATCCGATCGCTGCTTTTGCAAGAATAATGGTTACACTTCGCGGATCGGATGAAGAAGCAAAGAAAAAGCTTTTTAAAGGCATGATTCGCGGATTTAAGGATTATAAAGTAATCGATAAAATTAATGCTTTGAAAGCATTACTCAAAGATTTAATTAAAAGACAAACTGTTTTACCTACAAGAAACTATCCGCTACAGATTAGCGTTAGGAAAGGAATTTTAGAGCAAGATATCGACAGTATTTTCAACAAACTAAGTTTTTTCAATGAAGTTTTAGCGAACAATCCTAAAGAATGCTTGAGATACATTTCTATTGGTGAATCTTATATTGATAACAATGCGCTTTGTCAATTACCTGGGAGTATCACGATTGAAGATATCCGCTATTTTTCTAGCGAAGAACGTCAAGAATTTCGCATGAAATTCGATATCGAAAACATCGATACTTTACCAGTAATTTTGGTTCCGAAACAAGACAAATCTAGGGAAGTATATCGAGAGTCTTTTAGTAAGAATAAATTAATTATTTTTCCCTTCAACAATCGACGTTTAGACGAAAATAAGCAGGGTTTAAACTCAACTCAAGCTTTTATTTATCGTTTTACATTCTCCTTGCTGGCGTATCTTTGCTTAAATATTTTATTGGAAGCTACACCAAAGAGTTTATTTGTACCGATGGTGAGATTGCACGAAGGCGATCGCCAAAATCCCGCACCTTCCGAAAAATTTGTCGCCAATCTTAGCAAAACATTATCTCATTTATTGAGCGAAAAACATCGAGTAACTTCTCAAGGTTTCCGAGTCAAAAACTTGAATAGCTTCAAAATAAATAATGGGTTATATTCCCTCTATTCCGTATTGCCAAAAAAATTCCGCTTTAGCAATCCTAATGATACTCCCCAGTTAGAAAAACTAGCAATTATTGTTGTTTCCAGCTTAGAAAGCGACGCGAGAACAGGTAACAGAAATCGCTTAAATCGCATCTCTAATTTAATAGGAGAAGTAGTCACTGTCAACCGCAAAAACAACGGTGTGATTGGTTTAGAAATTATCCAAACCTTTTCTGATAATTATTACAACGATCGCTTGTATCGAGACCCACCAATTCTTTTAGACACAGTAAACAATCTCTATGAAGCTGGATATCGACACTTTGTATATATTGCCAAAGCACCTTACACAAGTAGCTTACATATAACCCAAACAGATGAAGATGAAGGATTATATTTTATGTCCCCAAAACTAGTTGAAGAATTGAGGGGAAATCGCCACGACATTAACATTTATCCGGTATTTTTTGATAAATATTATGTGAAAAAATCCCAAACTCTAAAGTCAAAATCTTTTTACATTCAAGATACTGGACAATTACTAAATCTTGCAGAAGATCCCTGTCACCAAGCAATTGTTTTCTTCAATCTTTTTAACGGAATCACAGTGGGTAAAGGGGACGATCGCTTTTACAACGGCGTAATTTCCTACTCTACACTAATCGGTATTTACCCAGGAGTTTTGGACGATCGAGAAATCCGACAAGCTTTAATGAATGATGATAGTACCTTGAAAAATGACATTCTCCAATACCTCACACTCTTTCACTTTTCCCGATTTGAAAAAGACAAAGATATTAGCTTAAAACTCGACCCTTATCAAAACATTATTGGCGACGAAGCATTCAGTAAATTGTCTGTCTTTAACCATAGTAGAGGCGAGGTTGAATTTAACTCATTGGCATTTTTAACCGAAGTTAAACAATATTTAAACCCTTAGTTTGTAGGGTGCGTCAAATACAAATGCGAGAAAAAATTTATACAGATAGATATTTGTTAACTTCCAATGAGTTAAATGTGCTAAATTTGATTCTGTCTAAAAAAGACTAATAACGGTGATTTAAAGTGTACCAAGCTTTGGTTTTAATAATGTTGAGTCGAGCTACTTGTGCTAATATTTGAGCATATAAATGCACTCGAACCTAAGTGGAGGCAGAAAATAATAGAAAGAAAGATACCCAATAGTTGATTATATAAAGAGCGATCGCCATCTCCACAACTACCTCTTTACAATGTATTCGGATCGATTCCCCTCTCCTCCAACTTAGCTAAAAGATCCTGAAGTTGTTGTTGTCTTTCTCTGGCTATTTCTTCCGGCATTTTATATCTATTTTCTGCCCCTGGAGCCCCTGGAGCCCCTGGAGCCCCCCTGCGGGTAACTCCAAAAAAATGCCCAGTTCCTCCTTTTCCCCCTTGCCAACTGTTCCCCACAGTCCGACACTGGACTTGGGAACGTTTGGCAGTGAGAGGTTTTTTTGTGAAAAGAGTTTTATCTGTTATTCTCGGTGGCGGCGCAGGGACTCGTCTTTACCCCCTAACCAAACTACGCGCCAAGCCAGCAGTACCCTTAGCAGGGAAATATCGCCTCATCGATATTCCCGTAAGTAACTGCATCAACTCAGAAATTTACAAAATCTACGTCCTGACTCAATTTAACTCTGCCTCACTCAACCGTCATATTGCCCGCGCATACAACTTTGCTGGCTTCACTGATGGGTTTGTAGAAGTACTAGCTGCCCAGCAAACACCGGAAAACCCTAACTGGTTCCAAGGTACGGCTGACGCAGTTCGTCAATATATGTGGCTATTCCAAGAGTGGGATGTGGATGAATATTTAATCCTTTCGGGAGATCACCTCTACCGGATGGACTATCGTTTGTTCGTGCAACGTCACCGCGAAACCAACGCCGATATCACCATCTCCGTTGTGCCGATGGACGAAAAACGTGCCTCGGACTTCGGTTTAATGAAAATTGACGACAACGGTAGAGTAGTTGACTTTAGCGAAAAGCCCAAAGGTGAAGCCCTCAAACAAATGCAGGTGGACACCAAGGTTTTGGGGCTGACGGCAGAAGAAGCTGTAAAAATGCCCTACATCGCTTCTATGGGGATCTATGTCTTTAAAAAAGATGTGTTGTTGGAACTGCTAAAAGCATACCCAGACAGTACAGACTTCGGTAAGGAAATTATTCCCGCATCATCGAAAGATCACAACGTTCAAGCTTACCTATTTAACGGGTATTGGGAAGATATCGGAACCATTGAAGCGTTCTACGATGCCAACTTAGCCTTAACCAGACAACCCCGCCCGCCCTTTAGCTTCTACGACGAAACTGCCCCCATATACACTCGTGCTCGTTACCTACCACCAACAAAATTGTTAGATTGTAATGTAACGGAATCGATGATTGGAGAAGGCTGTATCTTAAAAAATTGCCGCATCGCTCATTCAGTATTGGGAGTGCGAAGTCGTGTAGAAGCTGGTTGTTTAATCGAAGATGCCCTAATTATGGGGGCAGACTTTTACCAACCTTTTAGCGAACGGGAATCTGATTGCCATCATACTCAAGTCCCATTAGGCATCGGCGCAAACACCACAATTCGGCGTGCGATCGTTGACAAAAATGCCCACATCGGTTGTGATGTCCAAATTATCAACAAAGACAATGTACAAGAAGCCGATCGCGAAAACCTCGGATTCTATATCCGTAGCGGCATCGTCGTTGTCTTGAAAAATGCCGTTATTCCCGATGGCACAATCATTTAGTCATTAGTCATTGGTCATTGGTCATTGGTCATTGGTTATTGGTTATTGGTCATTGGTGAAGAGGTTAGCAAATAACAAATGACAAATGGCAATTGACCAATGACAAAACTAATTCTTTTGATTGGGCTTCCTGGTAGCGGTAAATCTACCCTAGCCCAAAAGCTAATCGCAGAACCGCCCCAAAGTTTGTTAATTTCTACAGACAGGATTCGGGGTCAACTGTTTGGAGATGAAGCTATCCAGGGCCCTTGGTTGCTAGTTTGGCGTGAGTTACAGCGACAACTACAACAAGCTGCCCTAGCAATTAACCAAGCACAAGCCACCGTCGCCATTTACGATGCTACCAATGCCGCACGTCGCCAACGCAAAGATGCGATCGCCCTTTGCCGCGAAACAGGCTTTACCCACATCACCGGAATATGGTTCGATACTCCCATCTGGCTTTGCCTCTGGCGCAACCGTCGTCGCCAGCGTCAAGTCCCCGAAGAAGTCATTTTCCGAATGTCTCGTCAATTACGCGATGCGCCCCCAGCTTTGCTAGATGGATTCGATCAGTTAATTCGCTACCATCTTGACGAATTCACAATTGTGGAATAACCGTACCAAACCGAACTTGCAGTCATAATCTATTTAAATGCACAATAAAAATGAGACCATGTATACACCTATTCCTGACCATATTTTTATTCTCACTAAATGCTCGAACCATACTTAACTGGAAAGTCTAAAATTAAAAAACTCTCCCGCAAAAAATCATCTTCAGCCCATAATAAATCAAGACAAAATTACCACTAATATTTACTTTATAGGAGACAAACTAAATGGCTACCACTGACTTTAAAGACTATTATGCCGTCCTGGGAGTAAGTAAAACCGCTAGCGCCGACGAAATCAAAAAAGTTTACCGTCGCCTAGCACGTAAATATCACCCAGACATGAACCCTGGCAACAAACAAGCCGAAGCCAGTTTCAAAGAAGTTACCGAAGCCTACGAAGTCCTTTCCGACCCCGATAAACGCAAAAAATACGACCAATTCGGTCAATACTGGAAACAAGCTGACCAAGCATGGTCAGGTGCTGGTGGTGCAGGCGCACCAGGAGTCGATTTTAACGGCTTTGACTTCAGTCAGTACGGTAGTTTTGACGAATTCATCAACGAATTATTAGGTCGCTACAGCACAGGAACTACTGGAACTGGAACTGGAACTGGTGCTAGACGTTCCACTAATCGAGGTTACGGCTATCGCACCAGCCCAGGTGGGTCTACTGGTTTTGGTGGTGGCGGTTTTAGCGGCTTTGATGGCTTTGATAATCAAACAACAAATCCCAGTGTTGCTGACAGAGAAGCTAACCTCAGTCTCACCTTTTCCGAAGCATTTCACGGCGTACAAAAGCGTTTAGATTTAGGTGCAGAAGTAGTAGATGCGAAAATTCCCGCAGGTGCTAAAAAAGGTACTCGCATTCGTTTAAAAGGTAAAGGTTCTTTCAATTCTTTAAATCAACAACGTGGTGATTTGTACCTTAATGTAGAACTGCAACCGCACAATTTCTTTCAATTTGATGGCGATAATTTAGTTTGTGAAGTGCCAATTACTCCCGATGAAGCTGTTTTAGGCGCACAAATAGAAGTACCAACTCCAGATGGTTCGGTAACGGTTAATGTTCCCGCTGGTATTCGTTCTGGTCAATCCCTAAGACTGCGAGGAAAAGGATGGCCTAATCCTAAAGGAGGACGCAGCGATTTAATGGTGAAAATTTCTATTGTTCCACCCAAAGAACTTAGCCAAACGGAACGAGAATATTATGAAAAAATTCGGGCCGATCGCACTTTCAATCCCCGCACTAACCTCAAACAAATTAAATTGTAATTAAATAAGTTCGTAGTAGCGACTTCAGTCGTACACAACCTGTTCGTAGTAGCGACTTCAGTCGTCTACTCCTCACCTAGCAGGACTGAAGTCCTTACAACGAACCAGGATTAAGTTTTTGTGATTAAAAATACTCCAACAGCAATCATTACACAGCCAGCAGCAATGTTTAATCCTTTGGTTATTTTAGAACTAATCAGCAATCTAGCTCTATTTGCCATGAAAGCATAACCAAGTTTTACACCGCCTACGGCTAGAATGGCGATCGCAATAATAATCCCAGTATCAAACCAAGAAACCTGAGAAAGATCGACAAAAGCCGGAAAAAAGCCTAAATAAAATAACGTCGCCTTTTGATCGCCCAATGTAATAAAAAGACCAGTCAAAAAACTCGACAGCAAAGAGGATTTAACCACCTCCTCTGTTTTCATATTCTTTGCTTTTGACTTAAATAGTGCGATTCCCAATAATATAAGATACACGCCACCCAGGTATTTTATAAGTACAAATAAGCTACCCATCGTTTCCGCGAGAAACGACAAACCCAAAATAGCTATGATTATGAAAATTATGTCACCCAGTACTATTCCGAGAGTGGTGAAAACACCATGAATAAACCCAGATGTAGCCGATCTTGTCGAGACAGCCACAACACTCACACTGGGAATAGCAGCCAGAACAACCATCCCACCGAATAGTGCCACAATGCTACTAATTGTCATACTGGTTTGCATAGGGATAACGATTGTTCAAATCGCTGCTAATAATTGCTCAACAGAAGCATTAGGTGATAAAAAAGAAAACAAATGCTTGTAAACCAACTTACCTTGCTTATCTAACACAAATTGCGCTGGTAAAGGCGCACCCAACGCTTGACCAACTTGGTATTCCCGAAACACCCAACAACTCGGATCGCTCAATAACGGCATTTTTAACCCCAAGTCTTTGACAACTTTTTCACTTTGTTTTTTGTCAGTACTGGTAATCATTAAAACTTCGATTCCTCTGCTAGAAAACCGTTCATAGTTTTGATTCATCGCTATAATGTGGGGATAGCACAGTGGACAGTATTGTTTTTCAGTAAAAATTCGGGTAAAAGCTAAAACAACGGGCTGTTTACCTCTAAAAGTTGATAACTTGATGGGCTGACTATTAGTAATATCTAGCAGTTCAAAATCTTTAGTAACTGCCCCTAATCGTAGTTCGTTATGCGCCGGAATTGGCAAAAAATTACGGAAGAAACGTTCATTTATTAAACCGCTAAAATCAGTGGAAGTCAGCATAATTAAATAATAAACTCAGTAACTTTAAATAAATATAACCCCAACATTACAAGCTGACAATTGCAGTTGTAGTGTTGGGGTGAAGAACTTATCTTACAAAAGAGTTAGTTGCCTTAAATTAAACAGAAGCAAAGAAAACTTTTGATTTGACAGGATCGGGATTCATGGTCTTTTCACCAGGTTGCCAACCAGCGGGACAAACTTCATCTGGGTGAGATTGCACGTATTGAATCGCCTGGAGAGTCCGCAATGTTTCGTCAACGCTGCGACCAAAAGATAGGTTGTTGATGGTGGCGTGTTGAATTACACCTTCTTTGTCAATGATGAACAGACCGCGCAAAGCTACGCCTGCTTCTGGATCGAGGACGTTGTAAGCGGCGCTGATGTCTTTTTTGATGTCGGAAACTAGAGGATAAGCTAAATCGCCCAAACCACCAGATTTGCGATCGGTTTGAATCCAAGCTAAGTGGGAGAATTCGCTGTCTACCGAAACGCCCAGAATTTCTGTGCCCAGTTTTTTGAATTCTTCGTAGCGATCGCTAAATGCTGTAATCTCAGTTGGGCAAACAAAGGTAAAGTCCAACGGATAGAAGAACAACACAACATACTGACCACGATAGTCTGACAGCTTGATGCTCTTGAATTCTTGATCCACTACAGCTGTTGCAGTAAAGTCAGGCGCAGATTGACCAACACGCAAACATCCTTCTGATGCGTAACTTAGGGGCATGAACTTTTTCTCCTTAAAAATTATGCTTCGACTTGTCCTCTTGTAGGTAATGTAGTAAAGACGGGGTTTAGCTTTAGTTTTTTGAGTTAACGAACAATTCTCGTTAACCCACCTCGTCTTCCCCACAGGGGCAACTACTGTTTATTTACGAACTGTAACAACTATATCATACTCATAACGATTTTGAGTAACTAATGGAAAGTCTAGATCGGCGAGAGTGGTTATTGACCAATGGGCTAGGTAGTTTTGCTTGTGGTACCGTGTGTGATGCCCGCACCCGCACCTATCACGGTTGGTTAATTGCGGCATTAGACCCCCCTAGCGAACGCACGTTGCTGCTATCTCACTTAGAAGCAACCCTAGAAATTGGGGGAAAAACTTGGGAATTAGGGACAAATTTCTGGTCAAGCGGTAAAGTTGCGCCTTTGGGTTATCGATTGTTGCGATCGTTCACGATCGATCCGATTCCCACTTGGGTTTGGAGTGAGGAAAATTGGCAACTAACTCGACAATTAGAAATGCCGCAAAACTTTCCCAAAGTAGGTGAGGAATTATTACTCAATCAATTCGATCAGAGAACTTTAATTGAATATGTTTATCAAGGGAAAGAAGCAGCAATTTTGCGGTTAAAACCGTTAATTGCCGATCGCAACTTTCACCATCAACAAACAGCAACAGCAGAATTAAGATTCTCACAAAAAGTTAGCGAAAACCGGGTTTTTTTCCAAGCAATTAATCAAGATTGGCAAGGTACACCTTGGCAATTAACTTGGAGTAAGGGAAATTATCAAATAGTAAATTATTGGTATTGGAATTATTACTATCCCGAAGAAGAATTGCGCGGATTAGGCGATCGCGAAGATCTTTGGTGTCCAGGTCAATTAACTGTTACCTTGCAACCAGGCGATCGCATTACCCTAGAAGCTAAATTAGGCTGGTTGGAGGAGCAGAGGAGCAGAGGGGCAGAGGAGCAGAGGGGCAGAGGAGCAGAAGATAAAAATTCTCCTTGTCCCCTTGTCCCCTTGTCCCCTTGTCCCCTTG
>NZ_JADEWG010000229.1 GCF_015207735.1 [Phormidium] sp. LEGE 05292
GGAGATAAGGGGATAAGGGGACAAGGGGACAAGGGGACAAGGGGACAAGGGGAATTTTTATTTTCTGCCTTCTGCCTTGGAGCCTTTCTTACCTTCTGCCTTCTGCCTTCTGCCCTCTGCCTTCTCAACAGTCTTGCCCTAATTATGAAAAGTAAGTTAAATTTAATTAAGATTTGTTTGCTGTTACACGCTTTTGTCTTAAGGAAAGCCATTTGGCTCTAAAAAGACATTAGTGCAGGATAGCGAAGATAAGTATGCAGACCAAAAAAAATTAATAGCTTTTTACCTTCTGCCTTCTGCCTTCTGCCTTCTGCCTTAATTTAAACAGCAAAAATTTATCTGACTCTCCTTTGAAAAGCACTTATTTGTGTAATCGAGAACCTATTTTGTTTAAATTGCATTTAGAGGCCACCCAACTATGAAGTCTTCCTGGAAAGTCGTAGTACTGTGGATGTTGCCTGCGCTACTTATAGGATTTTTCCTGTGGCAAGGGGCATTCTCTTCATCAGCGATGGATACAGGCAGAAATGCCGCTAGTACCCGCATGAGCTATGGACGATTTTTAGAATATTTAGATTCCGGTCGAGTCACCAGCGTTGACCTCTATGAGGGTGGTCGGACAGCTATTGTAGAAGGTATCGACCCAGAACCAGTTTTAGGTTCCCAAGTTCAACACTGGCGAGTAGATTTACCTTCCAATGCCCCAGAATTAATTGCCAAACTCAAAGAATCGAATATTAGCTTCGCTTCCCATCCCATGAGAAACGATGGCGCAATTTGGGGATTGTTAGGTAACTTAGTATTCCCCGTTTTATTAATTGCCGGATTGTTTTTCTTGTTCCGTCGTTCCAGCAACATTCCCGGTGGGCCAGGACAAGCGATGAATTTCGGTAAATCTCGCGCCCGATTCATGATGGAAGCGAAAACCGGAATTAAATTCGATGATGTGGCCGGAATTGAAGAAGCAAAAGAAGAACTACAAGAAGTTGTTACTTTCTTAAAACAACCAGAACGCTTTAGTGCTGTTGGTGCCAGAATTCCTAAAGGTGTGTTATTAGTTGGCCCTCCGGGAACTGGGAAAACTCTGTTAGCTAAAGCTATTGCTGGAGAAGCTGGTGTTCCTTTCTTTAGCATTTCCGGTTCAGAATTTGTGGAAATGTTCGTGGGTGTAGGTGCTTCCCGTGTCCGCGACTTGTTCAAAAAAGCGAAAGAAAACGCTCCTTGCTTAGTATTCATCGATGAAATTGATGCGGTCGGTAGAATGCGGGGTACGGGTATCGGTGGCGGAAACGACGAAAGAGAGCAAACTTTAAACCAATTGCTCACCGAAATGGACGGTTTTGAAGGCAATACAGGTATTATCATCATTGCTGCTACTAACCGCGCTGATGTGCTTGATTCTGCTTTGATGCGTCCGGGACGTTTTGACAGACAAGTAACTGTGGATGCGCCCGATCTTAAAGGACGTTTGGAAATTCTCCAAGTTCATGCCCGGAATAAGAAGTTATCTGATGAAGTTTCGTTAGAAGCTATTGCTCGTCGCACTCCTGGTTTTACAGGTGCAGACTTAGCGAACTTGCTGAACGAAGCGGCAATTTTAACTGCCAGACGGCGCAAAGAAGGCATTACCATGCCGGAAATTGACGATGCGGTTGACCGTGTGGTTGCTGGTATGGAAGGTACTCCTTTGGTAGATAGCAAAACTAAGCGGTTAATTGCTTATCACGAAGTTGGTCATGCTATTGTTGGTACTTTGTTGAAAGACCATGACCCAGTACAAAAGGTGACTTTGATTCCCAGAGGACAAGCTAAAGGTTTGACTTGGTTTACTCCTAATGAGGAGCAAGGTTTAACTTCTAGGTCGCAACTGAAGGCGAGAATTACTGCTGCTTTGGGTGGTCGTGCTGCTGAAGAAGTTATTTTCGGAGATGCGGAAGTGACTACTGGTGCTGGTGGCGATTTGCAACAGGTGGCTGGCATGGCTAGACAAATGGTAACTCGTTTGGGGATGTCTGATTTGGGGCCGTTGTCTTTGGAAGGTCAAAGCAGTGAGGTATTTTTAGGACGGGACTTGATGACTCGTTCTGATTATTCGGAAGAAATTGCTTCTCGTGTGGATACTCAAGTAAGAGCGATCGTTGGTAAATGTTATGAAGATGCTAAACAAATTATGCGCGATCATCGCACGGTGATCGATCGCTTGGTAGATCTTCTAGTGGAAAAAGAAACGATCGACGGTGAAGAATTCCGCCAAATTGTTGCTGAGTACACTGTTGTTCCTGAGAAAGAAGAATACGTTCCTCAGATATAAGTTTCAAGCTCTAGGTGAATAGGTTAAGTAGGGATGATTAACGTCATCCCTATTTTTTTATCAGGATTAAATGATTAACATGATGAGCAGGATTGATTATTAGATTGCTCAGAATTAAATGATTAACATGATGAGCAGAATTGATTATTAGATTACTCACGATTAATCAAGAAAACTACTAAATCTTTGAAGTTTTCTGCCCTCTGCCTTCTGCCATAAATAAATTTTTCCCTTGTCCCCTTGTCTCCTTGTCTCCTTGTCTCCTTGTCTCCTTGTCTCCTTGTCCCAAGAGTCCCCAGTCGATGGCGGTCCCCAGTCCCTAATCCCTCATCTGATAATGAACACAGCCTTCACATGGCCCATAAGGATTGATGGCACAACGCAAATGGGCCGATCGCGCATTAAATTTACAGCTAGTGTCGCCTAGATAATGTTGATTTGGCGGTTGAGGCGGCACCAATAAGGGCGTAAGAGAAGCTCTTTGTATGGCTAATCTCAACCTTTCTCGGCCTCTGATTTCTGCTTGACGAATTACCCAGAGCGAGATTATTGGGGGAATTAAACCGATTAAGAATATTAGCAATGTTTGCAACACACTACCAACCTGCCATTTTTTTAATTGGCTCTCTTTTAAGATATTTTGCCGAAAAAATTCTACTCTGGGAAGAGGAACCCTTGACAAATTAACGGAAGTGATATGCTAAAATGTGGTTCGATGATGAAATTCGGTGACACTGTTTGTTGTTAGTACTCACAAGCGACTCTCCGAATCGTAATCTTTGCAATACCTGATTCAGGAGAGAACCAATGTCTATTTATGTAGGGAACTTATCCTACGAAGTTACAGAAAAAGACCTCAACGAAGTATTTGCTGAGTATGGCGCTGTAAAGCGCGTTCAAGTACCCACAGACCGTGAAACTGGTCGGATGCGTGGCTTTGCTTTCGTGGAGATGGCAACTGAAGCTGAAGAGACGGCTGCTATTGATGCACTTGATGGTGCAGAATGGATGGGTCGTAGCTTAAAAGTTAATAAAGCCAAACCTCGTGAAGATCGTGGTGGTAGTCGCGGCGGCTATGGTGGTGGTCGTGGCGGTGGCGGCGGTGGCTATGGTGGTGGTCGTAATCGCTATTAAGATTCAACGCTAATCAAGGTTTTTTTAAATTTTCTATTCAGGGGCATTTCGTTTGCGCTTCTGATTTTTCAGAAAGATATAGCAAAACGGAATGCTTCTGTATTTTTAGGTATTGACGAGTGAGTGCCTTCGCATAGTGTGCAGTAAGCGATCGCTTTTCTCTCCCATTTCTGCTAATAAGGACGCTAAGTAGGTGTCCGAAAATTCACCGAAGCTAGGAGTAGTCAGAATGACCCAAATAATTGTCGGGGAAAATGAAGGGCTGGAATCGGCGTTGCGTCGGTTTAAACGTCAAGTCTCCAAAGCTGGAATTTTTTCTGATATTAAGCGTCTGCGTCACTTTGAAACCCCTCCAGAAAAACGCAAACGCAAGGCTATTTCTAGAAGACGGAAAAAACAGTTTTAGTTAATAGTTTTTAGTTATTTTTATCATCGCACTCTCTGAACTCGAAAAGGGTTGGTTGGAGAGTGCGATCGTTTTTTTATGGAAAGTTGGCGGGGTGCGATCGTTTTTTTATTGGAATTTGGGAATACTACCAAAGAGGGATACAGAACCACCTCTAATCTTTTAAAAATTACGAGACGAATATGGACACAGTTACAGTAACATTTACACTTGCTGATTGGATCACCAAGGGACTAGCAGATGGAAATTATGAAAGAATTGGCGGTGTGATTCGGGAAGTAGGATCTAAGCAAGTGGTTGCTTGGTTACGGGAAGCTGGCTTAATTACTTCTAACCTACCCTTGCCTGCTGATCCTGTCACTGGTGTACTTAACTTGATAGTTTCAGGTGCAAATACAGCTATTTCAGCAAAGGGATTTTCTGATGTCAAACAGCAACTAGGTGGAATAGAAAAGCAGTTAGGGTTAGTTGGGAAAGGTTTACAGCAAGTTGAAGGAGCTTTGCAAGTAACTACTGCTCTTAGTATGCTTAACTTAGGTGTCTCAGTAATGGGATTTGCTGTAATCAACCAACGCCTTAATGAATTGGAGCAACGCTTAAAAAAAGCAGAAGAACTCTTAAAAAAGATTGACCGCAAAATTGATTTGGGATTTTATGCTAAGTTTAGGGCTGCAATCAATTTGGCAATTAATGCTTTTACGATGAGTAAAGCTGAAAACCGTAGAAGCAGCGCTTTAAGTGCTATCAGCCTGTTCTTAGAAGCTGAACATATTTATACCGATTACACTGAAACAGAACTTGCTCAAAAGAGCCAAATTGCTGATGAGTATTTGTTGACATTATCTTTAGCTTACCTTGCTGAAGCACGTTGCTATCTAGAGTTGGAAGAACATGATACAGCACTTAGTCGCTTTCAAGAAGGAGCAAAAGTTGTCCGTTCTTTTATTCAGCAATACGTCGATCTTCTTCTTACAACTAACCCAGCAGCATACTTACAGCCTCAGTTCAAAGATCAAATTGACTTGCGTAGATTGACTCGAATTTACCAATGGATTGACCCAAATTTAGATGAAAATGCCCTCTTTGAGCTTCAACGAGAAAATCTATTTAAACTGGCACAAAATCCGAATAAATGGGTGGAATCACTACCACCAGCAATTTTAACTCGTATTGAGGTTAAAGGAGGGTTGTTTGGCCCAAATCAGGGAGAATTAAAACAAGAGGCTGATAAACGTCTTCCTCAAGTTTTAGAAGTTATAGAATCTATGGTGGAAACTAATCGCCGTTTTGAATCTTATCAAACAGAAATTCAAGCTATCAGGCAACTAGGAATTAGTTTTCATGATTGGCTAAAATTAACTCCTGCTAATGAGGATAAACCGGAAGGTGCAGAGTTAATGTTTATTGTTCCGAAGAAACCATTGGAGTTGGTAACTGCTAGTTAAAGGAAAGTGCGATCGCTTTTTTGCTGCATTCTTGAGAGAGAAGGTTTGATCCCCCCTAACCCCCCTTAAAAAGGGGGGAACCAGATTCAAAGAACCTCTGTTTGGGGAATTTGATTCAAAGTCCCCCTTAATAAGGGGGATTTAGGGGGATCTAAATTAAGTTTTCGGTTTGTAAGTTGATTGCACTTGCAATTCTTTCAATTGTTTTTCATCTACATTAGATGGTGCATTTGTTAACAAACACCTCGCTTGTTGTGTCTTCGGAAATGCAATTACATCCCGAATAGACTCTTCACCAGCTAATAGCATTACCCAACGATCTAAACCGTAGGCAATTCCTCCGTGAGGTGGGGTGCCATATTCAAATGCGTCTAGCAAAAAGCCAAATTTATTGCGTGCTTCTTCGGGGGATAAACCGATCGCCTCAAACACCTTTTCCTGAACTTCCCGCTGATAAATCCGGCAACTTCCGCCACCAACTTCTACACCGTTATATACCAAATCATAAGCTTGTGCTCTAGCAGTTTTCAAATCAGCTAAATCTTCAGGATTTGGTGCGGTAAATGGGTGATGCAATGCTTCTAAACGCTTTTCTTCTGCGTTCCATTCAAACATTGGGAAATCAGTCACCCAAAGCAGGTTAATTTTATTTTGATCGATTAAACCTAATTGTTGTGCAATTACCTGACGTAATCTATCCAAAGTTTTATTTACTACTTCAGTTTTATCCGCAGCAAATAATAGTAAATGACCGGGTTTCGCTTCTGTGCGATCGAGTAATTCTTGCTTTTGTTCCTCGGTCAAATTATCCTTAATTGCGCCAATGGTGTCAATTTCTCCGTTGTCGCGGACGCGGATATAAGCTAAACCTTTTGCACCAGCTTCGCTAGCTTCTTTAAACAAGTCGCCACCTGGTTTAATTCGCACATTAGAAATGGCATCATTTCCCCCTGGAATTGGTAAAACTTTTACCATTCCACCAGATGCGATCGCACTCGCAAACACCTTAAATCCCGAATCTTTAAACAAATCGGAAACATTTACTAACTCTAAACCATAGCGAGTATCCGGTTTATCACAACCATAACGATCCATCGCTTCCGCATAAGTTAAACGTGGGAAAGGACGAGGTAATTCAATTCCTTTAACAGTTTGGAAAACATAACAAACCAAATCTTCATTCAGTTTCATAATTTCTTCTTGCGACATGAAACTCATTTCCATGTCTAACTGAGTAAATTCTGGTTGTCTGTCGGCGCGTAAATCTTCATCGCGGAAACAACGCGCAATTTGATAGTATCGATCGAACCCCGAAACCATCAACAACTGTTTAAATAATTGGGGAGATTGAGGTAAAGCATACCATTCGCCAGGGTTAACGCGACTCGGTACTAAATAATCTCTAGCACCTTCGGGAGTCGAACGAGTCAAAATTGGGGTTTCAATTTCAATAAAACCCTTTTCATCTTCTAAATGACGACGAATTGCTTTGACAACTTGGTGGCGAAGTTGTAAATTAGCAGTCATGCGATCGCGTCGCAAATCCAAATACCGATATTTCAGACGTAACTCTTCCCTAACAGCTTCCTCGTCCGCCGTTGACACTTGGAACGGCAATTGCTTATATACTTGATTGAGCAACTCCAGTTCATCGGCGTAAACTTCCACCTCACCAGTGGGAATACGTGGATTCAGGGAATCTGCTGGACGTGGCGTTACCCGACCAGTAATTTTTACCACATATTCGTTACGCATTTTCTCAGCGTCTTGATATGAATTTGGAGTGCGTACTGGATCGCTAACAATTTGTACAATCCCAGAGCGATCGCGCAAATCTAAAAATATCACACCCCCGTGATCGCGGCGACGATCCACCCATCCATAAAGAGTGACCGTTTCTCCCACATGGTAACTTCGGAGTTGACCGCAATAATGAGTTCGCATACCTGTTGATGTAAAATTCAAACACTAAAAATTGGAAAACTTCACCATTATGCCCTATTGCGGGGGTGACTGGGGACTGGGGAGATGGGG
>NZ_JADEWG010000230.1 GCF_015207735.1 [Phormidium] sp. LEGE 05292
AAGAGACAGCCCATCTCACCATCAGCCTAAATATTCAATTTAAATGCGTAGCAGTTTATCAGTGGTAACGCATCTTTAATTTCTGGAGAGGTGTATTGTGAAACCCAACCCAGTTCCTTAAATCGCTGGGTTTTTTCATGAGATGATCTGATGGAACAATTTCACAAGCATATCCGTCTGTGATATCTGGGTTGTTTTATATCATGTCCGGTAAATTACCCCTAATCAAGAACCCCTCCGCCATCCCGTCAACAGGGAGGGGTGCCGTAGGCGGGGTAGGGTGCAATGGGAATTATGGGTAATCAAGCAGACTTGATATTACTAAAAAACGCCCCTCAAATACCAAATATCGATTAAGTAACTCCTTTATTATTTAGTCCGCGTAGGCGGACTTTGTTTGTGTAGCCAAGATTTTAATTTGTGGAAAAAAGAATTAATAGAAGTCTTTTTAGGAAAAAATTCCGGGTTTTTAAATCTCACTTTTGAATAGGTAACAAGTAGTTTTGATTTTCTCACTAGAAGAATCTAGAAATATGAGTGCTTGGAAAAATTTTGTTGCCACCTTTTCTTTAGTTTCTCTTTCTGCATTGGGTTCTCTCGGTTTTGGTATTAAACCTAGCGCCGCCGCAACTCCATATTTCCAACCTTGTGAAACAACACAAACATCATTAGCAAATAATGTAACACCTAACTACCAACTAGCTGCACACGGCACAGTTTGTAGCCGAGTTGTTACTGGTGGTGGCAGACTTTTCATTCGTCGATCGCCTAATGGACAGCTGATTGGCTATGCTTACAATGGCACTTATGTCAGAGTAATTCCTAATAGTTATTACCGGGGTTGGGTAAGGCTATCTACAGGAGGTTATGTCTACACCAGATATCTTAGACCTTGCCCAAGATCTGTTGCTGGTTAATATACTTTTGATCAGTGCGATCGGCAAATATAAATAGCGAAAATCATCATGAGAGAGAAGAAAAAAAAGTTTATGTTTCTTTGTTTTTCTTCACTCTTCCTAATTAACCAGCCGCTAGATCCCAAAGATCCATTGACTCCGGTATCTGCAAGTTTGCGCGGGGGGTAGATCGGTCAGATGCGATCGCATAAAGGCCATGAAATTATGCGATCGTTTATAGTTCAATAATACTTTGTGGAGTGGGCTTCTGGCTCACTCTTTTGTCTGATAATGGAGTTAGTCTTCAAGTATCAATAGAATGAGCTTACCAAAGGAGATTACCATTATGGCTATCAACAAAGTATGGAAAAAATATGCTACTACGATCGCACTATTAACAGTGAGTATGCTAGGTGCGATCGCGCTAACCACTGATGCTTGTACAAAAACTTCTCGCGTTAGTCAAAGTTCCCAGAAAGTAGTCAGAAAAACTACAGTCAAAAAAACAGCCTCTCCTAAACAAGCAACGGTTAAAAACACTTGCGCTAAAGTAGTTGCTGTAAACAATTCTGGCGAAAATGTTGTCTATAAACTCAACGTTCGTTCCCGAATTTATGGCCCAGTTGTTGAACAATTAGATAATGATACTACCGTAACAGTTATCCGACGCTTTCCTAATGGCTGGGTACAAATTTCTAGTCCTGTTCAAGGCTATGTTTTCGGTGAGTTTTTGAAAGGTTGTTGATGGTTTTTAACGATGTTTTTAAACAGGCTCTATTAATTAGGGTCTGTTTTTTGTATGTGTATTTTGAAGTGATTTCTAAACAAATTCAAGAATAAGTAGGTTATTAAAGTTGCGATCGTACATCAATTCATTCTAAAATCAAGAAACGCAGACTGCAAGAAGAAATCAAAGAATCAACTGTAGGGGCGAAGCATTCGGGCGACAATATATCAGGATAATCAACAATTTATAAACCCGAATGCTTCGCCCTCCCCCCGCGACAATTTATATGAACAAAAATTTTTATCTTTACATTAAAACAGGGCAAAGCACATCAGGACAGGGCGTTCGCGTAGCGTGCCGTAGGCATTAGCATTTGGACATAAATATTTTGGTTACGCCACATAAATTGTCGCCCAAATGCTTCTCCCCTACAAATTTTCCATCATTTTCTCTCTCATCCAACCGACAATATCTGCGATTAAATTTGGTTGAGTCGGTGAAAATGTTTGCAACCCAATTTCCCCGGTTTCCCACACTACACAAATCGCGCCTTCAAATTTGCTCAAACCTTTCAGAAATGTATCGCTAAATCCTGTGGGTGTGGCTGTGAGTGCTGTGGAATCGTAGCAGATGAAAAACCGGGGATTTTCGCTATTGCGGCGCAGGTAATTCCAATAAAGTTTGAGTTTTTGCATTGTTTCTGGATACCCATTCTGCCACTCTGGACAATTTTGATTTAGCATCTGGTCGTAAATTTCTGGGGCGGGGTTTTCGGGGTCGAGGATTTGGTGTGTGTCGATGCAAATTAGCTTAAATTTGCTGCATAATTCGGGTTGATTGTTAATAGCTTCGGCAAGGTCTTGGGGTAAGTTTGCTATGTTGACGTTTGCTGTTGCGGTGTTGGTAAGGGTGTCTTGGTGCCAAGCTTGATAGAAGTCGGGGTAGGGGAGATTTTGGGAGCAATGCCAGAGTATATCGTAGCAGTGACCGTAAGTGTTATAAGTGTCAAGAGAATCATTGGTGTAAACTCGATCCAAAATTCCAATTTTAAGACCTGTAACAATTGATGGAAACAGTTCTTGTCGGTTAGAAAATTTTTTGCTCAGAAGAAGTGTACTTAAGCTCCTAACAGCATCCTCACGTTCTTTTCTATCCTTACTGATGTGTATAAAATTAATTAGAAGATTTACTATGTTTTGAAACTTGGAGTTCAAAACGTCAAGGTCAAAATTTCCTAACCCTAGTATTTCTAGCCTAGATGTGACTGAAGTAAAACTAATCTCATCGCTGTAAGGTTCAAGAAAAATTAATGTAACAGGTACTTCAGGCGCAACTTGCTTGAGACAGTGAGCAGCAAAATCATTAACCCAAGTCCCTAGCAAATTTTTCAGGACTTTAATAGCTTGAGACTGATCGGATTCAGTCTTGGTTAATCTAGAAGCTGTCAGGTAGCGTACATATTCATCCTGACTCATCAAAAATTGTTTTAGGATACTGCTCAATTCTGAATTTAAAACTCTAACTTTTGCTAAAGATCCAATGATATTAGCCTGCTCATCATGATAGTTGCTGGTACTTAATAGTTGAATTAGTGTTTGCACAGCCTTCGTATTATCTGGGTTAATCGTCAATATGAGATCTGCAACTAAACGACGAATATGGTTATCTTCAGTATCTAGGCGGTCAACTAAGATGTTCAGGGCTTTTATTTGATTAGTTTCTTGTAGTGCCTTCTTAGCTTGGCTAACCATAAAATATCTTGGATTTTCAATAACCTGATATACATCAACAAGACTCCAATAAATTATTCGCTTTATAATTACGTCAGCAATATGATGCTCTGGTTCAAACTCTGCAATTACTGCTGCTGCTATAAAATTAGCTTGAAGCCAATACCAGGGACAGTCTTCTAACCCATCATTGAATTCCACTAATTTCTTGATAAATTCTTCCTTCTGCTGGCTTTTCACATCCTCTCGTCCCAACCACAGCAAAATCACCTCTTTCCACTGCGGCTCAAAAATGCGATAACGCTTACCAGGAACAGGACGATTAATATGGTTACGAGGTAAGAAAAAATCCCAATAGTTAACGTTTTCATCAACAGCCAAAGCTGCAAAATATTCCTGAAAACTTGAATGTAAAAACGAATAAACAGGCTTTTTCGTGCGGGTATCCCTGTCAACTAAAACCAACCATTCCAATTCATCTGCTAAATTAAACCAATGTTCCTCCATCTGCTCAATGGCAAATCTTTTCTCAATCCGAAACCGATTAACGCTTTCCATTGCCGCTAAAGCCAACTTTGCCAAAGCTTCTTTAATCTGTGTTTCTTCTGTCTCTGTTAATACCCGCTGATACTTCTTCTGGAATTCCTCTTGTTTCCAGTAAAAAAAATAAGTGGTAAACTGCTCGTAAAGTGCCGCCTTCGTTTCCGGCAAATCCCGTTCCGCTACGCACCAAGACTGACACAACATCGACAACCGCAGGGGATTGCGTACTAGTTCTTTGATTCGCTCTTTTCCCGGTTCTTTTAACTGTCTTGTTAAGCGTTTTCCCTGTTCTCGCCAAAAAGTTTCATTGCCAGAATTGCGCCGTTTCACATCCTGACTCGCCTCTTCAAACCACTGGCGAATAAACTCATCCACATCATCAAGTTCTAATGGCAAAGTCTTATAAGTATCAAAATCCGTCAGCGGATTGCTAATCGCCGCATCCCAAACATTCAAACGGCAAGTTAGCACCACCCGCGCCTTACCCACCCAGTCAGTCAGTTGTTCCCGAATTCTCGCCAACGCCTCGATAGGGCAAGTCGCCGCCATTTCATCCACCCCATCCAACAGCAACCACACCTTACCTTGACGGAATAGTTGTTTGAGAGCTTCTGTAATTTCTGGAGTGATATTCTGAGGAACAGGATGTATATATTCCAGCGCTTTTTCCAGCCAATTATTCAATAAATAATCTTTTATTTCCCTATCCCGTAAATCTGCCAATCGAATACAAATGGGAAAATCCGATGATTTTTCATGCAACTGTTGGGCGAGTTTTCCTAACAGCGTAGTTTTCCCCGCACCCAGTTCGCCAATTATCGCAATATGCTTGCCTTTTTCCGTGTGATTTTCGGCAATAACTTTCTGGAAAAAAGCAACATCTTTATACTTTTCGAGGATTTGCTGTTCTGGTTCTTTCTGCGGTTGCAAATCTTCCCCAGTGGCGTTTTTTCTGAGGTTTGGTGTTTTGGGACGTTCCATTAATCCCAAGGGTACGTAAATATTTAATTCATATTGTTGTGTTGTTGCTTGGCGGCGCAGGTGTTGGGTTGCTAATACTTGGTTGCAGATTTCGCGCCAGTTAATGTTATCACTGCTGGGCTTTTTCTGCCAATCAGGAAATCTTGTCTTCCATAACCATTGAAAAGCTTGCTCCCAAGGACTTTTACCTTTTGGCGATCGTCCTCTCTTTTTTTCATTAGATGATTCCCGAATTATTAAACAACCATTTTTTTCTAAAACCTTATATATATTATTTAACTCATCTTGGAGTTTCTGCCGTTTATTTGCTGGTTCTCCCATCCAGTTAATAGAATTTGCGAGAGTGGTATTGTTTTGTCTTGCCTTACTCTCATCAAACCTATTCAAAAAAGCTTCTCTCGTGTCACCAAAAAATTCGTATTGGGTAGCTAGTTCCTCCAGAAATCTGCGCTTTTCCTGCTGCAAGTCTTCCTGTGCCGCCATACAAGTATACATTTTACAAATATTTTATTGGATTCTAGCACATTAAATTAGGTCGTCAGAATCCTTAGACAAAAAAATATTTATATTTTTTGTCTATTTAATTCTATTTATTTCTATTTGTTTGGTATTTGTGACTAATTTTATGTCTATTTAAGCCCTTCTATTCTCAAAGAGTAGTTAACTTTGGGCTTGAAAACAATGATTAGCAAACAGAAAAAATCTGGAAAGTTGGTTAAAAAATTTATTGCTGTTTCCTTGATAATTCAGGCAATAATAATTGGAGTTAAAGGCAATATCGATGTGTTATCGGGGAAAAATCCAATCGATGTAATCCAATCAATGATCGCTCAAGGTGTTGAGTTAATTATCAAAGCTTATAATGCGGAAAAAAGGATTGGTAAAAAGATCGATCGCACCAACAAACCCAGCGAATAGAATTCGCCGCTACACAAACAAAACCCGCCTGCGCGGGTTTTTAAGCTCATTCCCACGCCATCCACCAACCGGAATCAATGATGGTTTCTCCTTGGTAGGTGAAGTAGAGAAAATCGTGTCCGCCTCGCCAATAATAAATCAAATATTCGTAATCTCCAAACAGCAAATTCCTCTGGCGGTAACTCCAACAAAGGCTCTATTATTCTCGATAATTCTTCATCCAAAACACCAAATCGCACCCGCAACAAATTTTCAATTGTGGCGCGGCGTTCCGTTCTTACTCCTTGTTGTAAACCTTGTTGTAAACCTCGTTGTACAGCTTCCTCTTCCCATTTTAAAAGTAGTGGTGATAATTCCATAACTAACTCCTGTTCTTCTCGATCGATATTTTGACTCGCTTGAATAGTTGCTTCCAAATTAGCCAATAATAAAAGAGCATTTGATCGCACTTCCCCAGGAACATCTCGGCTTGTTTCTACCTCACCAAGAGGCGTTAATAACTCCTTTAAATAATCCTTAGCAAATTGATCGTAAACAAATTTTGTCATTTAAAATTTAGCTGCTAATCCGTTTTAATTGCTGATTTTTATCTTATTCAATGTTATCATAATATATTTATAAAAACCCCCTTTGTAATTATGAAATTTATCGGAATTGACTTAGGTTGGAGAAATGGCGCAAGTGGTTTATGCTGCTTAACTTGGCAAAATAACCAACTGCAATTACTCGATTTAGATCGTCGCGAATCTATCTCTGATATTCTTTCCTGGGTAGACGCTTTCGCACCCGATGCAACCCCCGCAATTATTGCCGTAGATGCGCCAACTTTAATTCCCAATGCAACAGGAATGCGTGTCCCAGATACCCTGACTCACAAATTATTTCATCGCTATCACGCTGCTTGTTATCCGGCAAATTTAGGGCGGCCTTTTGCCCAAAAAACAGTTGAATTTGGCTTAAGTTTAGAAGCTAAAGGTTTTGCACACGCCGCAACAATAGAACCACAAAAATTGGGCAGATATCAAATAGAAGTGTTTCCTCATCCGGCAATTGTAAATTTATTTGGGTTAGAACGGATTTTAAAATATAAAAAAGGTAAATTAGCAGATAGACGCACCGAATTAATTAAACTACGCTACTATATTTTAAATTGCTTACCAAATCTGCAACCAAAACTTAACTTAACTGAATTACCAGAAATTCCTCTTACAGGTTTAGCAATGAAAAATGTAGAAGACCAACTCGACAGTTTAATCTGTGCTTATGTTGGTGCTTATTGGTGGTATTGGGGAATAGAACGAAATTTAGTTTTAGGTGATAATTCTACAGGATATATTGTGGTTCCTAATTCTTTACATAATCCATTAAAATTAACTTGACGATCGTTTTTTAACCACAGATATCCACAGATAAACACAGATGTAGGCGTAGCCTTCCCATAGGGTACACAGATAAAATTTAGCCCCCTCCTCGTGTACGGGGAGGGGGTTGGGGG
>NZ_JADEWG010000231.1 GCF_015207735.1 [Phormidium] sp. LEGE 05292
ATCTCTTCTCTTTTATTGCCCCTACCTCCCTACCTCCCTACCTCTTCTTCCCAGTCCCCTGTACCCAATCCCCAGTCCCCTTCCCAAACATTTTTATTTAGCAAAAGAGGTTTAAAAAGATGAGTATTTTCGTTAAAACCATTCAATCTCCCGAAATTTTAGATAGTCAATATGCCTGGGAATTTCATCAAGAAATAGAGAGCTTAATTGCGGCAGGTGTCAAAATATTTCTCCTCGACCTCAAGAGTGTCACTTTTATCAGTAATTCCGGCTTAATGGCTCTAATTTCCATTTGGAGAAGTGCTAGGGCAGCTAATTGTCAATTGATGCTCAAATCGACAAGCCATCAAGTTAAAATGTTGTTAGAACTGACAGGTTTAGATCGGGTATTTGAAGTTTTACCTGATTTTAATTCTTCAGTCGAAGATTTAGTTCCGACTAAGAAAACAGTCGTACTCAACAAGTAGTTGAAAGTGAGGTTATCAAAATCTCTAGCTCAGTCTGGTTGGAAATATTTTTTAATAAAAATAGGCTCTAAGAGTTAACAGTTTTCTACTTGTGGGTATTGTAGATATAGAAGTTATATCCTGGGGTAGAAGACAGAATGCACTCTTTAAGCAAATGGCTAGAAAATTATTACAATGGGTCGAGTAATTCCGGCACGACCTCTGATTTCTATCAGAATGAGAGAGCGTATCCGCGACCTCAACTGCAACGATCGCATTGGATTTGTCTGAACGGTTCGTGGAAATTCGCTTTTGATGATGAAGGAAACTACACTCAACCAAGTGATATTTCCGACTGGACTTATACCATTCAAGTTCCCTTTGCGCCAGAGTCGCAAAAAAGCGGGATTGGCGACACAGGTTTTCACCCAAACTGTTGGTATCAGCGAGAATTTGATCTACCGGGAATTGATGATTCAAGAGAGAAAAATTACGATAATTTTTCATCTCTGAATCTAAAATCAAGCAGGGTATTATTGCATTTTGGGGCGGTAGATTATCGCGCCCGTGTGTGGGTTAACGGTCAATTTATGGCTGACCACGAAGGCGGACATACCCCATTCAGTATTGATATTACCTCAGTATTAAATCATCATGGTTCACAACAGATTACTGTTTGGGCGGAAGATGACCCGCAAGACTTAGCCAAACCGCGTGGGAAACAAGATTGGCAATTAGAAGCCCATAGTATTTGGTATCCTCGCACCAGTGGAATTTGGCAAACAGTTTGGGCGGAAATTGTTCCTTCTACTTATATTGAAAAAATTCGTTGGACACCACATTTTGAACGCTGGGAAATTGGGTTTGAAGCGTTTGTTGCGGGTGAAAAGCGCAATGGTATCCAAATAAAGGTGAAACTATCGGTTCATGGGAATTTGTTAGTTAATGATACTTATGAGGTAATTAACGGAGAAATTCATCGCCGCATTGCACTTTCCGATCCGGGTATTGATGACTACCGGAATGAATTGCTGTGGAGCCCGGAAAAACCGACCTTAATTGATGCAGAAGTAGAATTATGGTCTGAGGGGGAATTGCTGGACGAAGTGAAATCTTATACAGCAATGCGGACAGTGGGAACGCAACGCGATCGCTTTATGCTCAATGGTAGACCTTACTATCTGCGCCTAGTTCTAGACCAAGGATACTGGCCCGACACCCTAATGACAGCGCCATCTGACGAAGCATTGCGACGAGATGTGGAACTAGTCAAAGCAATGGGTTTCAACGGCGTTCGCAAACACCAAAAAATTGAAGACCCCCGTTTCTTGTATTGGGCGGACGTGCTAGGGTTAATGGTTTGGGAAGAAATGCCTTCTGCTTATCGCTTTACCCCGAAAGCAGTGGAACGCCTCACCAAAGAATGGACAGAAGTTATTGAAAGAGATGCTTCCCATCCTTGTATTGTAGTTTGGGTGCCCTTTAACGAATCTTGGGGAGTTCCCGACTTAACCGCGACAGACGCGCATCGTCATTTAGTGCAAACACTTTACCACCTAACTAAAAGTTTAGATCCGACTCGTCCGGTTGTGGGTAATGATGGATGGGAAAGCGCCGCCACTGATATTTTGGCGATTCACGATTATGATAATAAACCGACAAGGTTAGCGAGACGCTACGGCCCTGAAGTTAAGTTATCAGATTTGTTCGATCGCCAACGTCCCGGAGGTAGAGTGCTCACCCTCGACGGTTATCCGCACCAAGGACAACCGATCATGTTAACCGAGTTTGGCGGGATTGCTTATGCTGGAAGGGAAGACCGGAAAGCTTGGGGATATGTCCGTTCTCAGGATCTCTCGGAACTGCAAATCAGGTATACATCATTACTAGATGTGGTTAACAAAACTGAAATGTTCAGCGGTTTTTGTTACACCCAGTTAACCGACACCTTCCAAGAAGCCAACGGTTTATTGTATGCCGATCGTACCCCGAAATTCCCCATAGAAGAAATTGCATCTGCAACTCTAGGTAGGGGAATAGAAGAAGAAGAAGACGCTATGCTCACAAAAGTAAAAGCTGCTTATGCACAAAAGCATAATGTTGTATTCCCAGGAGCTATTGAAGCCGGATGGTCGCCAGCTGACTCTGTACAGCCGATACCCCATTGCGGAGGGAATCACTCCTCCTAGTCCCAGCAACGAACCAATAGCCGCCAACCCCCACTTGCGCTGGCATCCATTGCGAGGCGAGTGGGTGGCTTACGCGAGTCATCGACAGGGGCGGACATTTATGCCGCCCCCAGAGTATAACCCGTTAGCGCCCACAAAAGACCCAAAATTTCCCACCGAACTACCCCAAGGACGTTACGACATCGCAGTATTTGATAACCGCTTTCCCTCGATGACTGTGGCAGCAAACAACCCACCAGTCAACATTGTGGAAACTTTGCCAGCGAATGGGGCGTGCGAGGTAGTGGTATTTACCCAAGACCCAAACGCCTCTTTAGGTACTTTAGAATTGTCGCATTTAGAATTATTGTTGCAGGTGTGGGCCGATCGAACTCGTAAAATCAGCGAACATCTACACATTAAATACGTCTTACCCTTTGAAAATAAAGGCGTAGAAATGGGGGTAACTTTACAACATCCGCACGGACAAATTTACGCCTATCCTTTCGTGCCCCCCGTTCCGGCAAAAATGTTAGAAATGCAGCAAGCATTTTACCAGGAACATCAAAAAGGATTACTACAAGATTTAATTCAAAAAGAGATTCAAGACAACCAACGCATTATTTATTTAGATGAAAATGCTGTGGCTTTCGTGCCCGTTTGTGCGCGTTATACTTACGAAGTTTGGCTGGCAACAATTAAACCAGTAGCTACTTTTATAGACCTTTCCGAACCACAAATTAAATCTCTAGCAAAGGCATTAAAAACCGTTACATTAAAATATGATGGGTTATGGAATCGTTCCTTTCCTTATTTAATGGCGTGGTATCAAGCACCAACTGACGGAAAACCCCATCCCGAAGCCCATTTACACGCTCAATTTTATCCACCTTATCGCACAAAAGACCGTTTAAAATATCTCGCCGGAACCGAATTAGCAGCAGGAATGTTTGCTAACGACGCGCTTCCTGAAGAGAAAGCCAAAGAATTACAAGCAGTCATTGTAAACTTAGAAACGCCTGTACAAATGTAATAATTTGAGAAAAATTTAACTAAAACTTTTCTCCTTCTTCCTCTTCTCTTCGTGTCCTTCGTGTCTTCGTGGTTCAATTTAAAAAGAGGTTTTCGCAGCAAATAAAATATTAAATGTAATTCTAAGCCTTTTTATAGCAGTCTTATTTGATTTGTGGAAAATATTTTTTTTGAACCACGAAGACACGAAGAACACGAAGGAAAGAGAAGAAGAGAAAGGAAAAAGTTTATAACAACTGAATTCAGCAATTAAATTTATGAATCCTGAAGTTACCCAAAAACTAAATCTAATTCGCAACGCTTTAAGCGAAACTGAAGCCCAAGGAATTCGCCTCAAACGAACAGACTGGTTTGCTTGGGCGACTGCTGGCGCTTCCCACACGGTTTTGTTAACAGCAGAAACCGGAGTTGCGGAAGTTTTAGTAACTCAAGAAAATGCCTGGATACTAACAAATGAAATAGAAGCCCAACGGTTTAAAGATGAAGAAATTCCGGCGAATTTTCAGTTTTATATCTATCCTTGGGCAGATGATTCTCAGCGCGAAAATTTTATAAAGGAAGTTACAAATGGGGGGAAGGTGTTGAGCGATCGACCAATCCCCCACGTAGAAAAGCGATTACCCGCATCTTTACAACAGCATAAACGAGTGATGCTGCCCAGTGAATTAGAGCGTTATCGCCAAGTCGGGCGGAAGGCGAGTGAGGCGATGACGGAAGTGTTAAAAGCGGCTAATTCTAATTGGACAGAATACCAACTTGCGGGGGCGGGTGCAGAAGCTTTATGGGCGAGAGGTTTACATCCCGCTTTAACTTTGGTTGCTGGGGAAAGGCGTTTACCGCTTTATCGTCATGCAACACCAACTGGGGAAAAGATTGGGCGACAAGCAATGTTGGTTTTTTGCGCTAGGGGTTATGGTTTATTTGCTAATCTTACCCGATTTGTGGTTTTCGGCGGGTTGAAAGATGAAGACGCAAATTTGCATCGTCATGTTAGAGAAATTGAAGCGGAAGCGTTGAATTCTTGCAAAGCTGGAACATCTTTAAATGCGGTTTATGATGTTTTAGCAAATGCTTATCAAAAGCACGGGTTTCCTAATGCTATTCGGGAACATCATCAAGGGGGAACAACAGGTTATTTAGCGCGAGAAATTATAGCGAATCCAACTACTATTGATACTTTAGAAGCAAACATGGCTATGGCTTGGAATCCCAGTTTACCGGGAGCTAAAATTGAAGATACTTTTGTGATTCTTGAGGATGGAAAGTTGGAAAATCTGACTTTTGATCCGAATTGGCCTAGTATTGAAGTAGAAGGAAGATTGCGTGCTGTTCCTTTGGAGATTGGATAATTTAAAACGCAGATGAATGCAGATAAACGCAGATGAACGCAGATGACTTATAATGAGCTATGAAAAGTTTTCAAGATGTATTTAATAGTCAACCAAAAATTGAAGCTAGTGCCCCCGGCAGAGTGAATTTACTGGGCGAACATACTGATTATAATGATGGTTTTGTTCTCCCAACTGCTATTCCCCAAAAAACAACGGTGCAGTTGGGTTTTAGTAATGACGAACATCATCATTTTTATTCAGCAGAACTTGACGAAAAAGTTAGTTTTTCTAAAAACGATCGTCCGCAAGAAGGATTTGCTAGTTATATTTTTGGCTGCATCGATTTGTTAGAAAAAGCCGGACATTCAATTCCACCGTTAAATTTATATGTAACATCTTCTGTTCCAATGGGTTCTGGTTTGTCTAGCAGTGCTGCTTTAGAAGTTAGCACTTTACGGGGATTAAAAGCACTCTTGAATTTACCCATTGATGATGTGCAAATTGCCCAAATTGCTCAACTAGCAGAAATTAATTATGCTGGGGTACAATGCGGAATTATGGATCAAATGGCTTCGAGTTTAGCCGATCGCCATTCCATGCTATTCTTAGATACTAGAACGCTCGATCGCCAAATTCTCCCCTTCCCTTCAAACGCAGAAATTGTCATCATCGATAGCGGTGTACCTCGCACTTTAGCTGGAAGCGGTTACAACAAACGACGCGCAGAATGTGAGGAAGCGGCGCGAATTTTGGGAGTCAAAGCATTAAGAGATATTAGCAACCCCCAAGCGGTAGAATCTTTACCAGAACCTTTGCGTCGTCGCGCCCGTCATGTAGTTACTGAAGATAACCGAGTTTTAGAAGCAATTCAAGGAATTTCTCCACAACGTTTTGGCGAATTAATGAATGCTTCCCATGCTAGTTTACGCGATGATTACGAAGTTTCTGTCCCTGCTTTGGATACTTTAGTCGCAATTTTGCAAGCAACTCCAGGGGTTTTTGGCGCACGTTTGACGGGTGCAGGTTTTGGGGGTGCTTGTGTTGCTTTGGTGAAAGAAGGGAGGGGAAAGGCGATCGCGCAAATCACCCTAGAAAGTTATAATCAAGCAGGTCATAAAGGCAAAATTTTAGTTCCCGAAATCAATTAACTCTTACTCATTCCCACACTATCCCCCGATTTTGAAGGCCATCTCACTGTTAAAATTGTCGAATCTGATTCTGCTACCCAGGTATGCGCTACACCGGAACACCAAAGCACATAATCTCCCTGATTAGATAAGACAATTTCTGACTCTGGAAATTGCACCCGAAATCTTCCCGAAATCAAAATAGAAAGGGTAGTCGCTTCAGCGTTCATCGCCCATTCACTCCTACCATCTCCTGCTGGATGAACAGCCCATTTGACTTCTAAATCAGAGGTAGAACGAGGGTCATTATCTGGCATAAAATGACCAATAAACCAACCCCCACGCATTGTTCCTTCTTTCTCGGCGTTTCCAAATATAATTTTAGATTGCATTCATTAACTCTGAATTTTTACGTCGTTTTTAGCCTTAAAGAAGCTCTGACTCTTGCCATTAATTCATCATACTCGATCGGCTTACGCACAAAGTCATTAGCCCCTATATCTAAAGCTTCAGCTGCATTCAGATTTTCATAAGCAGTGATTAGCAGAATCGGAATAAAAGGCAGATCTTTTTGTTCTCGAATTCGTCGAGTTACTTCCAATCCATCCATTCCAGGCATCATTGCATCCAATAAAATTAAATCCGGTGGCGTAGTTTGTACCTTCGCTAAGGCTGCTTTGCCACTATTTGCAGTATCAACTATATATCCTTCTTCTACTAAAATCGCTTCTAGAAGAGATATATTGTCCTGCATATCATCAACAATTAGAATACGCTTAAGTTGGGCTTTACTTGGAGAAGAAACCATAATAATTAACCTTCTAATGTAGTAAAAAACATTTATTTAATTTAATAAAATTAAAATTCCAAAGATTTCTAACTCTATATTTCCTATTATTGACTCGATTTACCTCATACCTAAAGTAGATTTTGCTCAGATTACAGCAGAACTCGTCTGTAATTAGGGCTTGCTGACTCCTGCATTGAATATGTGTCGTAATTATTATTAAGGTGAAAACAACAAAATAAGGGTTACTAAATGCTGACATTTCTAACTGTAGGCAGAGTTTTCTGTTAAATCGGTTTGTGTTAATAAATACTTGAGGGACTAGGAGGAAAGTTTTGAGTTTTGAGTTTTGAGTTAAAAAGTTTTTTTGTCCCCCTACCCCTGGAGCCCCTCTGCTC
>NZ_JADEWG010000232.1 GCF_015207735.1 [Phormidium] sp. LEGE 05292
CTAGTCTCCAGTCCCCAGTCCCCAATCCCCAGTCCCTAAAAAAACCGTGATTTTCCTCGAACTTTCCTTAGAAAACTTTGGCCCTTACCTGGGAAAAAACATCATCAACTTACGCCCAGAAAATGATGGCGAAACTCGTCCAATCATCCTTTTTGGTGGCATGAATGGCGGCGGAAAAACCACCCTCATGGATGCCATTCGCCTCACCCTTTATGGAAATCGTGCCCAATGTTCCACCAGGGGAAATTTAAGTTACAGCGAATTCCTAAATCAGTCAGTACACCGCCACACCCCACCCACAGAAAACACCCGGATTGAATTAACATTTGAACATATTGAAGAAGATAAACCGAAAATTTATAAAGTTGTCAGATATTGGACAAAAGAACCTAAAGATGGCAAAGATATATTAGGAATTTTGGTTTACGATGATTATCTCAATGAATGGTGGCCTGACAAAGCTTTAACAAATGCTTGGGATGAATATATCGAAACCCTCTTACCTTTAGGAATTTCCAACCTCTTCCTATTCGACGGGGAACAAGTGAAAGAACTCGCCGAATTAGAAACACCACCGCCCTTAGTTGTGGATGCAATTCGATCGCTTTTAGGCTTAGAATTAGCTGAACGCCTCTCCGTAGATTTAGATATATTAGTTAGCAGAAAACGCAAAGAAATAGCAGGTGCAAAAGAACTCGCCACCCTGGAAAAATTAGAAACCAAATTTAAAGATTTGATTGTCGAAAGAGACATTGCTACCCAAGAACAAGGTAGCTGTAATAATCAATTAATAGACAAACAAAACAAACTCCGCCAAGCCGAAGAAAAATTCATTTCTGAAGGTGGAAAAATTGCCGGAGAACGGAATCAATTAGATCAACAACAAAACGAACTCAAACAACAAACCGACACCACCCGGCAAACATTGGTAGAATTAGCTGCTGGAGTATTGCCATTAGCTTTAATAACTCCCTTGTTAAACCAAATCGAAATTCAAGCCGAAAAAGAAACCCAACAACAACAGGCGAAAATTGAAAAAGAAGCCTTGCAAAAAAGAAGCGATCGCCTTTTAAATTATATCACAGAACTCTCATTAAAACCCAAACAAATCGAGCAAATCAAAACCTTCCTTGACCAAGAATACCAAGAACTAGAACAAGCCGCCAGCAGCAGCGAAAACCCCTGGTTACAAGCCGATATAGAAGTAATTGAACAACTAGAAAACCTGCTGAAATACGAACTAAAAGCCAAAGAAGAAATCGGCGCAGAAAAAATCAACCAACTGAAAGAGATCGAGAGAGATATAGAATTTTTAGAGAGACAATTAGCGATCGCCGCCTCCCCCGAAATCTACGAACAACTGCAAAGAAATGTCCGCCTAGCCCAAAAAGAATTAGCCAAAGCTCAAGCCGCCAAAGAAATGGCAAATCGCCGCGTCGAAGAAAGCAAAAGAGAACTAGAAAAAACCCGCAAAGAAATCGAACAATACAGTCAAGAACACATCAAACTCAGAAACAATCAACACTTTATTACTTCTGCTGCCAAAGTACAAGATACCCTCAAACTTTTCAAAGAAAAACTAACTCTAAAAAAACTGAACAAACTAGAAAAAGAAGTAACCCAATGCTTCTGTTACTTATTGCATAAAACCGATTTAGTTCATCGCGTCGTCATAGACACTCAAACCTTTAGCCTTTTCCTATACGATACCCAAGGAAAAGCCGTACCCAAACATCGGTTATCTGCCGGAGAAAAACAACTATTAGCAATCTCATTTTTATGGGGATTAGCGAGAGTTTCTGGAAGACATTTACCAGTTGCGATCGACACCCCATTAGGAAGATTAGACTCCTCCCATAGACAAAACTTAATTGAGAGGTATTTTCCCGCAGCCAGCCATCAAGTAATATTGCTTTCTACAGATACAGAAATTGGAAAAATTGAGGTAGAGAACTTGAGAAAATTGGAAGCGATCGCACGAGAATATTTATTAAAATATGATGCAAATGAGAGACAAACAATTGTAAAAGATGGATATTTCTGGTAAGATGAATTAAATTAATTTATTGTAATTAAAAAATTTTTTGTAGGGGCGAAGCATTCGGGCGACAATTTATGAAACTCAACCAAAATATAACATCCGAATGCTTCGCCCTCCCCCCACAGATAACTTATATTAACCAAGGCAGGGCGAAGCATTTGGGTACAAATATCTTTAGTGGATTGCAAAATTTATCGCCCAAATGCTTCGCCCCTACAATTAATTTGCCAACAGTAATATCCGCATTCATCTGCGTTAAAACAAAGCTATGGAACCCCCAATAAACACCATCAAACTATCCCAAACAGCCAAAGACCAACTACTAAAACTGCGCCGCAACACCAAAATAGACCAATGGAACATCCTATGCCGTTGGGCATTTTGCCGTTCCCTAGCCGAGCCAAGCATACCCTCACCCGTACCCATCCCCAGCGATAGCAACGTCGAACTCACCTGGAAAGTATTCGGCGGCGAAATGTCCGATATTCTCATCCTCGCCCTCAAACAACGCTGCCACAACGACAAACTAGGAACAGACAAAGAAACCACCGCCCACCAGTTCCGCCTCCACCTCCATCGCGGTATCGGCTACCTAGCAGGCGACCCCAATATTAAAAAGATAGAAGATTTAATTGCGATCGCCACAAAGAAGTAATAATAGTCGAAACCCCGATCTGTACAAAGTTGGAAAAAATTGCTATAAGCTAAGGCAACCAGGATGTGATTCTGGTGAGGTAGCAGATTAGGATTGAACTAACTTAAAGTCATTTACATTAATGACTAATGTTAGCTGCCCTTTCTAACCCGAAGTTAGGTTTATGATGCCCTCACGTCTGGCTCTCGTATTGTTCTCCTGCACTTCTTGCTTCAGCTTTGTTGCTGGCGCTACGATAGCGTCAGCCGCACCTAGATTTCCCTTAGAAACCATCCAAGTTCAGAATAACGCGCCGAATCCTGGGGAAAAGTCGGTTCCAGTCGAGTTATTGCAGAACCTTGAAGGAACGAAGCCTTCTCCTACTCCTAAACCCAAAACTAAATCTGGGAAAAAATCGTCGAAATGGCCCTTGTTTTGGATGGGTTCAGGAGTATTTTTGGTGATTATTGCCGGAGGACTGCTTTACATACTCAAACATTGGGAAGTTCCTCCTGAAGTTTCGGAGACAGAAACTTCTGAGTCTGAAGTTGAGGAAAATCAGCCGGAACCTATTGCAGAAATTGTAGAAAATAATGAAGTGACTGTTTATGAACCTGCTTCTGTGATAGAGATTCAGGAAATAAAACCAATTGAGGTTCAAGAAATAAAACCAACGCAAGCCGATAAAAATGGTCACGCTAACCATTTATTAACTGCTGTGGAAGATGAACCAAAATTGGAGCCTAATTTGGAACCAAAATTGGAAGCTAAATCGGTAATTACTGATAGTAATTTAGAGGTACAAGAAACTACTCGCCTACCTAAAATTAATATTGTTGATGAGTTAATTAAAGATTTGCAAAATCCCGATCCAGCGAAGCGACGTAAGGCGATTTGGGAGTTGGCACAAAGGGGAGATTCAAGAGCAATTCAACCTTTAGTTAATTCGTTAATTGATGCTGATTCTAAACAGCGTTGTTTAATTTTGGAAGCTATTTCCCAGATTGGGCATCGGACCCTGAAACCTTTGCAACGTGGTTTAGTCATTTCGTTGCAAGATGAAAATGCCGAAGTGCGAAAAAATGCGATTCGTGATGTGACTCGGATTTATGAATTAATGGCGCAAATTAGTCACTTGTTGCGTCATGCTATTGACGATCCAGATGCAGAAGTACAAGAAACCGCTAAGTGGGCTATGACTCAAATGAACCGAATGCGAGGGGTTTCTAGTGTGGATAATTTTCCGTCTTTTACTAATCAAGGAAATTCCTGGGATAAACCACCCAATTAATGAGTTGTTATATGTCTAAAATATATGAAAGAGTAGTAGGAAATGACTGAGAAAAGCTAGTCAGTCCAACCTAGTGCTTCACTAATTTGTTCAGCTAATTTTAAGGGACGAAAAGGTTTAGCAAAAATAGCAGCTACTGGCATATTAGCAAAAATTTCTTGATAACCATTTTGAGCCTTAGCAGTGACTAAAATAACGGGAATTGGTTGAGTTGTGGGATTAGCTTTTAACTGTTGTAGTGTAGTTCTGCCATCCATGTCTGGCATCATCATATCTAATAAAATAACATCTGGTTGTTGGTCTGCGGCAATTTCTAAAGCTTCTTTTCCCGAACTCGCAGTTACTACACTCCAACCTGCACCCAATTCTAATCCCATTTGGGCGATCGCACGCACATCTTCTTCATCATCAACGATAAGAATATTTTTGCTCATAAAATTATCCTCTACTAATAGGGTGTTCATACTTTTGATACTTGTTATTTTGGGATTATCTGCTAATTTAAATCTAAATCGGGAAGAACTAGGGTAAATTGATATTGAACGCTATTTGCTATTTATAAGATTGAAACTGGTAGTAGGTAGTGGGTAGTGGGTAATGGGAGATTCCTACTACCTACTACCAATTAGTACAGTATATGCTTAACTGTAAGTAATTACATTAACAAAGAGGATATCATTATGCCAGCATCTGAATTTGGTTATTATTTCTTAACTTCAGGCAATGATTATTTTGAAATAACTCCTGGATTGCTTGCAGGATTACCGATCGGATTAGTTGCTTTAGAAGGCAATGATTTTGTCATAGGTTCAACAGATTCAGAAATTATTAACGGTAATCAAGGTGACGACTCTATTCAAGGTGGAGGAGGCAATGATTTAGTACTAGGAGGAAAAGGTAGAGATCAACTTTCAGGAGGTTTTGGTGATGACCAAGTAAACGGTAATTTAGGTGAAGATATCGTTTTTGGAGGTGCAGGTAACGATACAGTAAGAGGCGGTAAAGATGCAGATTTAGTAAATGGAGAAGATGGTAACGATATAGTAATTGGAGATTGGGGTACAGATGTGTTGGTAGGAGGAAATGGTGCAGATTTATTTGCTTTACGAACTGATATCGTTTTCGCCGATCCTAACAATTTGGATATGATTTTAGACTTTAATAAATTTAATGATTTCATAGGTGTTACAGGTGGTTTTAAAGAAGCAGATTTCAATCTTGTACCTATGGATGTTTCTTTAAGTGCCATCACAACTATTCCAGGTATTACCAATATTCCTGGTATAACTCCAGATACAATTAAACAGTTTTTAATTGATTTGACTGGTGTAAATATTGACCCAAATAATGATGGTTTTGTTACTGGTACTTCCATTATGTTGAGTAATGGTCTGAGTGTCGCTTATGTGGTGAATGCTTCACCAGTGGATATTGCTGGAAAAATTATTTCTATTGGCGATGTTTAACTTTTTAGTAATCGGACATCTCAATATTGTGCTAATCCTTCTGCACCTCAATGTTTGCTACAGATGCTTGGGGATTGGGCGGGTTTTGATTTCAATTTTATTGCTGGGTATTCTCACCTTTTGGCTAAACCCGCCCCTACTTGATTTGTAGCAAATATTTGTGTAAGCGATATTACTTACTTTTTTCAACTGAAATCGGTACTTTTTCACAGGGTAATAAAATGTGAAAAGTACTACCTTCACCTAAAACGCTTTCTGCCCAGATTTTGCCTTCGTGTTGTTCAACAATGTGACGACAAATAGCTAATCCTAATCCAGTTCCACCTTTTTTGCGGGAGTCGGAAGCATCTACTTGTTGGAAACGTTCAAAAATTAGGTGCAATTTATCAGCAGGGATACCTCGACCTTGGTCTTTGACTGTAAATAAAATTAAGTCAACTTGGGAATTTTCTGATTTTTTGAGTTCAGTATTAATCCAAACATTGCTACCTGATTCGGAAAATTTAATCGCATTGCTGAGTAAGTTGGTGAAAGTTTGTAATAAGCGATCGGGATCTGCCCACATTTCCACATCTAAAGGTTGCGCGATTAATTTAATTTGTGCTTTATCGGCTAATGCTTGCATTGATTCTACTGCTTGATTGAGAATTTTCGCTGCATTACATTTGATTTTCTGCATGGCAATTTTGCCGGATTTCATCCTTTCTAAATCGAGGATGTCGTTAATTAACCGAATCAATCTTTCCGTGTTAGTAATGGCAATCCTTAAAACATTTTGTCCTTGGGATGTTAGAGTCCCCAATTTTCCGGCACAGAGAATGTCTAAAGAACCCATTAAAGAAGTTAAGGGAGTGCGTAATTCGTGACTGACTAAAGAGATAAATTCATTTTCTAACCGTTTACGTTCGGTGATATCATTGACTATATTTAAAGTACATTGAATTCCGCTCAAATCTATTAATTCTACTGATAACAATACCGATTTTATTTCTCCGGTTTTGGTGCGGAATTCACATTCTTGATTTTGCAAAGATCCGGTTTCTAGTAATTGTTGCAAAGCTTGTTCGTAAATTTCTTGGGGAATGCCTAAATTTAATTCGGCGGCGCTATGTCCAATTACTTCTTTTTGGGAATAACCACTCATTCTTAAAAAGCTGGGATTGATATCAATAAATTTCCCTTCTTCCAAAGTAGCGATCGCAATTGGATTTGGACTAGCACGAAATGCTTTACTAAATTTTTCTTCGGCTTTTTCCCGATCGCGAATCTCCTGTTGTAATACCAAATTTTGGGTTTGCAGTTGTTTTTGCAACTTGCAAATTGTTAGGTGGGTTTCAATTCTGGCTAAAACTTCTTCTACTTGAAAAGGTTTAGTAATGTAATCCACTCCCCCAACCGCAAAAGCTTTGACTTTATCTAAAACATCTCCTAAAGCACTAATAAAAATTACTGGTATTTCACGAGTGCGATCGTCTTTTTTCAACTGCTGACAAACTTCATAACCATTCATTTGCGGCATATTTACATCCAACAAAATTAAGTCAGGCGGCGCAGCTTGCGCCCCTCTTAACCCTGTGGAACCTTTAGTCACGCTGCGAACTTTGTAACCTTGTTCTGTCAGCATGACAGACAAAAGATTGAGATTTTCCGGCGTATCATCTATTACTAAAATGTCAGCTTTCATAAAGTTGAAGGCAGAGGGGATGGGGAGATGGGAATATGGGGAGATGGG
>NZ_JADEWG010000233.1 GCF_015207735.1 [Phormidium] sp. LEGE 05292
TCTTGCTCACCAACGAGTTTATTTTAGGGCAAAAAACCCTGAAATGATTACCAGCTAATCATTTCAGGGTTTACGTTCTTCAATTTAGAAAATGATCAATTTTCCTTTAATATCTGCGGAATGTGGGTCTTAGTGCTATCGCTTGCTTCTTCTTCTGAATTACACTGAAGCATTTGTACTAAATACTCAATGCCAAACTTGTTTATAAGCTTGTCCATTAATTCAACTTTATCGATAGTTTGGGTGAGAACTTCTGCTTTCAATTGCTCTATTAAATTAGCTGTGATGCGCTCGTAATTTACCGCTAACCCCCAAATTTTTGTCTGCTCGAATGGGTCAAGAGATGTGAGCGGACGGATAACAGATTCGTTAGGGATTTCACCTCTAACCAGTCCAGCGTTTATTAGGTTATCCACAACTACCGACGCAGCAATTAGACGATCGCAATGCCTCTTTGACCAACCGTACTTGTCCTTACAGTATGACGGAAAATCACCACCGGATAATTCAGTCTTAATCAACCGTAAGACTTGAGCAGTTCCGTACCAGTCCCCGACGCAATGATGTAATGCTTCCTCTAATCCCTCCAGTGTGCTAGATAGTTGATCGATGTTGGTCGCATCTGGTATAACATCGGGTTCTAGTTTGCTGGAATGTTGGTCAGCGACCAAATCAGGTAATGTTTCCTCTTTCGTGGAATGTTGGTCTTTTTGGTCTGCGACCAAATCATCAGAGGTTGTCTCACTAGCGTAAGGTTCCTCACCTGCAAACTTGTAAAGCTGGCGATAATCCGAAGGCAACCAGCTAGGCCACTCCGGTTTACCTTGCTTCAGTTGCAGGACTAAGTAAAGTATCCCATTATCTGTGTTATCACACAGGGGACGGGTTAGCGAAACGTAAAGCAAGTTTCTCTCCTGTTGTGCTTCTTGAGCTGATTGCTTTCGGTGGGACATGGGCATAAGATGAGGGTGAATGATAAAGGTAGTCCGTCCCTCTCCACCTTTACCAGAGTGAACAGTAAACAGTCCGACTGATTGGTTGTCGTTTTCGTCAAAGATGCGCTCGATAATTTGCTTCCAAGCATCAATTGATGTTGGTTTATAAGCATCAAACAGAGCAACAATTGAATTGATTAAATCGCTTAATACCTCTATCCGTTCCTCACCATCTGGGTATTTATTCAAGCGTGATATTTCTAATTGTTCATAGTTACCAATAACATGAGCGAACGTTTGGGCATTGTAATCAGTACCAGTTGTTTTGCAGATATCTTGGACGTAACCAACAATTTTTGCCCCCAAGTTTTTATCCTTGACCTTAGCTGGAATGCCATTGGTTAGCAGATTAATTGCGTAAGAAACTAATGGAGCATTCTTTCTACAAATACCAAAGTAATCATCATAAGTTTTTGAGTCAAATATGCTGAAGAAGTCTTTCTCTGTAATACACCTGATTTGACCTTCATAAGCATTTTGATGTGGTTCTATTTTAATGTGAGGAAAGATTTCTCTAACCAATCTAAGGTGACTTCTGCCACATCTGTAATTAACTGGTAGAGGCAACTTTTCGCAATCAAATCTCGATTGCATTTTCTCTAGTCCATCACTCAGGCAACCTCTGAAAGCGTATACAGCTTGCCACTTATCGCCCACGCAGGTAACAAATGAGTGATTGCTATCTCGCAACAAATCTAATATTTCAATCTGTAGCTGGTCAGTGTCTTGGCATTCATCCACAGCAATAAATTTAAGTTGTCTTCTCCAAGATGTAATTGCACTCTGAGCACTTGGTAAATTTCGTCTGTGCCACAACACCCAACTCTGATCTGTGAAGTCCAACCAGAGATTATTTATCGCAAATTGTAGCCCTTTAGTTAAAACTTTTTCGGCTGCAATTGCTACTGCTCCACAATCAAAAATCTCTAACTTGTGACGCTCTTTAATATAAACGACATTTTCAACTGTGGAATCTAAACAATAAAGACGCAGTTTTTCAACTACTTCTAAAAAGTCACTCGCTGACTTACATTTCTTTTCCCTAATTAGTTCGCCTTCTTCTCGTTGGCTACCGTTCCAATAACTGATTAATTGAAAGTCCTGGGCTATTTTTCTATACTTAAAGTTTTCTACCTTAAATCGATGTGCTGGTTGACCTAACACATCGCGTAGGATTGCAAACGATAGAGAATGCAGAGTGCTAACACTTTTACCCCATTTTTTACCAACTTTACTTGACATCTTGGCAGATAAATCTAATTGATTTTTCTTGCCAAAAACTACAAAACGACACTCAGAAGGAGTATAGCCATATTCGCTTAATACCTGAGCAATTAACCACAATTGGGTACTTTTACCACTTCCAGCTAACGCTTCAATTAGTAAGCCTTTAATTGGTCGGTCATTGGTGTTAATTCGCTGTTTAATCGCATCTAAAACTGCTTGTTGATATGTGGATAACTGCATGGTTTTAGCTTGCTGTTGTTGTGGAAATTCTTCTGCATCAATCCAATATTGGTCGCCTTCAGCCTGTGACCAATATTTTCTGTCTGTGCGGTTGATTAACATCTAATATTCTCCTTAATTAAAAATAGCTGGTTTGTGTAGATAAACCAGCTACCCAAATTTGATTAACTAGCTGCTTTCTGCTGATTTTGTTTTTCTAGTTCTTGCAACATCCCAGCAATAAATTTATTTAATTCGTTAATCGACATTTCCGATCTAACTTTCTTGCCAGTAACTTTCTCTGCAAAAGCGGAAGCTACAATTTTATTCCAGCCAAGTTGCTGCATAATTCCAGTGGACTGATCTATTAATTCTTGCTTGCCTAGCTCTCCAGAAGTTTCAGTTTTTGGCTGTGTTTTTGGTGCGGGTTCCTGTTCGATTTTGTCTCTAAAATCTTCCAAATCTTGAGTAAAAAATTCGCTGGCACTAACCCCAATTAAAACGGCTGCAATTAGGGCTCTTTTCTGTGAAATTTTACAGATTGTGTTTTGGCTGTTCCAAATTCCCTGGACTCCCTGCTTTTTATATTTCCATTCAGCACTAGAACAGGTTGCCTCTCCTTCTGCGATTATGTCCCCACCTTTATTAAAAAGCTGGCATTTATAGTGATAAACAAACAAAGGAAAATCTAACCCATGACAGCTACCTGTGTAATCTTCCACCTTAGAAACCAACTCTAAACGGTGGTGTAGTCCAAACAATTTAACTAACTTTTCAGCGCCACTTTTATATAAAGTCGGTTTTTTCGTTCCGGGAATCACCCCAAAATCAACGTCCTGTTGAAATATTTGTTGGACAAAATTAATTATTGTTCCGTAGTGCTGCAATGCTTGGTTGATACCACTCTCGGAGGGTGGGACTGGTGCGATTGCTGTTTCTTTCGGGGTAATTTCTGCTAATTCTGAGGTTGTGGGTATTGGTTCAGCATCAACAGTAATAATGCTGTTAGCATTAGTTTGAAGATCTACTTGATTTGTGTCGGTTTTCATTGTTGTTAATCTCGGTAAAAATGTGCGTGGTTAAGGGGGAATTAATCCCCCCTATTTTGTTTGTTAACCAACTAGTCTTGACTCTTTCACAATTTCTACTTGGTCATTAGTCAGCCATCTATTACCGATTTCCTCAAACTTTGCGATACAACCTGCCTGACTCGCTACCGTGACAACTCCAGTTAACCCAATCACTGATTTGTGATGACAATTTGATTTAACTCGGATTAAGTCACCTGCGAAAACTTTCTGTTGATTTTGTTGGGAGTAATTAGGGAGAATATCAGCTTTAGCTTGTTCACCTTTGTAAATTACCTCTGCATCTTCAGCCGCTTTTGCTTCTGTAGAAATCTCGCTTTTCTCTGGCTGTAAGTTTGATTGAGGTACTGGCGTTTTTGATTCTTCTAAATTCTCTTTGGTTCCTGCGTTCCCAGTCGTTGACTTTTTTGTGTATTCTGCATTTCCTTGGGGAACTCCACTGTATAAACCGGGATGATTATTAGCGGCGGTGATTAACTGCTCCATTGAAATTTTTGTGATTTTTACTTCCCACCGAATACCTCTACCAATTCTTTCAGCCTTTCTCGCGCTAGCATTACAGCCCCATAAAACTAATAAGTCTGCCCATTCCTGTGCTAATTTCTTGGTGGCGGTGCCGATGTATGCTGCTAAAACTTCACCATCATATTTTTTGATGTAGCAGAGAGTATCGTTTAGATATTCAGTTTGCGCGTAGTTGTTGTCAGTAGTTTTGGGTGCAGGTTCAACTTCAGGCCATTGATCATCATCGTGAGCTTCTTCTTCTACTGGTGCGGGTTGGCGGACTGGTTTTAACGCTGCCTTTAGCTGTTCCCAGTTTTCACCAGAGAGATCGATCAGATTTTTGGCAAAATCTTTAGCACAAACATGGGCTAATTCTTCTTCTGCCTCGCCTTCCTGCTGCATCTTCCACTCAGTCCAAGCAGCCTCAAAGGATGCCAAATTTGGATAATCATCTGGCTCTGGTGGTTCTGTTGTTGTTGGTTGCAGTAGGTTTAATTGCCCGTTGTCCTCTGCGTTGAAATGTAAATCTCCAAAGTGTGCAGGATTCCAACGGTCGTTTACTTCTTCATTTTTGGCGATTTTTGGGGTAGTAACTTCAGTTTCGGGGACTTCAGTTACAAAGTTGGTGAATACTTCGGCGGGTTCCGGGTCGATGGGGAACAGGGAGAGGATTTCTTTTTTAAGTTCTGCGATCGCCAATTCAGGCAGTTCGGAAACTAAATTTTTGAGGTGGTCTACTACTTTAAAAGCCTTATTCTGTGCGGCTTTTAGGCTTTTCATTTGAGAACGCAGCGCTTCTACTTTAGCAAGTAAGGTATCGAGTTCAGACTGGGTTGAGTTTAGTTCACTGGCAAATACTGATAGCATCGGAGTACCTCATATATATGTGTGGGTTAGTAGGGCGATGAACTTCTTGGCGGGAGACATCGCCCTATTTGTTTTGTGTGGGTATCAACCACATCTTTAGTATATCCCGGTTGATAGGGAATTATGATATAAATAAGTTATTATTTCCCTGTCAATCGGGATAAATAGATAGAATAAGCTTATGTATCCTTATCAACTGGGATAAAATGGGGTAGGCTGATAGTAAACATACTTTTATGGGAGATGCTATGGCTAACCTAAAACCCGTGATGACGGAAGAGTTTGAGAAACAAAAGTTTAAACCTTATGGCAGTGATGAAAAGTTAGCTAAAAAAGCAGCTTTCGTTAAACTGCCAGTTGATGTTATGGAAGAACTGAATAGCTGGCCTCAAGCAGAGAGAGTTGTATTCCTGCGATCGCTAATCACCAATGCTGTCAGAGAAAAGGTACGCCGAGCAGGTTAAAACAAAATTACCAACTGTAAACACAAAAATTTATGAGCGTTATCGATTTAAAAACTCTCTACGAAACTGATGATTTTGAGTGGTTAGAGTCAACCATTGAATTACTGAAAAATCGTCAGTTTAATGCTTTAGATTTAGAAAATTTAATTGAGGAGTTGCAAGACTTGGGCAGTGAGAAAAGAAACGCTGTAGTTAGCCTTTTGGTTCAGATTATCAAACATTTATTAAAGCTAGAGTATTACAAATCTGAAGAAAATTACAACCATTGGAAAGGTGAAATTTATGCCTTTCGCCGACAATTAAACCGAAAGCTTACTACTACTTTACGAAACCATTTAGCAAAGGAATTAAACTCGATTTATGAAGAAGCTTATGGGGAATTAAAATTAAAAACTGGAGGCACTGTTGAATTTCCCTCAGAATGTCCCTACACACTTGAGCAATTACTCGATCTGAATTGGTATCCCTTTCGACCCCCTCACACTGACTAACCTTCGAGGAAGTTTAAAGCCGTGCAGTCAGAGAACGAGTAGCCTTAAGCACTCAAGCCAGTATGCTCACAACAGAAGAGTTCGATGAGTGGTGTCATTCGGTGCAGCGACTGGTTAGGTTGCGGCTACACCCGTAAGTTTAAACAAAGCCTTTATCAACTAATTTTCCCTCCCTGCTGGTAATTTCATGACGCTGACCCGATCCACCAACAACACGACACCAGCTCTCAGAAATCAACTTTGCATTTTTCCCCTCACCATCAAGCCAATAACTAAATCCACCATACATCCCAGGAACAGGAAACCACATTCGAGGTTGCTCTATTTCTAGCAACGGTTCTAACTCTGGGAGCCTCAGCCTAAATTTTTTAACCAAATCACCTGCTCGACCAAGAATGATTTCGTGGAAATGAATTTGAATTTTGTGAAGTGTTGTGTGAGAAATATGTGTTTTGTAAACTGGCTCTAGCAACTGAACCAAACACTGATGTCCCTTTCTCTTGGCGATGTCCACTGCTCTTTCATCGTCAGTATTCCGTAACGTTCGCCATGCACCTATTTCTACCATCTGCTGTACTACTTCCATTGGTGCATTTCCATGTGCAGCTTGATGGAGAGGGGTGTATAACGATCGCCCATCAGGACGAGTCACATTGATCAAATCTGGACGCTCATCAAGAATGAATTGAGTTTTCTTCCAGTTATATTGCTTTGCGGCATCTGCAAGTGCATGGCGAATCACAACCTCATCGTCCCGAAGTACCTCTGAAGAGGTGATACCGTCCCATTTAGCAGTCATTGCTCTAAACCCTTAATCCTAAATCAACTATAAAACTTTTTTTTTCACCCTTACTGTGTATATTTTTTCATTACTACGCAAGCGGCTTATATCAGCGCCAGCTAGTTTTGAGCCTTGTTGGGGGTTTGGGGGATACCCCCAACAAGCGGTGGCGGCGACTAATTATTCTACGAAAGTAGAGATGTACATTCCGCCACTGCTTGCTCCGTGTGGGAGAGGGAATTTTGGGTAATCTGGTGAAGGGAAATGGTAGGGAAAACCGAGGATAAAAAGATAGCTCTAAACAGCATAAACCCTACTACATCCCTACTATTTTCCTCCAATTACATTTACGTCAAAAGCGATAGAAGAAAAAATCACTTTTGGCATATCAATTAATATTGAATAGCTTGATAAGTTGAAATCAATTCTTAAAAATCAACTAATCGAGAACAGATGCAATGGGCAGATTAACAAAGCTAGCCTATCCCGAAATAACGCTAACTCTGGATTTTGGTGGCAGTGG
>NZ_JADEWG010000234.1 GCF_015207735.1 [Phormidium] sp. LEGE 05292
CAGTCCCCAGTCCCCAGTCTTAAGTTGTCCAAGCTGGATGAGATAATAAGGAAGCCATGACTCGCACCCCTCGTAATTGGTTGGACAGGGGTAGGTGTCCTTTGGGTGCACTCAGTTCCCAGGTAAATTCGTTGGGGTATCTTGTCCAATTATTCCCTGTCTTCCAACCGATTTTCGGCCATAATTTTTCCCAATTTTTTCCTAAAGAAAGCCAGATTTCCCTTTGGACAGAAAAACCAAATTTACCTTCGGAGTAATTCAGCCAAAGTTGATTAATGGTTTGTAAATCAGTAAGGGGAAAGTTTTCTACTTCTGTAAAATACAACCATTTTCTTTGTGTTGCTTCAACTCCCGCCAATTCACATAACTTTTCTAGAGTCATTTGATCGGCTGCTTGAAAGTCTTGTGCTTTCAGCAGTGTTTCTAGAGGAGTGTAGTCAATATTGCGTTCAGATTTTAATAGCACTATATCAGTATTGTTCATGGTTCATTGATTTATGTTGGTGATTAGTTGATGATATTGGGACTGGGATAGTTTTGAGTTTTGAGTTTTGAGTTAGGGAGAGTTGGGGAAGTTTTGAGTTTTGAGTTAATAAACTTCTCCATCCCCCCATCTCCCAATCTCCCCTGCCCCTCAGCCCCTCAGCCCCTCAGTCTTCTTGTGTTTGTAAAATGCGATTAATTATACCTGTGGTGGAAGTGGGAATTTCAATTTGAATTAATTCTACGTGCCCACCATAAGCTTGCACTACGGTTGCTTCTGGGAGAGTTTCTAGACTGTAGTCGCCTCCTTTGACATAGATATCAGGTTTTAGGGCTGCGATGATTGGAGTTGCTGTGGTTTGGGCAAAAATTATTACTGCATCTACGGGTTTTAAGGCGGTGAGTAGTTCGGCTCTTTGGATTTCTGGTATTATTGGTCGCTGTGGCATACCAGGGCGGTTTGGTTTGATGGTTTGTACGGATCGATCGCTGTTTAACCCAACAACTAACGATCGTCCCAAGGATTTGGCTACCTGTAAGTAACGAATGTGACCTACATGGAGTAAATCAAAACAACCGTTGGTAAATACCAAAGGTCGCCATTGATTTGGGGCTTTTGCGATCGCTTCTTGTAACTGGGCTAAAGTGTAAACACCTGAAATCATTGTTAAATATTTGCCCTTCACCACAGACAGTGTACCCGACAATACCAAATGGTGCGTTCGCGAAGCGTACCGTTAGGTGTATCGTCTAGGCTTTTCTAATATTGTGCTATTTCGGATCTACTAGTGGATTATGTACGACAAAATTACACCCCCAACTACAGGTGAACGTATTACTTTCGAGAATGGTGAACCCCAAGTTCCCGATAACCCAATCATTCCCTTCATTCGTGGCGATGGTACAGGTGTGGATATTTGGCCCGCAGCGCAAAAGGTTTTTGATGCAGCGGTAGAAGCTGCCTACGGTGGCAAACGCAAAATCAGCTGGTTTAAAGTTTATGCTGGTGACGAGGCTTGCGAACTCTATGGTACTTACCAATATTTACCCCAAGACACTTTAACTGCTATCAAAGAGTATGGTGTTGCTATCAAAGGGCCTTTGACAACACCGATCGGTGGTGGTATTCGTTCTTTAAATGTGGCATTGCGACAAATTTTCGACCTTTACGCTTGTATTCGTCCCTGTCGCTATTACTCTGGTACGCCTTCTCCACACAAAACTCCCGAAAAGTTAGATGTGATTATCTATCGGGAAAATACCGAAGACATTTACTTAGGTATTGAGTGGCGAGAAGGTACGGAAATTGCTCAAAAGTTAATCCACATTCTTAATGATGATTTGATTCCCGCTACTCCTGAACATGGAAAAAAACAAATTCGCCTCGACTCCGGGATTGGCATTAAACCAATTAGTAAAACTGGTTCTCAACGTCTTGTCCGTCGTGCCATCAAACACGCTTTGCGCTTACCGAAAGAAAAGCAACAAGTGACTTTGGTGCATAAGGGCAATATTATGAAATACACTGAAGGCGCTTTCCGTGACTGGGGTTACGAGTTAGCAACTACGGAGTTTCGTGCTGAATGTGTGACAGAACGGGAATCTTGGATTCTCAGCAATAAAGAGAGAAATCCTGACCTTTCTATTGAAGATAATGCCCGGAAAATTGATCCGGGTTATGATGCTTTAACTGAGGAAAAGAAAGCTCAAGTTTGCCAAGAAGTTGAAGAGGTTTTAAATTCAATTTGGGAAACTCACGGTGACGGAAAGTGGAAAGATAAGATCATGGTGAACGATCGCATCGCTGATAGTATTTTCCAACAAATTCAAACCCGCCCCGATGAATATTCCATTTTGGCAACTATGAACCTCAACGGAGATTATCTGTCGGATGCTGCCGCTGCGATCGTCGGTGGTTTAGGCATGGGGCCTGGTGCTAATATTGGTGATGTATGCGCGATTTTTGAAGCGACTCATGGTACTGCACCAAAACACGCAGGTTTAGACCGCATTAACCCTGGTTCTGTGATTCTTTCTGGGGTAATGATGTTGGAATTTTTAGGTTGGCAAGAAGCTGCTGATTTAATTAAAAAAGGTATTGGTGAGGCAATTTCTAATCGTCAAGTTACTTACGACTTAGCGAGGTTAATGGAACCACCTGTAGAACCACCTTTGAAGTGTTCGGAATTTGCTCAAGCGGTGATCGATCGCTTTTAATTGAATTAACCTTAAGAAACCCGGTTTTTCAAAAAAACCGGGTTTCTGGTCTATTTCATACCTTGCTTTAGCTTACTGTTTTGCATCAATTCGCCCAATCACGAGTTTAGGGATTGGAGAATGTGTTAATTTGACCACCACCTATATTTCTGCCGGGAGGATTTCTAGGAATTGAAAACGGTGCTGGTGTATTTTGGATTTGATTCGGTGCTGTTTGAACTCCCGAATTAACAAAATTAGAATTATTTACACCACTGGTAGTAGGTAAAGTTTGCGCGGTATTTGGTACTAGGGGTTGGTTGAGGTAAGTATAGGAATTAGGTACATTATTTGTTAACCCAGGATTATAAACATTAGGTATGTTTGTTGGTACACCAGTTATGGGAACTTGTACTGTTGGTGCCGTGTTGCCAGAGAGATTAGAATAAGGCGTAAGCGGAATCGATCCTTGTACAGGAATTCCAGAATTAGGATTAGTTGTAGTTACGCCTGTGTAATAGGGAGTTGTGCCTAATAAAGGCGTTAATTGATTAGGCTGTGCTATTAAATTAATGTTGTTTTGTGCTACGGATTGGCGATCGAGCGCCGCTTGCAATGGATTAATTGCGTTACCATTAGCATCGAGATTTGTCTGTCGATTATAACCATTAGCACGGTCTAATGCAGTTTGCAAAGCGTTGGTATTATTGGAATTTATAGTTGCGCCGTTGGTTGAGTTTAGACCATTAGAGTTATTATTTGACAGGTTGTAAAGGAAGGGATTTACGGCAGTTTCTGCATTATTTCTTCCCGCATTATTCACAGTGGAAAATTTAATTGAAAAGGGATTATCATCTATATTTGCTGCTGGTTGCTGATTTGCTTGTCCCTCAGATGAATTAGCCGCTTTATTTTGAGCCTGCCTTTGCTTCATGTATTGATCGAATAAGTTTTCCTTTGACTTTTCAGATGCAGCATCCAAAGTTTCCGTATTAGCGGCTAAATCGTTTTCTAACACTGTGGATATGTCGATATCAGCTGCGATCGCTCTATCTTCTGTGCTCATACTCGATTCTGGAGTTCGATCGCTATCAGCTTTGTTATTGTTACTGACAGTGAGAGTTTCTTGATTGTCTTCAGCAATAAACTCTTCTAAATTGGCAAAGTAAATCCCGGCGAAAGTACTCACCAATAATAAAAATATAATTGTTCCCCAAACTTGAGGACGGAGTAAAGGCCGTAGCCTTGCTTTGAGATAACGAAGATGGGCGGGGGGTTGATGAGATGACATGGCTGGAAATCCGAGTAAGCTAGCAGTTAGTGATTTCATGCCCAGGGGTGCTTTGTTTTCTGTAATACTTTTCCGCCAGACAAGATCTCACAGGGGTATCTATTCCCAGGATAACTTCTATTCACCAATATTTTTTGCTTTTTTCGTAAAGATTATCTCAAAAAAAGCAGAAGTCAAAATTCATACCATTTTAGATTTAAGGGTTGTCAAAAATATACCCTGTAGCGGTTTCAATCTAGCATCTGTAAATCAGGGTAAAAAAACAACTAATTAATCAGACTCATATCAAATCGAACAAAGAATGCTACAGATCTCCCCCCACCTCCCCGTAGGTTATCTGTAGCAAATATTTAAGAATTTCTTATCATTCCCAGTCCCCCATCAACGAGCAAGTCGCCACAATAGCCAACTGCCCATAGCTACACCAAATATATTTGGCAACCACCCAGCAATTTCAGGAGGAAGAATACCGCTCAAACCAAAAACATCGCCTAAAGTCATTAATAAGTAATAAGCCAAAATAATTAAAACGCTAATGCCAAAACCTGTGGCTTTACTAGTGCGTTGAGGGCGAATGCCTAAAATTGAACCCAGTAAACCAAATATCAAGCAAGAAAAAGGTAAAGCGATTTTTTGGTGAATCCGTATTTCCAGTTTGCGAATTTTTTTAGTGTCTTGACTTAAGCGAATTAACTTCAGTTGTTCTAAAGCTTCGGCAATGTTCATTTCCGCATAGTCTCGACTTTTTCTGGCTAAATCTAAGGGGGCGCGAGGTAATTGTAATTGCTGGTGTTCAAAGCGCACAATGTGCTGATATGAACCATCGGGCGCTACTAGATAAGTTGTTCCATTGTAAAAGTCCCAAGTATTTTCAGCTTGGTTCCAAACAGCTGATTCTGAGACAACAATGCCGCTAACACCCGCTCTCTCCGATCGCGATTGCTCCAAAACCGTTAAACCTTTCATTCTTTCCCCGTCAAATTCTTCGGCATAAAATAACCGAGTCATCGCGTCTACTCTTCTGCCATCTTTTAGAGTTATTTTGTTATATTCGGGATAAATAATGTTCCGTTCTTGGAAATCTTTTCTGGCTGGTCTATTTAATGCGAATTGTAAGGTTTGGGTAGCTTCGTATTTAGCGGCTGGTACTACTAATTCATTCAACCAAAAACAAAGCCCAGTTACTACTATCCCCAGACAAACTGCTGGGATTAACAGTCGATAAATATGAATGCCAAAACTGCGTAAAGCGATTAATTCACTATCACTACTAAGACGACTATAAGTAATTAAAGTAGCTAACAGCATTGATGCTGGTAAAGCAAAGGCAATAAAATAAGGTAATTGTAATAGAAAAATCTTCAGTGCCACAGTAGGTGCTAACCCCGAATCGCTAATCTTCCGCATTAAATCAAATAATGCGCCGATCGTGACTCCTACTGATGAAAACAGTCCGACTCCAAACAAGAATGGGGCTAGTAATTCGGTGAGTAAATAACGATCCATCACCGAAATTCCCACTGGTAAATAGAAGAATGCAGACTTAAATTTGGGCATTAGACACTTGGTTGTTAGTTGTTGGTTGTTGGACTTTTCAAATAATAAAAGTAATTATTTTTGGAAATTTTCTCCTAAATAGTATTGTTTTACTAAGGGATTATTGTAAAGTTCATCGGCACTACCAGAAGCTAAGATTTGTCCATCGCGCATAATATAAGCTCGGTCTGTAATTGCTAAAGTTTCTCTGACGTTATGATCTGTAATTAAGATGCCAAGTTGCTGATCGCGCAATTTTTGCACAATTTCTTGGATTTCTGCCACAGCGATCGGATCGACACCAGCAAAAGGTTCATCCAAAAATAGGAAATTTGGCCCTTGTTCACCAGCCGCTAACGCCCTAGCTAACTCTGTTCTGCGTCTTTCTCCCCCAGAAACTTGAACACCTTTAGTGCGAGCAACTTTTTCTAACCGAAACTCTCGCAATAAAGCCTCTAAACGTGCTTTTCTTTGCCAGCGGGGGACTTGTGTTTGCTGCAAAACTAAGAGAATATTTTCTTGGACACTAAGATGGCGAAAAATGCTAGCTTCTTGAGCGAGATATCCCAGCCCTAATTTTGCCCTTTGGTGCATGGGCAAATTAGTCACATCGCGATCGTCAAGCCAAACAGTTCCCGAATCGGGACGTTCTAAACCAGTAGCAATATAAAAAGTAGTAGTCTTACCAGCGCCATTTGGCCCTAGTAAACCCACAACTTCCCCTCGCCTAACGGAAAGATTGACCCGATTAACAACCTGCCGTTTGCCGTAAGACTTATGAATGTTCTGTAAAACAATTTTCACGCCGCCTTCTCCGCCTGGTTGCAGCCATATCAGAAAATAGTGTTTGATTCTACCACTGCTTAGCGTCCTCCGGGGGAACGAGTGTTAGATTGAGGACGAGGTGTAACTGTAGGAACCTTTGGTGGTGGTGTAGCTTGGGTGTTTAAGTTGGGGTCAGAAACCAGGTAAATTGATTCTACCTGTCGATTTGTTTGGGGTACAGCGATAAATCGTCCTTCATCAATCAGATAAACTACTTGTTCGCCGCGAATGCTATTACCGTTTTGCAGGACGTAAACGTTACCCGTAAGGATAATCCGCCGTTCCTTGCTAAAGTATTGAGCTTGAGCAGCTGTCGCTTGAATTTGGCGGGCTGGGTAAAATAACTGTACGTTACCCCTAGCGGTAATCACTCCAGTTTTTTGGTCTGCTTCTTGAATATCAGAACGCACGGTTAAAGGGCGGCTGTCAGCAGTTGGGGGAGATGTTTGCGCGAGCGAAATTTTATTATTGGTACTAACTGCGATCGCACCCATAAACATCGAGGGTAACAGCAAAGTTAACCCCAAGCGACACAGATTATATAGAGGAAATTTAACAGCAGACATCATAATTCACGCAAGCTTAGGAACATTAAGCTAGATGCTGGATAATCATAGCATTTCCTTTAGCTATTGCAGGCGATCGCAGGGGAGATGGGGAAATGGGGAGATGGGGAG
>NZ_JADEWG010000235.1 GCF_015207735.1 [Phormidium] sp. LEGE 05292
GACAAGGGGACAAGGGGATAAGGGGACAAGGAGATTAAAGGAGATTAGGGAATGGGTAAGGATTCAATTAGAAGTCATGAAGATTTGGAAGTTTACCAAATGGCATTTGATGCGGCAATGAAAATCTTTGAACTATCCAAAAAATTTCCTGTAGAAGAACGATATTCATTGACAGATCAAATTCGTCGGTCATCTCGTTCTGTATGTGCCAATTTAGCTGAGGCTTGGAGAAAACGACGTTACAAGGCTGCTTTTCTGGCGAAATTGAATGAGTGTGAAGCAGAAGCAGGCGAAACTCAAGTATGGATTAAATTTGCTGTTAAATGTAACTACTTAGATGTTGAGTTAGCTAGAGAAATTTACGTCATTTACAACCGAATTATAGGGTGTTTGGTGAGTATGATTAATAATCCTTCTGTTTGGATAATAGGGGACTAAAGATAACCTTAGTGATGGAGAAAGTGATGGAGAAAAGGAAGACTAAAATAGAACTCTCTCTCCTTGTCCCCTTGTCCCCTTGTCCCCCAGTCCCCTCTGCCTAACTGAGGATTCTGAGGCGAACAATTTGTTGCCCTTCGTCATCTAAGGGGACTTCGATGACTTCGCCGGAGAGACGTTCTATGCAGGAGAGTAGCGATCGCAAATGTGGTGTACTCGCGCCTGTGTCTACGTAAAGTCGATCGGCTAAAGTGCCTAAACGTTTCCAAGTTGTGAAAAATTTGGCGATCGTTTGTTCTAATTGTGCCGCTTGTTTTACTAAGTCAGAAGCAGTATTTAAACAACCAACTCGCAAGGCATCTTCTAATGCCATTTCAACATCAATTGATGATTGATTAATTGCTTGTACTTGAGCAGCAGCATGGAGATATTTTGCTAAATTCCGCGCATCAGAAGTTACTTGTTTTAGTTTATCTACTGTTGGTTCTTCGGCAACTTCTTCTTGAAGGAAACTAATATGAGATTCGGGTAGTTTACCTAATTCTTTAACTAAAGGTGTTAGGTAGCGGGAAGGAAGGGTATGATCGGCGACTTTAGCTTTCACTTCTTCGGGGAGGAGATCGGAACTCATTGCTGTCCATTCATCGGTTAATTGACGGACTTCTCGCCTGGTGATGCGATCGCCTTTTTGCGCGGCTTCTGTCACCATTTGTTGTACTTCTGGTGAAGATTTTGCTGTTTCGACAAAAGCACGTTTACTGAAGTTTCTAATAGCATCTGGATCTAGTTTTCCTTCTTCTAGTAAAGTATCGGCGCTATTAGCTAATTCAATTAAGGAATATGCTTGACTTTTGCTAATTTCTCGCTCTTTTAGCCAGTTTAAAAAGCCGCTACCTCTGCCTTCACCACGTTTCTTTTCTCTGTCGCGGATTGCCCTTAAAATGCGTCCGCGCCAAATTTCGGTTAGCAGATCGAAGCGATCGCAAACTTGCCAAGCGGTATCTAACTGTTCTTGAAATTCCCGATCGGGAATTTCTTCATCTTCAGGATCGGGGAGTTGAAAGTTGATATCGCTAATACCTTCTAAGGCAGATGCGAGGTCTTCTTGGGACAGAGGATGTTCAGGCATGGAAGCGCGATCGTTAGGTCACAGAAGGATCATTATTGCACGATCGGTCGAGAGATGCAGCGAACTACTAGAGATTTTCTCATTTTGTAGTCCAAAAATCACAAGTCTTTAAAAATTTGGCAAGTAAAATTAGTTACTCTAATATAAGTGACTCGACTGCCAAGGTATTCCCTTCATTTATGGACTTCCCGAACCCAGAACACGCAATTGACTACCATCCATTAACTGTATCTCCTAATACGCCTTTACTAGAAATGATGTCTTTGATGAACCAGGTTCGAGGGAGAAACTGTGTTTTAGATAATCAAACAGAAACTAAAGGCAAAAATTCCAGTTCACCAGAGGTTTCTCTGTCCGCTGATTTAGTCGAACAAGAAGTAAATAGTTGCGTTTTAGTAATTGAAGAAGATTATATCAAAGGTATAGTTACTGAAAGAGACATCGTAAATTTGCTGGCAACAGGGCAAAACTTAGCTGTACCTGTTGCTGTAATTATGACTAAACAAGTAATTACTTTATCTTTATCTCAATTTAAAGATGTTTTTGTTGCCTTAACATTATTGCGGCAACATAAAATTCGCCATTTGCCAATTGTAGACGATCGGAACAAATTAATCGGTATTGTCACAGCAGGAACTATTCGTCGGATTTTACAACCCGCCAGCTTATTGGCAATGCGCCGCGTAGGTGATGTGATGACAAGAGAAGTAATTCAGGCGACTAGTAACACTTCAGTTTTGCATTTAGCTCAATTAATGAATCAACATCAGTTGAGTTCAATTGTCATTACCTCTGAGCTAAATTCTCAAGAATTGATTCCTTTAGGAATAGTTACTGAAAGAGATATTGTACAAATGCAGATTTTAGATTTGAATTTAGCACAAGTTTCGGCGGAAACTGTCATGAGTCAACCGTTATTTTGTCTGCATCCAGAAGATTCTTTGTGGTTGGCACACCAAGAAATGCAGCGGCGGTTAGTGCGCCGTTTAGTAGTTGTTGGTAAAGCAGGTGAGCTTGTCGGAATTGTGACTCAGAGTAGCATTTTGCGATCGCTAGATCCGATCGAATTATACAATGTCGTCGAAACACTACAACAATTAGTAGAAAATCAAACAACTCAGCTAATTCAAGCTAATCAACAATTACATCAAAAAACAGAAGAAGTCTACCGTGCCTTAGAAAAAGAACAGGAACTTAATAAGATCAGATCGCAATTCATTTCCATGATTTTCCACGAATTTCGTAATCCCCTAAGTGCGATTCTTATGTCAGTTCAAAGCCTGGAAATGCAGAATTACAAGCTTCCCGAATTAAGAGCAAAAAAATTTTTGGAACAAATTCAAAATTCTGCTCAACAAATGCTCAAACTTATAGAAGATCTTTTGGTAATAGGCCAAACTGAACTAGGAAAAATTCAAGCTAATCCTGTACCAATAAATTTAGCATATTTTTGCCGACAACTGTTGGAAGAATTACAAATTTCTGATAACAGTGGACATTATTTAAACTTTACTTGTCAGGACAAACAAGATTTCTTTTTTGATTTTGACGAACAAAGTTTGCGTTATATTATTTCAAATTTATTATCTAATGCTCTTAAATATTCTCCTCAAGGCAGTACTGTCAAGTTAATACTTTCCGTTGATACAGAACAGGCAACTTTTCAAGTAATAGATCGGGGAATTGGCATTCTTCCAGAAGATAAATCAAATTTGTTTGAACCGTTTTATCGTGGGCAAAATGTTCATAGTATTGCAGGTTCAGGTTTGGGGTTGGCTATTGTCAAAAATTACGTTGAATTACTCAAAGGTCAAATTACTTTTACTAGTGAAGTTGGAGTGGGAACAACTTTTACTGTAATCTTGCCTCTAAATAATTCATAAACTACAAGAGAATCTACTTTCATTTCACTCTCAGCAAATTAGTATTCCGTAGAAACTCTAAAATTGATTCATTCACAATTTCTGGACAACTTGCTGAAGGATCGTGACCACAATCAGGTAAAATCTTTAATTGAGAACCGGGTAAACGTACTTGTAATTTTTTCCCATTAATCACATCAAACCATTGGTCTTGTTCTCCCCATAAAATTAAAGTTGGGCAATTAATTTTGGGCAAGTTTTCTTGAATTTTACTGATAATATTGGGTTCTTTATTCAATAAGCGTTCAATTTCTCTGGCGGAATTTCGCAATTCTTCAGCGTATTTGGTAATGGCGTTGGAAAAGTTAATATATGGGTAAGAAATCCAGTAAATATCTTCGTCAGCGATCGATTCTGGATTAACTACTACTTCGTGCCGTTCAATTTCAATAATTCGCCGCACCATTGGCGCAAACATTTTTGTAAGTCGCAAATTATCCACAGTTCGCACTAAATCCATTGGTAAATAAGACAGTAACCTCATGGCGCGATTTGGTAATCTTTGCGGGAAAATTGGCACATTTATGACTACTAAACCTGCGAATAATTGGGGATATGAACTAGCTGCACCTAATGTTACTAATGCGCCTAAAGAAATTGCTACAACTATAGCAGGTTCATCGGCTAAGGCTTCAATAATTCGCTTGATTTCAACGATCTGATGTCCTACTTGTTCGGCGTATAATGGTCGATCGGAAAATCCATGACCTTTAGCATCGAAACAAATTACGCGAAAGTGTTGGGACAATCTATCAATGTTGTGTCGCCAACCGTAACTCCAACTGCCAATCCCATGTACTAAAAATAAAGGTTTACCTTGGCCTTTTTCCCCATAAGCAATTTTTACGGGATAACCGTTAGCGTCGGTAATTGTAACAGTTTGCCGACCTTTTGGAAATGTTGTTGACCACCAATCTTGCATTTCGATCGCTCCCCACTATTGAAGGATTCAGCTTATTTGTTACCTGTAATCAGGTTGAAAAGAAAACTAATTATCAAGATGCTAATCGTACCGACAACTGCGACAAACATAATTAACCCAATTAGCAACAAAACCAAAAACCATTTATCTGGTTTCTCATTTGATTCTGGTAATTGTAAATACTCTTCTAGCAAGGCGACATTTCTGACGTTAGCTTTCCAAGCCACATCAAATATGTCTCCGGCTATGGGTACGCTTCCCGCAAACGTATCAAAAAGAATGTTAGAAAACATTCGGATTAAAACTTCTTTTGGTAATCCCAACATAGCGGATTCCCAAATGATGTAAGCGGCGAAGAAAGCTGAGACTGTATCGCCTCCACCGGGGATTAATCCTAAGATTGGATCGATACCAAAGCGAAATTTTGTTCCGGGAATGGCAATGGCATTATCTAATACATGACTAATCCTCCGCAGACGCTTGAGGGTGGATGCTGTACGTTGGGATTTTGTAATCATAGCGATCGAAAAATAAGAAGAGGTTAAGTTTTATAAGTTTTGCTTGGGCAAAATCCAGTATATTTAAAGCTAAATCTTAAATCTTGCACAAGGGGAGGTAGAACCTCCCAAATATCGTTACTAGGTTCAACCTGGTAACGAAAAACAGAGGCTCTGCCTCTAGGTGCAAAATGTAAGTATGTGGGCATTTTGTCTTTATATAAGCAGCTGCTAATTAGAAATTAAAGATATGAGTCAAGATGTTAGTCAGTGGATAGCGGAAATTCAGGCTATGCGGGAGCAGGTAGCGGATGCACGGCGCGATCGCGATACAGCCCTGGAAACTGCTACCAAGTGGAGTGAGCTTTACAACCGGGAAGCAGAACAACGTCGCACTGAAGCTAGGCTATCACAGGAAATGATAGAGTCACTCAAGGCAGAAATCCAGCAACTAAAGGCTGGTATTACGCTAAAAACAGATGATTCTCTCGATGTATCGGCTATTTCTCAAGAGGTAGAACAGCTGCAAACTGTAGGGGAATTGCAGCAGAAATTGATTGAAGTGACGATCGATCGCGAAAAATTAATTAACGCCTTAAAAACCGAACAAGAAAACCACATTAACACTCGCCAAAGTTTGACTACTGCTTTGAGCGATATGGTAGATCTCCTCACCAAACATTCTGGTAGCGACACGGGGGAAACTACAACAAAACTGAAGAGTGAGGAGAAGCAGCGGGAACCTGCCAAGTTACCCGAATCAACTAAACAGCCTGTACAATTACCAACTAAAGCTAAAAGCCCATCACTTCAGCTACCGCCGACAAGACCGGCTCCACCCCGCTCTTAAATTGGTTTTCACAGTGTTTAATTGCTGTATCTGGGTCTTTTAGTCCATTTCCGGTGAGGACACAAACTACTGTGGCACCGCTGGGAATTTGGTCTTGGACTTTTAGCATCCCGGCAACGGAAGCAGCACTAGCGGGTTCACAGAAAATTCCTTCTTCGGAAGCTAGTAACCGATAAGCTGCCAAAATTTCTGCGTCGGTGACGGCGTTGAATGCTCCTTGGCTTGCTTGTTGTGCAGCGATGGCTTTTTCCCAACTCGCTGGGTTGCCAATGCGAATGGCTGTGGCTATGGTTTCGGGATGGGCGACTGGTTGACCTGTGACAATGGGTGCGGCTCCAGCGGCTTGAAATCCCATCATTTGCGGTAAGCGATCGCATTTTCCTTCTTGATGGTATTGACAAAAACCCATCCAATATGCTGTGATATTTCCCGCATTACCAACCGGGATGCACAACCAATCAGGCGCATTACCCAAAGCATCAACTACTTCAAAAGCACCTGTTTTTTGCCCTTCCAAGCGATAAGGGTTGACCGAGTTTACCAAAGTTACCGGGTAGCTTTGGGCCATATCCCGGACAATTTTCAGCGCATCGTCAAAGTTACCTTTAATTGCCAGCACTTCTGCGCCATAAAGTAAAGCTTGAGCTAATTTACCCAAAGCAACATAACCATCAGGAATCAACACAAACGCCCGCATTCCACCACGTCGCGCATAAGCAGCAGCGGCAGCGGAAGTGTTACCAGTGCTAGCACAAATCACGGCTTTGGCACCAGCTTCTTTGGCTTTCGAGATTGCCAAAGTCATGCCTCGGTCTTTAAAACTTCCAGTGGGATTGAGTCCGTCAAATTTTACGAAAACGCGGACTTGTCTGCCTATTTTAGAAGCGATCGCCGGAACCGGAATCAACGGTGTATTGCCTTCTAATAAAGTCACTACAGGCGTGTCAGAAGTCACTGGCAAATAAGGACGATAGGCTTCGATAAGACCAGGCCAGCTTTTTAGTTTAGAGTCAGCAAGGGAAAGACTAACACTCACAGATACAACACTACTCCGAAATATACCCTCAGTTTACCTTGTAAGGTTCTTTCGTGGGCAGAGGTGCAGGGGAGGTGGGGAGA
>NZ_JADEWG010000236.1 GCF_015207735.1 [Phormidium] sp. LEGE 05292
CCCCCATCCCCCCATCCCCCCTGCTTACGTTTCTTCCTGACAGCGTTGCCAATAAATTTGGGCGACTTTATCTAGAGGATTAAGAGAAAGACATTTGGCAAAAATTTCTGCGGCGCGTTCAAATCTGCCTAAATTATAAAGTAAGACTGCTTGTTCAAATCCAGTTTTAGTTAACAGTTTAGCTTGTTTAACTTCGGGTGGATCGGCATCAAATACTTCATATACCGTCACCATTTCTAATTTGCCTTTAACTTTTACTTTATCAATGAGTCGGATATTATAAGCATTAGCATCATTTAAAGCTAAAAAAGTGTAGTGAGAAATTAATAAAGATACGCCATAATTTTTGGTCAAACCTTCGAGTCGAGATGCTAAATTAACAGCATCGCTAACTACTGTACTTTCCATGCGCGATCGACCACCAACAACACCTAGCATCATTGTCCCTGTATTAATTCCAATGCCAATTTGAATTGGCGAACAACCAATCTTTTGGCGATTTTGATTAAATTCATGAAGGGCATTCAGCATGGCAATTCCTGCTTTAACAGCATTATCTGCTTCGCCGCTAAATAGTGCCATAATTGCATCACCAATGTATTTATCAATAAATCCTTGATTCTGAATAATTGCAGGTTCCATGCGACAGAGATAAGCATTAATAAATTTGAAATTCTCAGCCGGAGTCATACTTTCCGATAAACTAGTAAAATTCCGAATATCCGAAAATAATACGGACATTTCTTTTTGCACTTGGTCGCCTAATTGAACATCAACAATACTTTCTTTGTTTAACAACTGGAGAAATTCATGGGGAACAAAACGTGAGTAAGATACGTTAAGTGCAAGTAACTGTTCAGTTAATTTTAACCGTTCTACTTCGGATTTTTTGCGTTCAGTTATATCTCGAAAAACTAGCAGAGTGTATGTAATTTCGCCAGATTTAGCATAAATGGGAGTTGCCCAACTTTCTAGGGGAATACTCTTGTTTTGTCGCTGAATTTCTAGGTCATCGACTGTGGAAGATTCACCTTGTAAAGCGCGGACAATAGGTAAATTTTGATAGGGATATAATTGACTAGTTCCAGCAATGTAAAGTTGGTAAACTTCTGGGATTTTCTCAATTTTAGTATGAGGGATAATTTCTTTACCAAGTAGTTTTTGTGCAGCATCATTCAGATAATAAATTTCGCCATTAGCATCAATAACTGCAATTCCTATTGGTACTGCTTCTAAAAATTGAGCTAATTTTCTTTCACTCTCCCTTGCTGTTTCTTCGGCTTTATATTCTAATTCTGCGGTAACTGTATCGTAGTGTGCGGTAGCCGTTTCTAATAAAATTTCTAAGTCTGTATTTTGCCGTTGTAATTCTAGGGCGTGGTAGCCAGCGATCGCAATTGCCGAAGTAATTAATGCGGTTAATGGGGAAATTACAGGTAGCCACCAACTAGCTAAAAAAGCTAAATAACTACCACCAACCAGACTACCTCCTGCCACTAAAATTACTATACTAAAAGTTAACCATTTTAAGACAAACTTATTATTAAATTGTTTAGCTAAAAGTAACTTTCTACCCCCCGAAACACCGAGAAAAGACCAGAGAAAAATCCATAAAATTTCTCTTGGTTCTGACCAAAATTTAATAAAAGGTCTGCCATCTAAAGCCCCACTTAAAATTTGGCTAATTAAGTTAGCATGAATTACTACTCCTGGTGTTCGTTTGGGGCTACCGAAGAGATTAGTATTATAAGGAGTGAAGAATAAATCATTTAAACTAGAACCAGTAGCACCGATCAAAATAATGCGATCGCGCATACTATTTGGCGGGATACGATCTGACAAAACATCCTGCAACGATATAGTTTGGAAATCTTCTAAACTGCCTCGGTAGTTCAACAAAATTTGATAACCACCAGAGTTAGTCCGAATATATCCTCCTTCATTCCCAGTAAAAGGCACAAATTTAGCTTTACCTAATCCTAAAATCTTCTTTTTCGGATCGATCGTCTGGAGTTTCACCCCATGACTTTCCAGATACATTAAAGCTAATGTGGTTCCTAAACTTAATTTTGTTTTCCCTTGACTTCTAATGGATAGCAAACCTCGCCGCACTTTGCCATCAGCATCTATTACCAAATCTGCAATTCCTACCTGTCCTAATTTGCTTAAAGTTGGCGAGGGTGCGACAGTATTTCCCACTACTTTTTCTACACCGATTAAATTAGGTGTAGATTGTAACAATTTAACTAATTCCTCATTACCTGGTGGTACTGGCAAATCCCGATAAATATCTAAACCAATAACTTTTGGTTTTTGGGCTTTCAATTTATTAATTAATTTCGTTAAAACTGCATCAGAAATCGGCCATTGATTAATATAGTTAATATCTGATTCATTAACAGTGACAATGACAATTCGCGAATCCACAGATTCACGGGGACGTAAGCGAAAAAATTGATCTAAAGTTGCCCATTCTAAAAGTTGGAAAAAACCTAAATAATTCGCGATTATTACTAATCCAGAAACACTGGGAGCAATAATTAATACACTGCGCCACTGTCGAATTATTTTTTTAAGTTTTGACTTCATGGGTTTTTGGCATTGAAAAGAGAATGCAGTTGTCGTTTTTAACAAAGTTCTCAGAAACCACCTCTCATGCACTGACTATAGGAATTATGATAGTCCATGTTTTTTGTGAATTATAGCGATAATAACTCGATCGCGTCCTTGTTGTTTCGCGTCCTAGAGAGCTTGATGAGGACTATTAATTAATTTACTCAAAGAAGTTGTAAAATCAGGAATCATACTAGCTACGCCACAGCTGAGCGTGACGCGATCGCTAACCAGATAAATTTTATGTACAGTATGTAAACTTTTGACATTTGCTGTAATTCTATCTGTCACTACTAACGCAACTTCAGAATGAGTATTTATTTTGCCATAATAGTTGAGAATAATTTGATAAGCTAAAGCCCGTCTAAATTAGACCTCTCCAAAAAAGAATGTAGAGACGTTGTATACAACGTCTCTATAAGGGTTTCCAGTAAGGTACATTTAATTTCTGGAGATGTCTATTGTATATTTTTACGGATATAACTAATCCAAATAAACTAGGGGCAGTAATTGGTAAACTGCCCCATTTTCCAATTCGCTTTTTAAGTTTTAGCCACATTGATAGCACCCTAGAATAATAGAGGCTAGTTTAACAATGGCTGGGAAGCGATCGCTTCTAGCCCTACAGATTTTAACAATTGTTCCCACTTATTTACCAAATTGGCATCTGTTGGTTGCAATTTTCTCGCTTCAGCTAAACTCGCTAAAGTTTCGTACCATATCCCGTTTTTGCCATACAAAGCTGCTCGTTGTATCGGTGTGATATTTTGTAACTGAATCTGTAATGCTGAGTCGGTTTCAATGCGCCGAATACTTCCTTTAACACCTGGGCTATCCGGTCTGAGTCCTTCTTTTCCAATCATAATAAAAGCCCATTGATAATTCTTGCCAATTTCTAACAGTGGGGCATTTTCTGGGAGTGTAAACTGAAGAATTCCTGATTTACCAGTCAGCTGAATTTTCGTCTGGTAAACATTTTTGTTATTCGCATCTACCAGGCTAAAAAATACTTCTTTTGCCGAATCTTTCGGCACGTAAATAAAGAATGTGGGACGACTTGTTACTGTTAACCCATCTTTATTACCAGGCATTAATGGAACTACACACCCGCCTACAGATATTACCTCTTGCGGACATCCACCGCCACGAGATGCGCCACCAGCAGTGTCATCTGGTTTATCGCTTCCTGGAGGATCAAAAGTTACATCAGGCGTTAAAGTACTCTGTATTGTTTGAGATTGATTGTTTGAGATTGATTGTGCTTTGACGCTAGATAAAGGGCTGGCAGCAATTATGGTTTCTAGAGAAAGTGCGATCGCAAATAAAGCCAACAGTTTTTTGTTCATACTTAACCCAACTTTAACGTTACCGTTAGTTGATACTTACCTAATGCTATCAAAGCTCATCTACACCATTAATGTAAAGCTTTTCGGAACAACTTTATCAATTATTTAAAATTTTTTTAAATCTATAACCAGTTACCCACGATAATGAAAGGAGCCCAATAAAAAGGATGGCTATACTGGTGTTGTTTGAATAGCTTTAACTGTGCTGTACGGAGCGCCTCAGATTTACTAACTCCCTGCAATAATAACTGATAAAATTCTGTCATTAATTCTGCCGTAGATTCATCTTTTACTGACCAAAGAGTTGCCAAAGTACTACGTGCGCCTGAACGAACTGCTACACCTGCTAAACCTAAAGCAGCCCGTTTATCACCAGCCGCAGTTTGACAAGCACTTAAGACAAGTAATTCGATCGGAGTAGCATTACCTTGTTCCCGAAAGCGTAGTAAATTCTCAAATTCTTTAACTTTAACTTTCTCATTCCAAGTCAGAATAAAGGTTTCTTCTGGATTAGAACTAAACTGACCATGAGTAGCTAAATGAACTACGGGAAAAGCTGTTTTTGCGATTTCTGACTGTAAATTCTTTTCAGTAAATTCTTGGTTTAAAAATACTTTACTTGGAACTTCTTTGGCAATTTTATTTACTTCAATTGCTACTCCCGGCAGTGCGGCAAAGCCTTGGCGAGATTCTGTCAGTCCACCAGTTAAAACTTTAATTTTCTTTTGAGTAAGCGATCGTGGTGCAACCAAAGATAAACCAGGAGCTACAGCAATATTGTATTTTTCCAATAAATAACTTTTGCCATCATAAAGGGCTGACATTGGTAAATTGCGTAATAAACCATCCTGCACAAATACTAAAGTCTTCACTTGATTAGCAGCTAATTCTGCTTCGGCAGGTCGAATTAACCAATCATAAACTTGTTGAGAAACACGCAATCTTTCTTCACTTGAAAAGAAGGGATTGAGAGATTCTAATAACTGCGATAATGTTTTTTCGATTTCAGTTTGTGACAAATTAGTTGTGTATTGCCGCAAAGGTTTTCCAGGTAAAGATAAGATTACTTCTAAACGGTCTGGTAAAATAATTGGATAAATTACTGCCGCTTGAGGATCTAATCGATCGATTTGCTGCGGTTTAGCATCTAAACAAGCTTCGCGGAAAAAGTTGTCTAACTCTGCAATTTGTAAGGATTCAATTACTTCACGAGCTTGTTTAAGCTTGTTTTGATCGGGATTAGATTTTAACAATAAACTAACTAACTGACGATAGATTGGCTCAACACTTTCTTGAAAAGAGAATTGAATATCAGGATTAATAGCAACCAAATCAGTCCGCAAAAATTTTAGTATATTCACAGCTTCAGTATAAGCAGAAATCGCACCGTTAACGTCACCTCTTTGGGTGAGAATTTCGCCCAGTTGGGATTGTAATCGAGCGACAATATCAGAGGCATTTAACTGTTGAGCAATAGTTAAAGCTTGCTTAGTTAAATTTTGCGCTTCTTGCCATTGTTGCGTTTGTTGATAGAGATTTCCTAATTTTCCTAGCGCAAAAGATTCTGCCCGTAAATCTTGAAGTTGACGCGAATTTTCAATAGCTGTTGCTAATAATTGGGCAATTGCTTGCGGATTATGCCCCATTTTAATTAAAGTATTGGCAAAATTCACTTGAGCGTAAATACTTTCTCGAATTGGCGGAAGCTTTTTTATTTGTAGTTCTATTTCCGGGATTAATTTTTGGGCTGATTCCAGTTTTTTAGTTTCTACTAAAAGGCTTAATTCATTGAGTTGGGCTTCCAGTTTTGCTTGGTAATTCGTTGCTATTTCGGCAGCTTTTTGATAATTCATTAAAGCTTCTTGAGATTTTTGTAATGCTCTGAGGGTATTTGCCAAACTCAATAAGGTGGCGCTAGTTTCTGAGTTAGAATTTAGCTTTTGAGAAATTGTCAAACTTTGATTTAACACTTCTTGAGATCTCGTTAAATCTCCGACAACTTGCAAAGCTACACCTAAACTACGCAATCCCATTGCTTTTAAAGCATTATCTGGTAAACCTTGCAATTTAGTATTTAATTCTTCTAAATTTAGTTTAGCTCTGCGGTAAAGTCCCAAAGCTTGTAAAGCTTGAGCTTGATTAATTTTGCTACCGATAACTCCTGTTTCATCTCCAGTTTGGAAATAAGCTTTTTCCGCTTGTTGCCAACTACTTAAAGCGGCTTCAGTTTGTCCGGTTGCGAAGAGAATATTGCCTTGAGTATTTAAAGCTTGAGCGAGGATATTTGGCTGAGATGAAAATTTTAAGAGAGTTAAACTTTGGTCGATCGCATCTTTAGCTTGTTGCCATTGTCCTAATTCTTGATAAGCATTCGCCAGATAATTTAAAGTGAGAGCAAGTTGAGTGCGATCGTTCTCCCTTTGCAACTCTTTCACCGCCTGTTGCCAAACAGTCACCGCCTCCGCAAATCTGCCATTAACAAACAGCATTCGCCCTTGTTCCAACAAACTCGAATTAGCATTACTTTGCTGATTAAGAGCAATAACTTTGCCATTGCATAATAGGGCGGGTTTTGTTGAGAGATTGTCTTTTGCAATCAAGGATTGTCTGCTAAACCCACCCCTACAGTCAGATTGTGCGGTAGCGGGAAAAACCACTGTCACCAAAAACAGAGTTAACAATCCCAACCAAACACTTTTAGGAATACATTTTAATAACGATCGAATTCTAGCCATTACTTTAAAAAATAGGGCATTGTGGAAGTTTATACCAATTATTTTGCCGACTAGATTGAGCGATCAATTCTACCTTACCATCAGCATTTTTCACCCAACCAGTAGCTTCAACTATTGGGGACTGGGAGGAAGAGGTGGAGGGGTGGGGAGGTTGGGTGATAG
>NZ_JADEWG010000237.1 GCF_015207735.1 [Phormidium] sp. LEGE 05292
CCCTTGTCCCCTTGTCCCCTTGTCCCTCTCGCTACCAAGCAACTCTAGCGGTGGCGTTAATCAATATGGGATGCAGCCACCAGAAGAGGAGGACGAAGGCGGCTACTCCTAGATAGGCGGGGCGGAGAAATTCTTGCCATTTTAGGGTTTGTTTGCCTTGGACGATCGCTAAAAATGGGACGATCGAAGTTCGTTGTTTAACCGCACTGAAGGCTGCGCCGTAACGGGCTAGTAGTCGGCGATCCCCGTGCCAGACTCCAAAACAATGGTGTAGAATCAAACCGATTGACGTGACTAGGGTAAAAGTGGTACCAATCCAGATGGTGTGAGCAATGCACCAGATTATTTGTCCCACCATCTGGGGATGTCTGGTGATGCGAATGATTCCTGTTTCATACAGGTGTACTTCTGGTTTTTGAATGGCGGCAATTTCCAGCAGGTTAAAGGTTGCAGGGTACAAAAAGAGGAAAGATACGGCAGATAACACCCAAACAAAGGGTTTGATTCCGGGTATTCCTTGAACCTGCCACATCTGTAAGCCGTCATACCTATGGTTAAAAAAGTAGATGATTAACACAGTGGCTAAGGGCAAGCTGACTAGGGCAAATAATATGCGGTACATTCTGGGGCCAATTAATTTTTCTCCCCAGGTACGCAATGCTGCTAACCCACTGTGAGCGAGCGCAAAACTTAACAACAGTCCCAGGATGATTCCGTGACTGGGAGTGAACCAGCTAAATAACATTACAAAATTTGAAGAATTATCAATCGATTCAATTACAGCACGAACCATGTCAGAAATTACACTTAGAGGATTTTTTCTTAGGCGGTATTACTTCATATTTGAACCTAACATCTCTAAACTGTATTAGTAATTAAGCGTTTGAGTCAAACCCAATTTAACTGGGTTTGTCGTCTTCTGGCTCCTTTTCACATTCAGGTTTAGCCGTATGACCGACCTTCCTTTTACTTTAGATCAGTTGCGTATTCTCAAAGCGATCGCCGCTGAGGGAAGTTTCAAACGCGCCGCAGATAGTCTGTATGTGTCCCAACCCGCTGTTAGTTTACAAGTGCAGAACTTGGAAAGGCAATTGGATGTGCCTTTGTTCGATCGCGGTGGGCGCAGGGCACAATTAACAGAAGCAGGATATCTCCTGTTAAGCTACGGCGAAAAGATTCTCTCGCTTTGTGAAGAAACTTGTCGTGCAATTGAAGATTTACAAAATCTTCAGGGTGGTACCCTGATTGTGGGAGCCAGCCAAACTACTGGAACCTACCTATTACCTCGGATGATCGGAATGTTCCGGCAAAGATATCCAGATGTGTCGGTGCAGTTGCACGTTCACTCGACAAGGCGCACTGCTTGGAGTGTGGCTAATGGACAAGTGGACTTGGCAATTATTGGTGGTGAAATTCCCTCGGAATTAAATGACTCTTTGCAAATTCAACCTTATGTAGAGGATGAATTAGCGTTAATTATTCCAGTGGTTCATCCCTTTGCTAAGTTAGACATTATCCAAAAAGATGACTTGTACAAGTTAGGTTTTATTGCTCTGGATTCTCAATCGACAATTCGTAAGGTAATCGATCAAGTACTTACTCGTTGTGGTATTGATACTCGCAGGTTGAAAGTTGAAATGGAACTTAATTCCATAGAAGCAATTAAAAATGCTGTACAGTCAGGTTTAGGTGCGGCTTTTGTTTCCGTTTCGGCGATCGAAAAAGAACTCCAAATGGGGATTCTCCATCGTGCCAATATTGATGAAGTGGTGGTAAAACGAATGCTGTCGGTGATTTTTAATCCTCATCGTTACCGTTCTAAAGCAGCAGAAGCTTTTAGCCAGGAAATTTTGCCTTTGTTTGCTATGCCTGGTTGGAGCAAGGAAATTGTAGAACCGACAATTAATATTGCTAATTCTCAGAAAACTGTTGTGCTTCCCCAAGCTGGGAAAACTTTTCCGGCTAATGGTACATAATTTCTGTTTTGTCCCCAAATCCCCGTGTCGTTAGACCGGGGAATATCAAACTACTGTGTTTCTTCTAGTCGATCGCTTTTAAATTTCCCTAATTAATTAGCATTTTTATCATGAAAAAACCAAGTCAACTGATTTTAGATTTGGGAATTTAGATTTTAGATTGAAAAATTACCCAATCCAAAATCTAAAATTTTGCGGTACGGGGCTTGAACGGAAAGAAAAATTCCATTATCCTAAATCTAAAATCTAAAATTTGCCGGGTCAAGAATTGATTGGAAAGTTGGGATTGTCCGCCTTTGCTAATTTGACTAGCCCTAAAGATATATTTCTTTTAAGTGACGATTTGTATAAAATTATATCTATTTTTAGAAATGCCCTCTTGGTGCTGATAGGATTTGTGGTTATAAGGGGTTAAAAGCTTGCCCCTGTTAAGAAAAATGAAATAAAAATCAAGAAATACTGCTTTTAAAAAGCTATTTTAAAGGTATTTCACAGTGAGATATGGAAAAAAATCAGATACTTAATTCATATTAGGGCTAATTATGGGTGCTTTAAGTTACTTATTCTGTTTTCGATGAGAGTTAAGTTTTTCTGATTTTACCAAGATTCCTAATAAATTTTTTGATTTGTATAGCAGTTGCTTTCGTCGTTTAGGACTTTTCTTTATGTTGACGGCGAGGATAACTCGCTGTCAAGGATTGACACCACAAAGTTTAATTAACGACACCGTTTTAGTACAACAGTTATGGTTACAATTGCTACCGTTAGTTTAAAAAACTGCTACTGCGTCAGAATATGGAGAACTAAACATGGAAAATCGAGAATGGAAAGAGTTGGACAGGGGAAAACTTGCCAATTTTCGATTTTTTATTCCTACCTGTAAAGAAAATTCACCAGTGGAAGAGATCCTATTCTGGGAATCGCCAGGGGGCATTTTATACATGAGTTTGGATGGTGGGATTATCAAAGCTAATCCAGCAATGAGTAATTTAATTGGTTATACGGAAGCACAGCTGCGTCGCTTAGATTATCGGACAATTTCCCATCCAAATGATTTTGCTGATGAGATGAAATTGATTGAGCAATTAATTAATGGTAAGTTGTCAGGAAAATCTACTTTGCAAAAGCGTTTTATTTGTCGCAATGGTGCGATCGTCTGGGCGGAAGTGACGATGTTTTTGATGGGAGAATTAGAAGCTGAGGATAGCTATTTATTGGTATTTGTTAAAGATTTAAGTTATATTTTAGAAGCAGAAAAAGAGATTCAACACAGGCGGGAACGAGAAGCAGTACTAAGTGAAATTGCGGCGACAATTCGCAGTACTTTTAATTTTCAAAAGATTTTGGAAATAGGAGTGAGAAAATTACAAAGTGCTTTGAATGCCGATCGCGTACTAGCTTATCAGTTGCAAGCAGATGCTAGTGGTATTTGTACATCAGAAGCAGTAAAACCAGCATATAAATCGATTAGAGGACAAAGCTTTCCAGCTGAATGTATTCCCCAACGTTATTTACAAGCTTATAGTCAAGGTAGACTGTGGCATAGCATAGATGTTCGCACTGAAGAATTGTCGGAATGCTATCGAAAGATGCTGGAACAAATGGAAGTGCGAAGTATTATGGTAGCAGCGATTCAACAACGGAAAGATAATTCTTTGGAGTTGGATCGAGGGAAACTTTGGGGTTTGTTGATTGTTCATCAATGTCGAACACCTAGACAATGGACGGAAGATGAAAGACAGTTGGTGCAAATGGTGGCGAATCAAATGGCGATCGCGTTTGAACAAGCAAGTTTGGTACAACAATTGCAAGCTTACACTCAAGAATTAGAAGAAAGAGTGAAAGAACGGACGCTGACTTTAAATCGATCGTTACAATTTGAGCAACTAATTCGGAAGTTAACGGTATCACTACGCCAAGAACTGAAAGAAGATCAAATCCTGCAAACATCTGTAGAAGGTTTAGTCACAGCTTTAGAAATAGATGGTTGTTGTGCGATGTTGTTCCAAGCAACCGAAGAAGTGTTAGAAGTAGAGCATGAGTATTTTAAAGATCGGCGATCGTTGCAGATTATTAATAATGAATTATCACTATTAGGACAACACTTACTACTTAAGGAATTACCGGAAAATTGTCGTATTGCATTGCTAGCTGGAAAAACTTATTTGGGTTTAATTACACTCAAAAATCATCAACTTGCAACAACAGCAAATATAATGTTGATTACTCCTATTTGGGATACACAAGGTTTAATTGGAGCAATTGCTTTATTGCAGTTTAGATCCCATCATTTTAGCCAAGATGAAATTCTCTTGATTGAGCAAGTAGCGAGTCAATGTACTTTAGCAATTCGCCAATCTCGCCAATTGCAACTTTTGCAAGCAAAAAATCAAGAATTGTCTACTTTAAACCGGGTGAAAGGAGAGATTATTGCCAATACCAGTCATGAGTTACGCACACCTTTAACGGCAATTTTGGGGTTTTCTAGCGTGCTATTAGAAGAATGCTTTGGCAAACTCAATCCTAAACAAAAGGAATATGTCGATCGAATTTATAGCAGCGGTCAGTATTTGCTGGAATTGATCAATGATATTCTCGATATGTCTCGCATTGAAGCTGGACGTTTGGAACTAGATCCACAAATTGTGTTTATTAAAGAGATAACAGAAAATGTAGTTAGTTTAATCCGAGAACGAGCGATCGCTCAAGGTCTATCTTTACAAGTAGAAATAGCTAGCGATTTAGAATACTTGGTAGCAGATCCAATTCGCCTCAAACAAATTTTAATTAACTTACTCACTAATGCAGTGAAGTTCACGCCAAAAGGAAGTGTTGGTTTAAGAGTTTACCGTTCTTGCGAGACTGTGAACGACTGCACTACTGAAAAGGTGAATTTTACTGTTTGGGATACTGGCATTGGTATCGATCCAACTGACCAAGTAAAACTATTTTCTCCCTTTTCTCAAATTCACACTTCTTTATCACGGCAATTTTCGGGAACTGGTTTGGGTTTAGCGATCGCCAGAAGATTAGCAGAACTTCATGGCGGATCGATTACCTTAGAGTCCCGTTTAGGAAAAGGAACCAGTTTTACTCTGCAAATGCCGCTTTTCGCCCCGTCTTCTCCAACTTACGAGTTGAGTTATGAAGCAGATGGAGGGCAAAGGGATGAGTTTTGAGTTTTAAGTTAAATTACCTTTTCAACTCAAAACTTTGTAAGGGCATTGTAAGGGCGGGGTTTTTTGTTAATTCTTCTGGTGTGAACAAAGATGTATCTGCTCAAACTCTTACCCGCCCCTACAACTCAGAACGTTCCACAGTTCACTTCCTCACCAAAATTTCCCATTCGGCGATCCGTATGGACTTCTTACCGACGTAACGCTGTATCCGCAGGCAAACAGATGAGGTTATCATCTTGGGTGAGGATTAATCCTCGTTGCCGTAATTTACCCATGAGGCGGGTAACGGTGACGCGAGTAGAACCGATCGCGCTACCAATTTGGGCGTGAGTTAGTGTCCAAGGTAGACTGTAACCTTGTTCTGCTGGTTCGCCGTATTCTTCTATTAATAAAGTGAGGAATCCTAAGAGGCGATCGATCGTCCGGCGTTGTCCCAAAGTACTCAACCACAGCAGTTTCCGTTGGTGCTGATAACGAAATGCGTCCAACACTTCCCGGCGAAAATGAGGCCAATTATCTAAGTCATGCCAGTACATCCAAATGACCGAAGTTTGGTCAATGTGAGCATAACTATGTAGCGTAAAGGGCGATTGAGCTACGATTTCAAAGGGTTGTCCGGCACCAACGAAACCTAAAAAGGCTTCTTCTTGATTCAGATTGGCGACCGTGCGTGCGCCTTGATTACGATGAGTTGCGCTAACTTGAGCAACTCCTACCATTCGCACTGCACCTCGCTGCACTAAGTAAAGTAGTCCTGGACGGGCGGGAATTTTTTCATCTTTGCTAAAAGTCCGGCAACGATAATGTTCATTAGCCCAGTCAAGAATGCGTTGCCAGGTGAGAAATGGGCGTGCTGGTTCAGGACGTAGTGCTTCGGAATTTAAAGTGTTTGATTCTAAGGAAACAGATTGTGGGAGCATAGCTTTGAGTGTCAACTAATAGTGTATTATTATTACCTTTCTCAACAGGGGAGATTTTACTGTTCAAACTTAATCAAATTGATCTCATTTGACAAGGCTTGATTCATACTATCTTTATATAAGTTTTACTAGATTTTTAAAGTAATAAAGGATACTTTAGAATTAATTAATCAGTCTGTAATTTAACTTTTACATTTGTTATATTTTATGCAATCTATGTCTGTAGATAGATGGCAGAAAATAAAGCTAGATTGTCCTGTGGATATGAGCGTTGATGAATCAGAGTTTGCTAACTACCATGTTCCCCTCAGTTAAAGGGTTTTTGCTGTTGTGGCTGCAAAGGACAATTAGTACAGTAGCACAACAGCAAAATTTAATACCTTTGTTACCTTTTGCTGAGGAACAGAATAACATCCGGCAAAAGGACGATCTTTATACTTCAAAATTGCCAAAAAAATGTAATCAGATTCCAGAAAAATTAGTTACAAACGGTAATCTTTCGGTGAACAAAGTAAAGGAAGACACATTAGTACTTTACATTTGTGCGATCGCGCTACAAGTCTCCCAATCTTGGGGAACATCACCAATAGATATTGCTACTCAAATTGCCGATCGCTTTTCCTACTTATCCAGTCAAGAATTATCTGATGACCCAAAAAAATATTTCACACTCAAAGTAGTACCTCCTGGTTGGCTGCACTTACAACTAACTGATTTAGGAATCGCTACTTGGTTGCAAAGTCTAGCAGGGGGGCAGGGGAGATGGGG
>NZ_JADEWG010000023.1 GCF_015207735.1 [Phormidium] sp. LEGE 05292
ACTGCTACGCATTTAAATTGAATATTTAGGCTGATGGGGAGATGGGGGGATGGGGGGATGGGGAGAGGGATTGACGGTTTTTGCCTAACACCAAAAATATACAATTTAGATGCGATGCAAGCTTAATCGTCTTGTCTTGAGATGCGGCATACTGTCTGAAACGATTATGCTGCATCTCTCGAGAGGCCAATTGACAATCTTTCACTTTTTATGGGTATTTATTGGCTATCCCTTATGCTATAAGGATATCAGGTTTGAGAGTTAGTAATGTACGCCATAAAAAGAGAGTTAAAACTAAATAACAAAGAAACCTCTTTAATGCGTGGCATGGCTGGCTTTCGCAGATTTGTCTACAACTTTGGGCTGGATATGCTAGTCACCAGTTGGAGTTTTGAAGGTGTTAATAAGAGTGACTCCAAAAGGATTGATTCCATTAAGCAAGTCTTCACCCAAGTAATCATGAAAACGCCTGAATATGCCTGGACAAAGCAATACCCATCCACCGTATATCAGTCAGCTTTCATCGACTTGAAAAAAGCTGTTAAAAGATGGCGACAAGGATTGAGCGGTTTCCCTAAGAAGAAAACCAAAAAGAAAGGTGATTCGTTTACGGTTTACAAAACGTCAGGTATTTACCCAGAAAAAGGTAAAAAAGCAATCCCTTTTACTAATCGGGTAGTCATCAAACCAGGTAAAAGAATTCAGCTTCCTGGGCTAAAGGAATTCAGGCTTAAGGAAAAGATAGGCTTTATTTGTAGTTCGCAAACTTTTACTGTTAGTAGAACTGCGGATAAATGGTTTGTTTCTTTCGCTTTGGATGCTGATAAAGTTCCTCCGATTTATCACCCAATTGAACGAGTTGGAGTTGATTTGGGAGTAAAAACTTTGGCAACTGTTAGTAACGGAACTTGTTACGCCATGCCAGAAGCTAATAAAAGAGCGAAAACCAAGCTAAAGCTACTGCAATGGCGCAATCGTAACAAAGTTTTAGGTAGTAAGAAACTAGGAGTTAAGGCATCTAAAAACGCTTGGGATTATTATGTCAAACTGGCAAGGCATCATGCCAGGATTAGCAATATTCGCCGCGATACAACTCAGAAAATGACAACTGATTTAAGTCGTCGCGCTTATTGCATTCGGATTGAGGATTTAAATGTTTCGGGGATGATGGCGAATCGGAAACTGGCGGCAGCGATTAGCGATAATTGCTTTTATGAAGTGCGTCGTCAATTGGTTTATAAGCAAAGCCACTATGGAACTAAGGTGGAGTTAGTTGACCGATGGTTTCCTTCATCCAAGACCTGCTCAATTTGTGGTCACATTCAGGAAATGAAGCTATCAGATAGAGTGTTTGATTGCCAAAAATGTGACAATGTGATGGACAGGGACTTAAATGCCTCAATCAACTTGGAAAATGCCCCTGAAGAAAAAGTAAGGTCGGCTCGACCTGAACTTATTAACGCTTGTGGACAAGTTGGTGCCGACACCCTTGGTTGAAGCAGGAAGGAAACACCATGTCAAATTAACAAGTTTAGTTAGATTTGGGTAAGTTTTTCGGAGCAGAACACAGTTTTATCTACAAAGACACCAGCGGTTTCTCCCAGCGTTTCGCCTACCTGTTCTGCACCTTTTTTTTGAAATGCTTCTGTAAATTCTTCAGTGGAGTTGGTTTCTTCCTCCTGAGAATGTAATAGCTGGTGGGAGAGATGACTAGACTGCTGTGTAGCAATCACTTGCCCCACCAATCCGCCTGCTTCAGCACCAATAACTACACCCACTGGGCCAGCAACCGCACCGATCGCACCTCCAATCACCTCGCCTACAGCCCCACCTGCCATTCCTCCAGTCATTCCCGCCCCCAAATCGACCAATTTGCTAGGATTCTCAGATATTTGATTAACTTGATCTACTGCTTGATCCGTCACTTTCTTTAGTTGTTCCGCAGCTTGGTTTACCAGCTGATTCGGATCGCTAACTACCGCATTCACACTATCCACAGCTTGTTTACTAATATCTTGGACGGTGTTAGATGCTTGGTTAGCTAAATCATTCACCTGCTTTACTGTTTGATCAACTGTATGCTGTAAGTCATGAAATAGCTCATCTAACGGATTGTGAGATTCGTCTTTGTGAGACTCTGAATGGTGAGATTTGTGAGACATAAAATTAAGTTTTGAGTTTTGAGTAGTTTGTAGGGGCGGGGAATTTTTAGCCGAATGCGTCCGTTTGTTTTGTGAGCAATGGTAATTGAAGAAGAGAGAATTTTTTCTTTCTCCGGTTTCGGATTTAGCAGAGATTCAATTAGTCGATCGCACACCCAATTCAACTCATAAAACATTTGTATTCACTGAGTTGCATCAGGAGGCAGAGCCTCTATTTTTCGTTCCCAGGTTGAACCTGGGAACGAGATGTGGGAGGTTCTACCTCCATTGGTGCAAGATCTGAGTTCACGCAGGCAATTTTTTGATTGTCTAGTAACCAACGCAACTGAAATTCCCGCTTTGCTGCTGTGCTGATTTCGGAAATCATGCTGCGATCTGCCCACAAACCGAGGAAAATGCTCAAAACTGGAACAATACCCCCAGCAGTTTCCTCTGTTAGCGCGGTAAGTGCCTGTTCGATCGTCGAATCAATCAGCAAATCATCTGCATCTTCTTCGATCGAATTTTCCAAAGTTTCTTTTTCCAGCTTCTTTTCATCTAGTGCTAGACGCAAGTTTCCGATATTTTTCCTCGCTTCCTGTCGTTCTTGCTGCGTTTGAGCAATGCCGACATTGAATACTCCCCAAGCAAAGGCTTTTTCTTGCACATTTTCCGGGGCGTAACCGTAGCACAATCCTATCCGGTGGATGGTTCGCAGGGCTAATACAATCGCTAACCCATCATTCAGTATTTCCCCGAAAATTTCCGCAACTTCAGTGATGCCTCCCTCTGCTGTGACTTGCTTCAAGGAACGTTTTGCAACTTCCGCTGCTAGTCGATCGCACTTTTCCAAATCGCCATAACGCAATTGATGATAATCTTCAACCAATGCCTGCGGTTTGAGTTCCTGCCAATCTTGCTGCCAGTTCGCCATCGCTCTCTCACAAGCTGCACCAATTTTGGTAAATATCGGATCGGGAATTATCCAACTTATTAATCCCTTGGTTGCACTTAAAACATAACCGAGCAATTCCGTCAACCAAAATGGTTTATCATCCAACCAGTCTAGAATCTCTTTGAACTGGTTAGTTTCGTATTCAGTTAATTGAATTACTTCATAAATAGGAACTTGATTTAGTTGCAACGTGACAGGATAATTGCTGGCAGCTTTGATTGCTGTGGAGATTTGACAATTTAAATCTGTTTCGGAAATGGTTTGGCGATCGTACTTGATGACAATGGAACTGGCGATCGGATTAATTCTAACTCCTGTCACACCCTTCGTAGACTCCAGCAATTTCTCTAAAACCGACCTGTAAATATCATCGCTTTTCAGCATGGGAATCTCCAGGCGGATACGTCCAGGGATTTTGTGAATTACTTTAAATTCTACATTTGCAATAGCCTTTTTATTCATAAAGTTGATTCTTAGTTACGCATAAATTTCTAGGCAAATCATCTATTAAATTTAATCAACTATTTCTAAGTTAGAATTTTAAAAAAATCTCAAGGTATAAGAACTGTCTTATTTTTACTATTCTTGACGTTGCTATTAGTCACGCTATCAAAATTTTAGCAATTTTGCAATAGAAAAATAACTAAAATTTTTTGAATTTTTCCAGATATATTGGCTGCTCGTACACAAAATAATCAGTAAAGTCAGTCTCTCCACTACAACAGAGAGTCGATAAATTTAATTTCATTCAATTTTGCACGTATTTGTCACTTTTGTTTGATAAAGTTCGTTCAGCTTTATTTGATATTTCTGATTTGGGAGGTTTTCAGAATGGAATGGGAAGCACTCCTGTTGGGGTTAGAACCTTTAACAGCGGCGGCGATCGGTATTGGTGTAGCGGTAGCTGCGCCTGTGGTAGCGGCGATCGATTCAGCAACAGGTAGCAAGTTATCAGAAAGCGCCCGTTCCATTGCTAAAGAAGGAATGGTTTTAGCTTTCCAAGCTTTTGATAATGCTCAATCTGCGGTTGCAGAAGCCCAAGAATCTGTGCAAGATTTAATGGCAGAAGCAAAGAATGACCTGAAAAAAGCCAGACAAAAGGCAGATGAAAATGGTGGCTCTGAAGCTCCTCGTCAAGAGATCGAAATTAGTTAAGTAATATCGTTTACATAAATGGTTAATACAAATATATAGGGAGGGGAGGGACGAAAAGATAGTAATACTATCTGAATAAGTTAGAAATCAAAACCCATCTATCCTAAACATTTGTAGCAAACGTTTAAGTAATCGATTAAGTAATCGATAAATAAGTGTATTTGAGTTCAGTAAACTGCCTATTGTTGTAAAAAATTAAGGTGAAGATAAATCATGGAAGCGATCGAATCACTACTCTTTGGAATTGAACCAATAACTGCTATAGCCGTAGGGATCGGAGCGATTTTGCTCGCACCTATTATCGGAACCGTGAGTTCGATGGTAAACAAGCAAGATGAAGAAAGTGCTGCGGAATCTACAGAAAATCCCGTAACACAAACAGTCAGTTCTGCTGGCGAAACAGCGCGAGATTTTGCTAAAGATGCAATGGTCTGGGGGATGGATGTTGTAGAAAGTATTCAAACAACATTTGCAGAAGCCAGTGAATCTTTTCAGGATTTTGTAGCAGAAGCAAAGGCAGATTATGAAATAAAAAAATCAGAACGTCAAGCAGCTGATACCACAACTCAACCCCGGACAATAGAGGTTGAGGGTAACTAAATTTTAGGAACTGATAAGGAGGATAGGTAGCAGCTATCTATTAGTCATTGGGCGATAAAAAAAATGTCCAGACACCCACAACGTTCACATTCATATCTGGTGCTATTGAACAGGATGATTGAGCCTCAAAATCGATTGATTCTGTCTAGTATTATTACTTTTCTAACTTATTGGCTGTTACCCTTACCCTTTGTTTACAAAGATATTCGACTGATTACAACTTATGTTGTGGGTGTTGCGATCGATCTAGGGCTAATTATCCTAATGATGGTGATTTCAACAGCAGAAGCAACCATGAGGCGGTCAGCCCAGCAAGAACCGAGTAATAAAGCACTTTTGGGTTTTATTGTACTGTTATATATGTTTCTAGCATCATTGGTTTGGTCGTGAATTTAGTCTCAAATTTAGTTTAAAAGAGGGGACTGGGGAGGCTTCCGTGAGCGTCAGTCGAACGGTAGGGAGAGTTGAAGAGGTAGTGAAATATTTTCCCCATCCCCCCATCTCCCCACTTCTTCGACTCCCCAATCCCCAATACCTTTGCGTTTTAGGAGAAAACATGACTATTGCCCGAAGTGATGTGAAGTTAAATGGAAATCCTTTTAATTCAATAGTTTCTAATGGAGCTAAAAAAACTGTAATTAATGACAAGCCAATCTGCCAAGTAGAGACAGTTCATTATAAAGTAGTTCATTGGACTGCGGGGAGGTTTCGCCTCCGTATTCCTCGGCTTTCTTACGATGACGAGTATGTAAATCAACTGGAATATGTTTTGCGAAAATTGAACTTTGTGACGGATTTACAGATTAATGCGATCGCTAGTTCTTTAGTAGTTAACTACAACGCAGAAGATACTTCTATTCCCTTAATCAAAATTGAAGAAAGATTATTTAGAGCGATTCAAGTTGCCGCAACTACAGAAGTTCCAGCAAACTACACCAGCGAAGAACCAAAAGCAGAAAAATCAGAAAGCAGTAACGAAATCGACTTTGTTGAACGCTTAGGATTGCCAGTTGCAGGGTTAGTTCTCAGTGTAGCTGCATTGCTGGGCGCACCGATTCCTAGTTTTGTGATTGGTGCGGTGGTGATTGCTAGTGCAATGCCTGTATTTCATCGAGCGATCGAAGCGATTCGAGAAGAAAAGCAACTAACTATTGATTTTCTTGATGGATTAGCGATCGCACTACACACCGCACAAGGGCATTACTTCGCACCTGCGTTTATGGTAGGTTTAGTCGAAGGCGGAGAAACGATTCGTGACTTGACTGCCAGAGGCACCGAACGAGCATCGTTAAACTTGTTAGATTGTTTGGGGAAAACTGCGATCGTCGTCCGCGATGGACAAGAAATAGAAATCGAGGTTAAAGACATTGTAGAAGGCGATTATGTCATCGTATTCCCTGGCGATCAGATTCCCGTAGATGGGATTGTTATTCAAGGAACTGGATCGGTAGATCAAAGTAAACTAACCGGAGAATCTGTTCCCGTCACCAAGCGAGAAGGCGATGAAGTCTTTGCTTCTACCTTAGTGTCAGATGGACAACTACGAATTTTAACCGAACGCACTGGAAACAATACTCGTGCGGGAGTGATTGTTAATTTGATGCAAGCTGCTCCTGTGCATGATACCCGGATTGAAAACTATGCGGCAATGGTAGCTAATCAGGCTGTGATTCCTACCCTGTTGATCGGTACGAGTGTAGGTTTATTGAGTGGTGATTTGAATCGAGCGATCGCACTTTTAACCTTAGACTTAGGTACAGGAATTCGCGTTTCCGTACCGACCTCGATTTTATCAGCTTTGACTTATGCAGCCCGGAATGGCGTGTTGATTCGCAGCGGTCGCGCGATCGAAATTTTAGCTCGCATTGATACAGTAGTATTTGATAAAACCGGGACTTTGACTGTCGGACACGCGGGAGTTAATGACGTTGCGGTAATGGACGATGGTTTTACCTCCGATGAACTTTTGGTATTAGCGGCGACAGCAGAACAACGCTTAACTCACCCGATCGCAGAAGCGATCGTTCACTGTGCCAACCATCGGGGATTAACGCTCAAAACCTGCGAAGAATGGGAATACAAAGTCGGTTTAGGTGTAGCAGCCAAGATTGATGGCATCGAAATTCGCGTCGGTAGTCCGCGATTCATGAAAACAGAGAATGTTGATTTGACCGAATTTGAGCGCCGTTATCCCAACGCTCTCACCAGTGGACAATCCTTAGTTTATGTGGCTGGTGATGGTAAACTTTTGGGAGTAGTCATGTATAGTGACCCTCCTCGTGAAGAAAGCAAAGATGTGATTCGCGAGTTGAAGAGTCTCGGTGTTAGTCCTTATATGCTTACGGGTGATGTGAGTCGGGTAGCAAAAGCGATCGCAGGTAATCTCGGCATCAATCCCAACAATGTTTATGCCGAAGCTTTCCCGGAACGGAAAGTCGAAGTAGTCAAAGAAATTCACGATCGCGGCAAGACTGTAGCCTTCTGCGGTGATGGGATTAACGATTCAGCTGCGCTTGCTTATGCCGATGTGTCGATTTCATTTGCTGGAGCAACAGATATCGCCAGAGAAACCGCTGATGTAGTGCTGATGGAAAACGATCTGCGGGGATTGATTATGGCGATCGAAGTCGCTCGACATACGATGGAGATTATTTGGCAAAATACTGCGATCGTTGCTGTTCCCAATATTGGCGCACTCCTATCCGGTATTTTCTTCGCCTTAGATCCAATTTTGGCAGTTGTTATTAACAACGGAACCGCAATTTTAGCCGAGTTGAACGGTTTGCGACCATTACTAGGTCCCGGTGATGTAACTCCGTTAGGACATCGTTTAAGTGCTGCGGAAATCGAAGAAGAAGCGGAACGCTTGCACAGTCATCATCATGTTGTGGAAATCACTGAATCAGTAAACAATCAAACAAATGGTAATGGACAAAAACCTGCCGTTGTTTATTCATAGTATTCCAGGGCGTTGTCGTCTTCGCGTTGATAAAATTGGTAGCGATCGCAAATTCACAGATAGGCTTAAGCAACTGGTTGAATCTTGGGAAATGACGATCGCAGTTCGCATCAATCAAGCTGCGCGATCGCTCATTGTCACTTACAAGGAAGATGCGATCGCTATTGAAGCTGCCCAAAATTATCTTAATACTTGCATCCAATCAGCAGCTAATTTAACTACAACTAATGTCTCAGATTCAGGTATTGATTCAGAAGATTTGATCCCACTGGTTAATCAATGGCGAGATTTAACTTTGCCTGTACTTAGTCTCAGTTTGGCATTATTGGCGGTTCCTTTAGAACTGCCTGTGGTGTTGGTGGGAGGTGCGATCGCAGCAGCAGCAATGCCTTGGTTTAATCGTGCCACAGATAGTTTACTCAAGGATCGCCAACCTAATATTGACTTGCTAGATTCTCTCTGGATGGGATTACATACGGTACAGGGTAATTTTGTTGCTCCCGCTTTGAAAACCTGTTTAGTAGAATCTCGGCGCAGTTGGCGCAAAACAAATGCCCAAAACTGGGAAAATCAGGTAATTTTAGCAGCGGAAGTAAGCGATAATTTGCCAAGATTAATTGCTCACCAGATCCAAACGGCTCCGGTACATGATACCCAACTGGGGGCTGCTCAAGCTCATTTTTTGCGAGAGGCAATAGTACCAACGATTTTGATGGGAGGAGCGATTTTTGCGGCTACGGGGAATTTGAGTGCAGCGATCGCACCATTTCAATTAGACTTCGGTAGTGGGATTCCCATTTCTATTTCGACAACTTTACTATCAGCTTTGGTGCTTGCAGTTCAGCAGGGAGCTTACATTCGCAGTGGTGGAGTTCTGGAAAAGCTAGCACAGGTAGATACTATTGTGTTAGATACGGGGCTACGAGACAATACAATTTGCACTTCTACCAGAGAAGCGATCGCAGTCTTACAAAACCAAGGAATCAGTGTTTATTTACTCCATAATCCTGATATTTACCCTGAAACAATAGCTATGAGAGCGAAATGGTTGGGTATTCCTATCAGCCACATCATCTCAGTAAATCATATTAAAACCCTACAATCTTCAGGGAAGCGCGTAGCAACGATCGGCGAATATTCTAAGTCAATCTCTGCCAATGCTGATATTTCTGTATTAATGACACAACCAAATTGGACAATAGAAGAAATAGTGAAAACCCCAGCTGATGTAGTGCTTTTAGATCGGGATTGGTGGGGGTTGGTGAATGCGATCGAAATTGCCAAAAAAGCTTATGAGCGAGTCTATCAAAATACGGCGATCGTTTTTTTTCCCAATTTAATAGTCACTTGTGGCGGTGTATTTTTTGGATTAAATCCCATAGTTAACGTGATTGTAAATAATGGGTCTGCTTTGGTGGCAGAATTTATTAATAATCAGCATCCTTTATTTGAAGGGAAAAGTGTAACAACAACTTGCGTTAGATTCCGAGTTGGCGATCGACACTACACATACGCAAGTGCGATCGAGTCATTATAGTTCTTCTGAAAATCAGGAAGCTTCTCTGCGATAGCAACTTTGGCTCTTTCAGGTTAATTTTTCAAAATCTATAGTCAATATTTAGGAAAAGCTGGTTCAAAAGAACATATTGATGCGGTAATCTAGGTTTAATTATTAAAAGTACCAACCGTTCATTAAAAGTGTAGGATAAACAACGATGACATCTGCATTTGCGACCCCAGAAGAATTTAGTAGTCTAGCTCTAGCCAACGGTGCATTTGGAATTAGAGAGTATTTAAAAAGTGGTTATGAAATAGTGCATCAAATCCAGGGAAGAATTCGCATTCGGATTTCCCGATTAGCTTACGATCGAGATTATGGCGATCGCTTAACTCAGATGCTAAAAGTCATTGCTGGTGTGACTGAAGTTAATATCAACCAGATGGCAAAATCTCTGACAATGTACTATCAGGAAAACACAAATGCCGCACGGATGGTTCGATCGCTAATTGTTTCCGCACCCAAAGTAGTAGAGGTAGTAGTTCCAACAATAGTTAATCAAGAAACATTTAATTTCCAAATTTTTGATGATTCGACTCAGTTACATCATAAAATTAAGCCCCTATTCCACAGATTGTCAATCATTCTCTTAGAGCTTATGGGGACAATTTTTTTCTTAGTAGGTATCATTGGTTTGCTGTTGCCCATTTTACCAGGTACTCCTTTTTTTATCTTGGGTTCCCTCTGTTTTATAGTAGCTTCAGAATTATCCTTAATTTGATTGTTCACAACAGACTGATTTGTTGTGAACGCTTTAGTGGTTTACAAGAAGTCTCTCTAATCGGGAGCATCCCAATTTTGCAAATATATACGTAGGGGCGAAGCATTCCGGCAGATAAGTTATTACTTAAAACCAGAGATTTACTACCAGAATGCTTCGCCCTTACAAAATCGGGATGCTCCCCTTCTAATCTTCATGGATAGAGTCCAAGTACCACATTTTTTGCCAAATCAAAGCTACTGCCACGACTACAAGTACTGTGCCAATACCTCCACTAACTACGGAAAATATTGGCCCAAAAAAGGCAGCAACTAAACCAGATTCAAAACCGCCCAATTCGTTAGACATACTGATAAAAACACTATTCACAGCTGATACTCTACCGCGCAATTCATTAGGAGTACGAATCTGTACCAAAGTATGCCGAATTACCACGCTGATGCTATCAAGAGCACCAGTCAAAAATAACATTAATAATGATAGCCACAACGAACGAGAAAGACCGAAAATAATTGTTGCTATGCCGAAACCTACAACCGACAAAAGTAATACTTTTCCCGTGTGATGAAAGGGAGGTAAATAAGCCAAAACTACTGTCATCATTAAAGCCCCGATCGCAGGGGCTGCTTGTAACCAACCTAATTCTACTGGGCCTGCGTGTAAAATATCTTTGGCATAGATTGGTAATAAAAAGACTGCTCCTCCAAACAATACAGCAAATAAATCTAAGGTAATTGCTGCTAAAATTAGTTGATTTTTCCAAATAAATTTTACTCCTCCAGACAAAGCTTTAAGTGACAAAGGTTCTTTGGATAATGTCTTTTTCTGTTTAGGAATTAAGGCTACTGCAACTAAACACAAAAAAGCTAAAATTCCTGCCAGTATATAGACATTTGTAGCTCCTCCTTTAAGGGCAATTATAATTCCTCCTAAAGATGGCCCTGCAACTGAGGCAAATTGGAATGTACTACTATTCCAAGTGGCGGCATTTGTAAAAGCACTTTTGGGAATTAATTGCCAAACAAAAGCATCGGTTGCTGGTTTACTAAATGCTCTAGCAATACCTATTAATAATAAGCAGCTATAAATGAGAAAAATTGAACCTTTGGTGATGGAAAGAATGGCTAAACCGAAGGAGCAAAAGGAGAGGAGCCAAATTGTTAAAAGCATGGTAAATTTGCGATCGAACCGATCGGCTAAATCTCCAGCAATTAAAGTTAAAGCCATGATGGGAATAACTTGTATCAACCCAACCCCACCCAAAACCATCGCTGAACCAGTGCGATCGTACAGTTCCCAACCCACAGCCACACTTTGCATTTGATAACCCAAATACAGCAATAAACGACCGATAGTAAATAATCGATAATTGCGAAATCTGAGAGCAGCAAAAGGGTCATGCCGATCTGTAATTAAAACATTTTCAGTTACTTGTTTTTTTGTTGTCCACCACATTTTTGAAAACCATTACTTCATTCTTCAGGAGGCTCTAAGGATTTATCTTCTAACACATCTTTGAGCAGAGTTAATCCTTCTTCAATTAGAAGAATTTGCTCTTCTGTCAAACTATTAAGTAAGTCGGAAATGCGCGATCGAGTTTGCGATCGACATTCCTCTAAATGAACCTTTCCCGCTTCCGTCAGATTCAGAACTACTCGTCGTCGTTCCTTTGGATCGTCACAACGATGCACAAAATCCCGTTGTACTAACCGTTCTGTATTTGCTGAAGCAGTCGCACGGGTGACTCCCAAATGTTCTGCTAAATCAGAAAGCGATGCACCAGGATTACGATCCAAAAATGCCAGCGTCCGAAATTGCGGTACAGACATAGTTGTAGAATTGCGAGAACGAATATCTGCACGGATAAATCGCATTGCTAGCGGGATTGTTTCCATAACTCTAGCGGCACACTTTTCTGACGTAATTTTTCGATTATGTTGCTTTTTCCCCATTTAATTTTTAACCTCACGCTCATCGCTAATGTTAAGAAAATATAGAGCAGCAATTTTACTCTAAAAAGAGTTACTACCTTATCTCTACTTTTGCTTAATCAGCGACCAGCTTTTCCAGGGATGGAGGATGACAGGCAAGATGCCTATCCTACGGGATTGGGGACTGGGTACTTTCCTCATCCCTAGTACCCAGTACCCAGTCCCCTATCCCCAAAACCTAAGTAGCTATGCTTGGGTAAAGTCTTCCGCAGATAAATGTTAGAACTACTACTACTGCCAGCAAAATCAGACAATCTGTACCAAATCCATAAATACTACGACCATTCGCCAGCATTGTTCCCCGCAAAGCATCCACCATATAAGTTAAAGGATTAAGGTGCGCGATCGATCGCAACCATATCGGCATCAGAACAATGGGATAAATCGCATTGCTAGCAAAAAATAAGGGCATAGTTAACAATTGTCCAATACCCGTAAAGCGTTCGCGTGACTTTACCAGACAGCCAATAATTAAGGAAAAAGTGCAAAAACAAGCTGCCCCTAAAAACACAACCAGTACAACACCCAAAAAAGCTAAGGGATTGAGATTGAGGTGTACACCAATCAGCAACGACAATAGGTAAATTACAATCACTTGGCAAAAGCCTCTAACTCCGGCTGACAAGGCTTTACCAAGCACCATTGCTGCACGGGGAGTCGGACTAGCGAGGAATTTATGGACTGTTCCCAAGTCTCGTTCCCAAATAATGGACATTCCACCACTAAAAATGGCTACAAATAAAACGCTTTGTGCCAAAATTCCCGCAGCCATAAAATCCAAATAAGGTAAACCATTACTGGGTATGGCTCGAATTTTGGCGAAAACTTGTCCGAAAATTACTAACCAAAGCACAGGTTGAGCCGCACGTACAAATAAATCGCTAGGATCGTGAAGTAGTTTGCGGACTTCTAATTCTGTAAGGACGATCGTTTTTCTAATTAATTCTGAGATTGCACTCAGCCAATTATTGGCACGCTTATGTTTTGGTTTAACCCAACCGTTTAGCAGTGCGCCTGATTCTTGAGGTTTCACGATAATTCGCTCCCGATGCTAATAAATCCCCGGTGTAGTGAATAAAAACATCATCTAAAGTCGCATCTTCTTGGTTAAGGGATGCTTTCAATTCTGTGGGTGTACCTGTGACAATTACTTGACCTTGGTGCATAATTGCAATGCGATCGCACAAACTATCCGCTTCCTCCATAAAATGAGTAGTTAAAAAGACAGTTGTGCCAAAGTTCGATCGCAATCTTTCCACTAATTCCCAAACATTACTCCGGGCTAAAGGATCAAGTCCGACGGTTGGTTCATCTAAAAACAATACTAATGGTTGATGTAGAATGGCTTGGGCAATTTCTAACTTGCGAATCATCCCTCCAGAATATTGCTGAACTAATCTATGAGCAGCATCTTGCAAACCCATAAAGTTCAGCAATTCCCGAATGTAGTTTTCTCGTTTTTTTCGGGGAATATCGTATAACTTGGCAAAAATCAGCAGATTTTCGTACCCTGTTAAACTGCCATCGGCGGAAAGTGCTTGGGGAACATAGCCAATTGCCCTTCTCACTGTGGCAGCTTGGCGGGTGAGATCCAATCCGGCAATAGTTGCACTTCCGGCGCTAGGAGGCAGCAAGGTGGTCAGCATTTTAATGGCTGTACTTTTACCCGCCCCATTAGGCCCTAGTAAACCAAATACTTCCCCTGCTTGCACAGTTAAGTTTAAGTCATTAACTGCGATATGCCTAACGGCACGCTGCGCGAACGCTTTACCAAAGCGTCGCGTTAAGGCATGAGTTTCTAAGATCGCAGAGGCGTTAGTGGGCGGAAGTTGCGATTCTCCTGTGGAACTTCCTACGTTTTGAGTAAGTCTGGTCACGAATTGATTGACCTCTCAGGATAGTTAGAACATCTAACTATTAGTTTTACATAAATTTGGTGAAAAGTTTTGTTTTTTGATTTTTTTTGAACTGCATTAGGCGCTTTAACGCTAGATAAGAGCAATCCAAGAAGGAGAAGAAACCGGAACTGTTAGTCGAGAAGCTATTTTCCAGATTCTTTAGCCAAGGGAGATCGATCGTACTGTCGCAGCAGATCGGCGGGATCGTCGTAAATAGCGATCGCACCAGATAATTCCTCATCACTAAAACCACCAGAACGAAAAGCAATAACTCCTACACCCGCTTTTCCAGCAGATTCAACATCGTAGGGTGTATCAGCTAACATTACCGCTTTATCAGGCTCTAAATCAGCTTTTTGCAAAGCAACTTCCACAATATCCGGTGCAGGTTTTGAGTTTTCCGCATCGTTAGAAGTTGTCTGTTCTGGAATTAAATCATCTACACGAGCAATTTTTAACAAAATATCCATTTCTTGCGAAGTAGCTGAACTGGCAATAATTAAATGTAACCCCTGATCTTTCATTTTTTGCACCAATTCTCGTGAACCGTTAGTAGCAACTAACTCAGAAGAAAATTTATTAAGAATCAATTCCTTGCGGCGATCGGAAAGTTTTTTGCAAATTTCCTCCTTACCATTGAGTTCTGATACCAACTTGGGAATTAATTGATCGCTACCCATACCAATTAAAGGGCGCACATCTGCAAATTTTATTTCATATCCATAGTCAGCAAATGCCTCTACCCAAGCTTGTGCGTGAGCATCATTGCTTAAAACCAGAGTTCCATCTACATCTAAAAGTACACCCTCTAACGGCATGATTCTCTCCTTCAAGTTAATTGCTTGATTATTGACATAGAGAACGTCAGAGTTCATCTGTCTTTAAGAAGAGGAGAAAATAGCGGATAGCTAGAAAGCCTATTCTATGAGTTCTTGTGTGGAAATGATTTACAATTTACATTATACCCAAGTAAAAAGAACCGTTATGGAAAGAATGAGAAAAGAACGATCGCACCAATCACAAAAGATAGAGCTATTAAAAATATATGCGACTAAAAAATTATCTTCCATTCAACTCTAAACTACTGTTACGCCAACAATGATGAACTCTTTACGATTCCTATCTTTTACGCTTATCCTGTGCGGTTGTCTGCAAAATTTAGCGATCGCTTCTGCACCAAATTTATCGGCCCACTTCAGCAAAGCTAATCAAATTAACGCTCAAATTGAACCTGCAACTGATGAAGCATTTTACAATGGAACCGTGCAGCAACTCGAACAAAGCACTAAAGGCTGCAAAAAAACCCAAAGAACGATCGGTAATATGACTTACCAAATTTGTACCATTAACGGTCAACCAGTGCAAGCTTCAGAAGCACTGACTCAAGAGGGAGATGGTTTAGGATATTGGTTTAAGAATAAACAAGTTAGAGCAATTCGCTTTTTTCATAATGGCGATCTGGCGATTTTCAACGATGGGAAATTAGCAGCTTTGTTTTATGATGGTGATAAAATGAAAACTGATTTTACCGCATCGGAAAGGAAAGAATTAGAAGCGACTGCTAGAACTGGCTATCGCCGGATTTTTCAGGTGTTTAAAATTCAGTAATCGGGGAGAGTGCGATCGCTCAATAGTTAACTTTAAACTATTGAGCAGCTTTTTGGATGGAGGAAAGCAGTTAGTAGTTCCATTATATGTTTGAATTTTAGTAGATGCGATCGCTTAAAACAAATTAAATATTCAAAACCTGACAAAGTTCTTCAACAGATTTCATCGGTAAATAAAGTTTCATTGGTTCTTGTTTGAACGATTGAAAACCATATTTTTGATAGAAATTTGCGACTCTCTCATTTAAGGCTTCTGCTATTATTGCTAAAGATGCGACTTGTGCAGTTGCTAAGAGTGCTTTTTTGAGGGCATCTATGAGAATTAGCTCACCTAAATGTTTACTTTGTTGAGTGCGATCGACCGCCAAACGACCGAGCAAAGTAGCAGGAAGCAACGGATAACGAGGTAAATTTTTAGCAAAAGATTCGCTCAGTTCTGTTAATGCGATCGTGTATGAAGAAAGAGTGTAATAAGCAATAACATCTATATTCGGAGAATCAACTAAAACAAATACCATTGCCACTCTCTTTTTAAGATCCTGAGAAGCTTGTTTACGGATGTAATTATCAAGGCTTTCTTCTCCACAAGAGAAACTTGAGCGATTATGTTTGTGGCTATCAAGTAGTTTGATCGTTAATGCCATTTTCCATCACTTGTTTGTAACGCAAAGCCGCTGTTTTCAATGCTTCATTAGGCGACGGAGGATTGAGCAAAGCATTTACAAAAGCTTCGCTATTTTCCAAGTTAAGCTTGAGAGTTTGGTGCTGTTCAATCACTTTAGAAGCTGCTGCTTGAACGCTGGCGATGACAAAATCTGTCAAGGTAAGTCCTTCTAAATCAGCGGCTTTTTGCCAAATAGCTTTAATTTCTGGACTGACACGCGCTTCTAATCTGGCTGATGCTTGCGATCGGCTAGCTTTTGGCATAGCGAAATAAGGGTTCTAGTTTTCTTTATTATACGGCAAAATGCCGTATTTGATTGGGATGGGGGAAGGGCGATCGCTTGACCCAAAGTAACATATAAGTTACTATAATTTTATTATGGAAGTTCAAGAATATCTTAGAGAAGATGGCTCAAGCCCTTATCAAGAATGGTTTGATAGTTTGGATGCCCAAGCTGCAGCGAAAGTGACAGTTGCTAAGTCTCGTCTTGAATTAGGCAATACATCAAACGTCAAATGGTTTGAGGGAATAGGTGAATACAAGATCGATTGGGGGCCGGGATATCGTATTTACCTGACTCAGGAAGGTGAGGAACTGATAATTTTGTTTGGTGGAGGGACAAAAAAAGATCAGCAGTCGGATATCGATCGAGCTAAGGAATTGTACCAAGAGTACAAAATGCGAAAGAAAGAAGCTAACGAAGAGCAAAATAAAGAGACTAAGAAAAAGAAGAAAAAAAAGAGGTAATTATTATGTCATTAACTAGAAACTTCAAAGAAACCGTTAACGCAAGAATTCAGCGAGATTCAGAATTTGCAACAGCCTTGCTTGATGAAGCGATTTACCTTTTTCTCAATGGTGAACCAGAAACAGCAAGACTTATACTAAGAGAGCTTGTAAATGCAACTGTAGGTTTTGAAGAAATGGCGGTTAAAACTTCTATACCGAGCAAAAGTCTTCACCGGATGTTATCTGCAAAAGGTAATCCTACAATGGACAATCTAACTACTATATTTGATGTTCTCCGTAAAACGTTAAATGTAGATATTAAGGTTGAAACAGTTGCTAGAGTATAAAAATCTTGTTGGCAAGTAATCCATCAATTTTACTGTTTCAACATAAAATCAAGCATAACAAAAAATTTTTGGATTTTCTGCCTAAAAAACTCTAACATAAATATGCGTTTAAGGATGTGAAAAAATGTCACTTGCACCAGTTGAAGAAAAAATGTGGGAAAAATCTCCTTCAAAAAGTCGTACTAAAATGTCTGAGTTTGACATTAACAATAAGTATGAATCAGGAGAGAAGAGAATACTTACCGAAATCAACCGTGAAAAACTTCCGAGTTTTGTCGAAGCATTATTAAAAAATCCTAAGTACATGAATTTGCGACCAGATTATCAGAGAAGGTGGCGTTGGGATACTAAGATGCAGTCACGATTGATCGAGTCATTTCTGATTAACATTCCCGTTCCACCTATTATTCTTTATGAGATTGATTATAATTCTTATGAGGTAATGGATGGTCAACAGAGAATCACCGCTATTCGGGATTTTTACACAAATCAATTTGCGTTGACTGGACTTGAACTTTGGCCAGAACTAAATCGACTTAAATACGAAAATCTGCCTGAAAAAATTAAAGCTGGTCTTGATCGTCGTTCTATCTCATCTATCGTAATTATTAGAGAATCAAACTTCGATCCAGACGAGGCGTTATTTTTAAAACAGAAGACTTTCGAGCGTCTTAATACTGGTGGAGTCGATTTGAGTCAGCAAGAAGTACGACACTGCTTGTATTATGGAAAATTTGATTCTTTATTAATAGAATTAGCACGTAATCCCATATTTGCTCAGGCATGGGGAATTCCTACCGATGATAAGAATCCAGAATTATCAACGAATACTCTTTATAAAAAAATGGAAGATGCCGAGTTAGTTCTCCGTTTTTTTGCTTTGCGGAATGTAAACCATTTCCGTAATGGTATGGAAGGATTTCTTGATTTGTATATGAGGAAAAGCTTGAAATTTTCTGAAAAAGACATCAAATTTTTGAAAGAGCTTTTTTTACAAACAATCAATCTAGCTCACCGAATTTATGAAGAAAATTTGTTCAAACCCTTTGTACCGGAGTCTGGAACTTGGCAGAAAAAGTCTTATAAAGCTTACTATGATGCTGTTATGGTTGGGTTTAGCAAACATTTGCATGAAGCAGAAATATTGATCGCTCGAAAATCGAGAGTAATTGAAGAGACAAAGAAACTCTTTGAGAAAGAGGAATCGCGTCTTTTAACAGGTGAGGGTAGAACTAAGGCTGATATCCAAGATCGAATTAGGATATTTGACGAAATGCTCTCGCAAGTTATTGGGGAGTAGCTTGCAATGTTTGATGAGCTTCTCCAAACAGTGAATGTGAATATCTCCACAGTACAAAAAATTATTCAAACTAACGATAAGCTTAGAGGAATTTTATTTGCAGAGAAAAGCGCAACACAAGAGAAATCAGAGGAAAATACCGAACTTACTCAATTAATAGAAAATCTTCCTAGCGAACGAGAGTGGCTAGTCTACGATCACTGTGCTGTAGTAACGCGATTGTATGCGATTTATGAGCGATTTGTTGAAGATTTAATCACGGATTGGCTTAAACTTCTACCCAGCATTGTTCCTATTTATTTACATTTGGAAGAAAGGATTAGAGTGACACACCAAATAGGTGTTGGACGATTATTAGTCGATCTAAAAAAAGAAAGATTTCAAAGCCTTTCTATTAAAGAGGTTATTCAAGGTTTATTGAGCGGTGAGACAGGTAAACAAGAATATAATCTAATACCTGATGCTTTTCTATTTCATGAGCAGAATTTACGTAAAGACGTACTAGAGAAATTGTTTGCTGATGCTGGTATTCCTAATGCCTGGGTTTGGGTACAGAAACATAGAGGGATTAAGCAATTTGTCGAAGAGATTCGTGGCAGTCAGAATACTGCTGAAGGTGAACTAAAAGATTTTATAACTTATCGAAATGATGCAGCACACGGAGCTATTGTAGATAATATTCTAAGTACTAAAGAACTGCTAGACTTAAGCTACTTTATAGAGGCTTTGTGCCAAGCTTTAGCAGAGTTAGTAACTTTTCAAGTGATTTCGTGGGAAAATTCAATAGTTAAAGCTAAAGAAATTGGTCAAATTACAGAGTGGTATAACAAGCCTAAAGCAGGAGTTGCGAGAGTCAAGGAAATCACTTTGTCTGTTGCAGAAAATCTTTTTCTAGTTAGCGAGGCATCCTCATACTGTCAGTTGGCTAAGATTGAGAGTATTATGATTGACGATATTTCCCATGAAGAGGTTACTATTAGCAGCGAACAGGAAGTGGGGTTGAAGTTTGATATTGATGCGAAAAAAGGATTTAAACTTTATGTAATTTTAGTGAGTGATAACCAAGTAGTAATTTCTGCCTTTCTCTTCTTAGTACAAAGTAGGTTATACCGACTTGCATCACTACTTATATAGGACTACTATATAGTTGAATGAATAAGCGATCGCTCTTTTTATTACAGGTTGCGATCGCCTGACATAAAGTAATAAAATAGAGCTTGGTTTATGACAATTATAGAGGCTATTAAAATTGTATTGCAAGAAAGTAAGGAACCTTTAAATTATAAGCAAATATATAAAAAAATAATAGAAAAAAATTTATACGATGTTAAAGCACAGAATCCAGAAGGAGTTGTTAATTCTCAAATAAGGAGGCACTGTTTAGGGCTTAATTTTCCTTCTGCAAACCCCGTTAAGCATTTTCGGGTAGTTGACGAAAATAAATATTTAATAAATGATGGTATTTCTGGCTCTAAAAAAATCACTAAAAAGGAGGTTGAGCTAAAACAAGAGGAGCTATTGCCAGAAGAAAAGGTAGATATTGCTTACAAGCTGCACATTTCTTTGGTAAAGCAACAGTTATTAGATATTATACTAAAAGCAGATGATGCTTTCTTTGTAAGGCTAGTAATTGATTTATTGCTTAGAATGGGTTATGGATACGATCAAACAAACAGTGGTGAGTATACTGATGGGCCTTATGATGAAGGAATTGATGCCGTAATAAAGCAAGATGAATTAGGTCTTGAGTTAATTAAAGTTCAGGCTAAAAAGTATGCTCTAGAACGAAAAGTTGATGTGAAAGAAGTTAGAGCTTTTGCTGGCGCACTAAATAAAATGAAAAAAGGAGTTTTCATTACAACTTCTGATTTTACTAAACCTGCTCGTGATTTTGCCCAAGATCATGAAAAGACTATTAGTTTAATCAATGGAGATCTCCTTGGTGAATTAATGATTTCTCATTTAGTAGGAGTTGCTGACATAAAAACTTATAGACTTGTAAAAATTGATTTGAGTTACTTCTCTGAAATAACCTAAACTACTGACTGAACAAAGAAAGCTCAATAAATAAGGAGTGAAAATTACTGAAATCACCCTTAATTCAGACCAATTCAAGGAACTACTGAAAGCTTCAATTATTGAACTATTTCAAGAGAATCGAGAAGAGTTTTCTAAACTGCTATCAGAAATTATCGAAGATATTGCTATGGAAAGAGCAATACAAGAAGGAGAAGAAACCGAAACTGTTAGCAGAGAAGCTATTTTCAAAATTCTTTAGCCAAAGGAGATCGATCGCACTATCCCCCCCAATTAACTGGAACGTTGTAAATTGCGATCGCTCGATCGCTTAAACTGAATCTGTTACCAAAAATTAGTTATTTAGAAGGTTGATCTACCTGAGTCGGAACATCAAACAGATTAAAGCGATTGAGAAAACTAATAGTACCTACAGCTAAAATTACTCCCAAACTAACACCAACAACAATCAGAATTAAGGTGAAACGTTTCAAACTCTGTTTTGCTGCTTTTACCTCTTTACTCTGGGTAGTCGTTAGTTCTACTTCTTGATTAATCGGCTGTTGATGCTTATTTATATCAACCAAGCCGTTAGAGTCATCATATTCGGAATTATTAAATGGATGCTGGTTCATAGTTTTGTTTTTTTTGCGATCGCTAATTACCTGCAAATATTCTTCCCTAGTCACATTTATCCAAGTATCCGTTAGCAGTTGCGTTGGTAGCTACTCATAAACAGTACCATTAATATGCAACCATCATATTTTAAACAAATCCCTCAACCTACGGCACAATATAGGGAAGTCAACAATGGAATATTTATGGCTAAGAAAGGTAAAAAGCACAATCTCCAATGGATCAAAGAAACTCTAGAGTTAAAAGAAGACCACAACTGGAAATCAACCCCAGGAACTCGCATCTTTGTTGCTGGAAGAGGGGCAGTACGCTTCGATGTGCCCCAAGATTGGCATTTTGAACCAGATACCAAGTCATTTCGGTTTTTAGACAAAAAACCACCAAATGATGATTGTCGCTTAGAAGCTTCTTATAACTTACTTCCCCAAGGCGATTGGTCAGAATTCCCCTTAGTTCCCCTATTAAAGCAGATTGTTCGCGATGATGAACGGAATCCGATCGCACAAGGAGAAATCATCCAATTCAAACGCCAAACCGCCCGTGTCGTGTGGACAGAAATTAAATTTATTGACCCCAACGAAAACCGCGAAGCATTTTCTCGAATTTGCATTGGTTTAGGTTCTGGCGTGCAATGTTTAATTACCTTTGATTTTTGGGCCGATCAAGCAGAAACGCTAATTCCAGTATGGGATACAGTGATGAATTCTTTAGTTCTCGGTTTGTATATCCGCGATCCTCGCACAGGATTTGCCTTACCTGATTAACTCAGTGTAAACCCTTAGTAAAAGCTAGGTTAATTTGGTTTTTTTCCTTATTTCCTTGCTTGACAAAATTTAATGTATTTGCTATGTAAAATGTGCTATCAAATAAATAGAGGCGTATTTAACCTGGAGGCGTTATGTTTCTCAAACAGAAGCAAACCGGGGATTTGATAGAAGTGTTGGTACTTGCAGATCTTTATAACCCTTGTAAAACCGAGATTCTTGGTCAATCTCACTCTGGGGAAGAAATGCAAGACCCGGAAATATTCCCGAAATCAGAATTGATTTTTCCTTCCGGCGAACCTTTACCTGTTTGCTGGATAGACTCTCACTATAATGAAATTCCTCCGCGACCTGTTGCGCTCATGGCAACCCCATAATTGTAGGGTGCGTTAACGCAGTGTAACGCACCAAAATTGTTAGTTGAGTGTATGTTACATCTACATTTAATGCACTCTACAATTTAAACAAAATATGAGTTGATGGTGTGTTACGGCTACGCCTAACGCACCCTACAATTTTGGTTAAAGTTGGAAATTAAATGATTATGCAAGCTGAAGATAAAAAATATTTTAACCGCAGATTCACGCAGATAAACGCAGATGAAAATTGGCTTTAGCAAGAGTTATTACGAATCGGTTATTTTACCTTTGGCAATTAGGTAAATAGATCCAGGAAGCCAAAATAAAAGTGCTGTTCCTAATTGAAAAAAGTTTTGGGTACGGAAAGCATCATATAAATAATATATTGTAGAAATTAGACCGATCGCACCAATTATCCGCAGTGTATATGGGTGACTTTTGGGGAAAAAACAGAAGATGGCAATAACGATGCACACTCCCACCAGCAAAGCTGTACCCCCATAGAACAATGATAGATTTTCAGGTGGTCTGGTGGCTAATATCTCTCGAATTTGCAACAGGAGAGAAATAGCTGCAATTACGGAGAGGAATCCTAAAATATTATAGAAAGTTCTGTTCATCGTTTTTTGCTGTTTAGATATGTTTATATTAATTCTGGATTAGTGACGAGCTCTTTTGGCATGAAAATACGATCGCAAAGGGGACACAAGTAGCTTAAAATAAAATTTTATCCGCCATTTGCCAACCCCTCGCTATGTTTTGTGACTACCTGCAACTTATCCTCACCGCCCGTGTTTACGATGTAGCTCAAGAAACTCCTTTAGAATACGCATCTAATCTTTCTAAAAGGCTAAATAATAAAATCCTGTTAAAACGGGAAGATATGCAATCTGTCTTCTCTTTTAAATTGCGGGGTGCTTATAACAAAATGGCACAACTACCGCCTGATATTTTAGCGCAAGGCGTAATAGCGGCATCTGCGGGAAATCATGCCCAAGGAGTTGCCCTTGGTGCTAGTAAATTGGGAACAAAAGCAATTATTGTGATGCCTGTAACTACTCCGCAAGTAAAAGTTGATGCGGTGAAAGCTAGAGGCGGAGAAGTTGTTTTGTATGGCGATACTTTTGATGAAGCTTGTGGTTATGCGCGGCAATTGGAAGTAGAAAAAGGGTTAACTTTTATTCATCCTTTTGATGACCCTCATGTGATTGCTGGACAAGGTACGATCGGCATGGAAATTCTGCGACAATATCAGAAACCAATCCATGCTATTTTTGTGGCAATTGGTGGCGGTGGTTTAATTTCCGGTATTGGTGCTTATGTAAAACGCATTCGTCCAGATATTAAAATTATCGGTGTAGAACCTGTGGATGCTGATGCTATGTATCAGTCTTTAAAAGCAGGCAAAAGGGTAAAGTTACCGCAGGTTGGTTTATTTGCTGATGGTGTAGCAGTGCGAGAAGTGGGAGAGGAAACTTTTCGCCTGTGTCAGGAATATTTGGATGATATTATTTTGGTGAATACTGATGATACTTGTGCGGCAATTAAAGATGTTTTTGAGGATACGCGATCGATCTTAGAACCAGCTGGCGCATTAGCGATCGCAGGTGCTAAAGCTTACGTCGAAAGAGAGCAAATTGCAGGACAAACTTTAGTTGCCGTCGCTTGTGGTGCTAACATGAATTTCGATCGTCTACGTTTTGTCGCAGAAAGAGCAGAATTAGGCGAACATCGAGAAGCGATTTTTGCCGTCACAATTCCCGAAACACCAGGTAGTCTCCGCAAATTTTGCGAATGTATGGGAAGACGCGGTTTAACCGAATTTAACTATCGCATTGCTGATGAAAAAATTGCCCATATTTTTGTCGGAGTGCAAGTAGAAAATCGCGCCGATGCTGCCAAAATGGTCGAAACTTTTGAATCGCATGGATTGAAAACAATTGATTTAACAGACGATGAATTTACCAAATTACATTTACGTCACATGGTTGGCGGACGTTCTCCACTTGCACACAATGAATTATTGTACCGTTTTGAATTTCCTGAACGTCCCGGCGCATTAATGAAATTTGTTAATTCCATGAGTCCGAATTGGAATATCAGCGTATTTCATTACCGCAACAATGGCTCAGATTACGGCAGAATTGTTGTCGGAATTCAAGTACCACCTGATGAGATGAAAGAGTGGCAAGCATTCCTTGATACCTTGGGTTATCGCTATTGGGATGAAAGTCAAAATCCGGCTTATAAGTTATTTTTGGGGTAGGGTTTACTGTTAAGCTTCATATTGGCAATAATATGCCAGAACAAGGATATTTAAGATATGATTTCATCTTTGAAACCCGTTGAGTGGGTTGGAAGTTCCCTGGAAGATGTGAGGGAGTTCCATAGCTCAATGCGGTGAAAAGCATCCTTCAGCTAAACCACTCAAAGGATTTAAAGGTGCTGGAGTTCTTGAAGTTGTGGAAGACTTCGATGGAGACACTTATCGAGCAGTTTACACGGTGAAACTCGTAGCGTTTACAAGCTCAAACGCGGGTTATTAGTACTTAATCAAACTAATTAAAAGGTAATAAAAAAAACTTAATAATCTGATTAAGCAGCGTTGTAAACTGTTGGTTCTGGAAGTGGTTCGCCAGTGGCTTCGTAAGCCAAAATTAATGACTCCAAGGCTTCAGTGCCATTGGCAAAAGCTTCCTCATAAGTATCACCATGAGTCCGCCAACGCTGTCCGGGAAAATCAGGAAATCCCACTAAAAAGCAGTTGTCTTCATCAGACCATTGAATGAGAATTTGATACTTAACTTTCATCATTTTTTTTGTGTAATATATGTTACGAATACCAAAATTTTCACTATTATACCTATGATATTTCCTACAGAACCCAAGCCAATACTTGCAAAAAATATTGCAACAAAGAATCCAGAAATTCCACTGAAAAGTAAGAGCATTGGTAATCCAAACACGAAAAAATTAGTTACTAAAAGAAACTTGAAATCAGTGTTAGAACGACAACGAAAACTAAAGATTATTTTTAATAAAAACACCACAGTTAATGATAAGCAAAATAACATGATTGGCTATATCAATATTTGTTCAGATAAAGCAAATGCAACTCTTGATAACAGTCAATCAGAGCAAGCTAAATGTCGCCAGGAAAGCAAGAATCAAGCTAATAAGGAAACAATTGATAAATTACGGCAATTTGGCTTAAGTGACGAACAAATTGCAAGAGCGTTAAATTTATCATTAGAGGTGGTTAAGCAAGTGAATGATGAATAAATCTGTTAAGCTAAATATTTTTTACTTCTTGGGATAAATTTTCAGGATAACTTTTATCCTGGTGAACTTGCAACGGATGATTTAATGGAATAAAGTACCTGCACCAAGGTGCAAAATGCAACTTGGTAACAGGACAAAAGCAAATTGACACTTCAAACGCTACCTATATAAACTCGCCGAAAAATGCTCCAACAAGCAAAGGTTATGCGTAGTTATGCTTACCACTTAAGAAGTATACGAATTGATAACAGACAAAGCATAGAAAAAAGATTGTCTTTATCAAGTTTTTATATTAGAAAGAGAACTATGTTAATTATGTGAAGTTATGATAGTAATCTCACCAAAAAATCCCGAAACAGAGTGTGTTAGTTTATACATATATCCCTGTCCTCAAAAGATCTAGAACTTTGGGTTCTAAATAATGAGAAAATACTAAAATCGCTGATCGTAAAATTGTCTATTAAGGTATCATGGCTCAAATTCAGTTTTCTAAAGGCATCAATGAAGAAGTTATTCCCGATGTACGGATTACCCGATCGCGGGATGGAAGTAATGGCACAGCTACATTCTATTTCCAAAAACCGAAAGCACTCAGCAGTAACAGTACAGACGAAATTACTGGAATGTATTTAGTTGATGAAGAAGGGGAATTAGTAACCAGGGAAGTAAAAGCTAAGTTTATCAACGGTCAACCTGAAGCATTAGAAGCACTTTACATTATTAAATCTGCTGAACAGTGGGAGCGATTTATTCGGTTTATGAATCGGTATGCCGAAGAACATGGTTTAGGTTTGAACAAATCAGAAGAATGAAATAAATAAACTGGAGGATGAGGTTAATTTTACTACTTCATCCTTCTTTTACTTCAATGAAATTTATGAGCAACTTGCCACATCCCGACAAATCTAAACTCATAGTTAATTGTGCAGTAATTACAGTTAGTGATACTCGTACAGAAGAAACCGATCGCAGCGGAAATTTAATAAAAAATTTATTACTAGATGCTGGTCATATAGTAGGAGCTTACGCTATTGTCAAAGATGAACCAGTGCAAATTCAACAGCAAATGCAGATTTTGAGTAAACGATCGAATTTGCAAGCTTTGATTTTCAATGGTGGTACAGGGATTGCGCCAAGGGATACAACTTATGACGCGATCGAAAAGTTACTCGAAAAAACTTTGCCTGGTTTTGGTGAGTTGTTTCGCTTTTTGAGTTATCAGGAAATTGGCTCGAGAGCGATCGCATCTAGAGCAGTAGCGGGGATTTACCAAAGCAAATTAATCTTTTCTCTTCCTGGTTCTAGTAATGCCGTAAAACTCGCAATGGAAAAATTGATTTTGCCGGAACTGGTGCATTTAGTAACTCAACTTAACCCTAACCTCACCAAAAATTGACGGATATTAGTCAAAATAGTAGCAATGAAACCGGAAAGAAAGCAAAAAAATAAATTTAGGTTTTGGTTGCGTTGTTTCGGTAAGCGATCGCTACTCATCGGTTTATTTGTATTATGCTTAGTCTTAGGAATTTTATTACTATATAACAGCGCCATTTTATATGCAGCCTCCCAAAAACCAGTCGGCGCTATTTTAGTATTAGGCGGAAGTATAACTAGGGAAATTCACGTTGCCCAATTAGCGAAACAATCACCCGAAATCCCAATTTTAATCTCTCACGGTTCCTTAGCTCCTTGTATTTTACTAATATTTCAAAGAGCCGCTGCTCCCATTGATAATGTTTGGCTAGAAAACTGTGCCAATTCCACTTTTGGGAACTTCTATTATAATTTACCAATTCTCAAACAATGGCAAGTAAACAAAGTTAAACTAGTTACTTCAGCCACCCATTTACCGAGAGCAATTTGGTTAGCGCAAATTATGTTAGGTTCTCACGGAATTTGGGTAGAATTAGAAATAGCAACAGAAACTCATGGCGTGCCCGCTAATCGCGAATCATTTTTTGTAACTACAATAGATGTAACTCGCGGGTTAATTTGGGCGATTGTGAGCCAATTTCATGAACCAAAGTGTACTAATTTAATCCCTCTTTCTCAAGTGGATTTAAATATTTGGAAGATGAAAGGCTTTAAATGCGAAAGACAAGCTAATCTAGGTTATTAATTAGGAATAAATGATATGAAAGAAAAGCCAATTCTGACAATTGTAACTCCGACAACTGGAAAATATTCTGATTATTGGTTAGAACAGTTATTAAAAATTAAAGGAAATGTTGAATTTGTCTTAGTTTATTACCCTAGCGTTCCGATTCGTCCCTTAGATGACCCAAGAGTTAAAATTTTAACCAGTCCCTACAAAGGGGAAATGATGCAAAGATTTGTTGGGTTACTTAATGCTACTGGTGAATATGTTTTAGCTTTGGATGATGACGATTTTGTACATCCTGATGTAGTGCATTTGACGAGTCAGTATTTTGAGAGATTTCCCGACAGCTGCATTTTAAGATTAAAAAAAGAAAACATTGATTTTAAAGACCAAGAACGAATTAAACAAGATTGGGAAGAAATTCCTGATGTTCGACAATTAGAGATTTGTAAGAAAACCCCAGAAAATCCTTTTCCTTATCAGCAAGGTAATTACAAAGGTTTGTTGGAAGTTCCGGTTATTCCTTTAGACAAGAAGCTAGATTTACAATTTGCATTGTTGCCTTTTACAGGTAGAAAAGATAATTTAGGCTATCATTTTGAAAATTTCAATAATGTAGTTTGGCAAAATAAATTAGTGCAACAAGCACTTGTAGACCTTTCCCAAACTACAAAAGTATTGGGTGCAATTACCTGGATACCTTCGTCAGGTTTCGATCGGTTATTAGGGGTTTTTGTCCAGGCTAAATACTTCCAAAAAGATGCCATTATTGGACATTGGATGCCTAAACCAGAACAAATTCGTTATATTGATAAACCTCCAGAATTGAAACCCCCAAGATTTCATGTAATTTCTGATGCTTTGTTAGTTAAAAGATACCCGCAATATGGATATCTATGGAATCTGTTTTTAGAAAAATTGTATGGTGTACCTAGAACTATAGGTAAATTCGTAAAATGGAAATTGTTAAAAAAATAAAGTGATTTCGCGTAGATTAATGCAGTAAATTTGGGAAATTTTCTAAAAATAGACAGTAAGTTATGATGAAAGTAGTTGCGTAATCCAATCAATATGGCAAACAACTTACCGCCTATTTATTTTTACCTACCTAACTGGGAAAATTTGGCTGACACTATCCCTAAAGATCCAGATATTTACTTACCTGGAATGTATCAAGATGGTGTTTATTGTTGGATTTTGCAAACATATCTTCGACTAAAAGCGGATAATTTTCCCTGCGAACTAGTGGGAGCTATACCTACGGAAGGGATTGTTTTAGCGCATCGTTCATCTTTGGTGGATAATTTTAGACCAGGAGCAAAAATTCTTTTAGTTTGTATGTTAGCGGATAAAGCTCCTCATCCTAACGCCCAGATTCATATTGTGTTAAATCGTCAGGAAGGTATATTTAAAAATTCAGAAAAAATATGGCAGAGTGCGTATATGCCTCATTGGAGGCAGCCTGGATTAATTCCTCGCAATGCTTCCAGGGGTGATAAATTTGAAAATGTGGCCTATTTTGGTCATGAAAGAAACTTAGCACCAGAGTTAAAAACAGCAACTTGGAATAAGCAACTGCATGAATTAGGATTAAATTTTCAGATAGTTAATCGCGATCGCTGGCATGATTTTAGCAATGTAGATGTAGTATTGGCTGTGCGGAGTTTTGATAATCAAGATTATGCCAATAAACCAGCTACTAAACTTTATAACGTATGGCACGCTGGAGTGCCAGCAATTTTAGGTCGTGAAACAGCATATCAGGCTGAACGGAAAAGCGATTTAGATTATATTGAAGTAAGTTCGCTCAATGAAGTTTTGGTGGCGCTTAAGCGACTACGAGATGAGCAAAATTTCCGTAATGCGATGGTGGAAAATGGGCGAATACGTGCCGAAGAAACTAAACCAGAAAACGTAGTTAAACAATGGCGTAATTTCATCATTGAAGAAGCTGTTCCTGCTTATGAAAGTTGGTGCAATACTCCTAGATGGAAACAGAAAACACTTTTTCAACAGCAATTTTTGTCTTTGAAAATGCGGAATGCTCGAATAAATTTGCAAACTCAAATGAATTCCTTTTTCTCATTACTCCGAACTAGTAATAAATTGATAGCTACCATTATTATTTATTTCAGTAGTATTAGTTCGATAAACTACTGATTGAATAGTTGCTAGAGGAACTTCGTAAAAATACTGGCGGCGAAATTGTTCTTCTTGGACAGCTGCTAAAAACTGAGCGATCGCTTCAGTAGCTTTACTATCCAAATTTGATGAAGGCAATTTCTGGTTATTAGTAATTTGAAATTTTCCATTCCAATTTGTTACTTGAAAACCCAAATTAGCTAATGTTTCTAATCCCACATATAAGCAAGTATCACTAATTCCTAATTTTTGTTGTAATTGATCTGGTGTGGCACTTTTTCCAGTACGGCTAAGATATTTCGCAATTCCTACTAACTCTTCCCAAATTTGACTAGGTGATATTTGTTTAGGAGGTGGATAAGCAATCGCTAACTTTCTGTTACTTTGCAAAGCTTGGCGAAACCATAATTGTAAATCATCCCAATTACTAGGACATTCTTTCACAATGAATGGTTGATAATTAGAATTTGCCGAGGGAGAAACTTTTGCATCTCGCCAATCTAAAATTCCCTCTAATTGATATTGATTAATGTTATTAAATAAATCAACATTCTCTGCACAGGAACGCACAGCAATTAATCGCACTTCATAACGTTTTTGGTAGGTGTTAAAATCTAGTTCGACGATCGCATCACAACGCCCTTGAGGAATTTCATCTTTATAATGTCCCCACCAAATCCCAGGAAACCCAACTTTAGTTGATTTATCTTTAATTATATAATTAGTTTTAATGTATGTAACTTTATTACCAATTGCATCTTTTATATTGTAATTTTCCAAATTGTCAAACCAGCAATTTTTAATCATTAATTGAGGCACAGGGTTGCCCATACCACAAGGTTCTAAAACTTTCATTTCCCGAAACAAATCTTGACTTAAATCTGCTACGTTTACTACTAAATCTGCTGTGATTACTCGATTTAACTTATTCGGGTCGGCTCCAATTTGTTGTCGTAATTGATGATTAATTGCTTCCGTAAATAGGGGAATATTTTCAATTGGAAGACTCAAACCTGCTGCAAAAGGATGTCCACCAAATCGATGCAATAAATGTGCTTGATCTTTAACTAATTGATAAAGGTCAATTTGATTAACAGAACGCGCCGATCCTCTGGCAAAATTAATATTTTCTGATGCTTCTTCTGCTGTTTCTACACTTAATAAAATAGTTGGGCGGCCTGTTTCTTGGGCGACTTGTCCTGCAACTAAACCTAAAACTCCCACAGGCCAACCTACTTCTGTTAAGACGATTATACTAGTGGTTGATAGGTCTAATTGCGCTAATTTTTGCCATACTTGTTTTTCTACATCTTTCTGTAATGCTTTGCGGCGAGAGTTAGCTAATTCGGTTTCAGAAGCTAATTTTTCGACCTGTTTTAAGTCTCGACTAGTGAGCAATTCTACACAAAAAGTAGCGTCTCCTTGAATGCGGCTAACGGCGTTAATTCTTGGGCCAATACCAAAGGAAATATCAGTTGGTCGATCGCCACTTTTCTTGCAAAGTTCCAGTAACCTACCTATCCCTGGATGTCGCCTTAATTTAGGTGGTTTTTGTAAATCTGTTTGCAGTTTTTCAATGCCTAATTTGGCTAAATATCGACAATCACCTCTCAATTGTACTAAATCAGCAATTAATCCGATCGCCACTAAATCTAATAAATCTTCTAATGGTTCTTGAGGAACATTTGGCAGAGTTTGATAAAGTGCTTCTACTACTTTATAAGCAACAGCAACACCCGAAAGATTAAATAATTGATGATCTGGGAATAAATTGCGGGGGTTAATAATTGCAACTACTGGCGGTCTTTCTGGCAATAGTGTATGATGATCGGTGACAATTACATCAATTCCTAACTGTTGGGCAAATTCAATTTCGATTAAATTAGTACTACCAGTATCACAAGTAATTATTAATTTAATTCCCTGTTTAGCCAGTTGTTCAATTCCCTGACAATTCAAACCATGAGACTCAGTAAAGCGATTCGGCACATAATAGATTAGTTGGGTATTTTGCGGAAAAAACTGCCCTAAACCTTCCCATAAAACAGTAGTGGAAGTGATACCATCAGCATCAAAATCTCCCCAAATTGCAACAATTTCTTGCTCATCTCTTGCTTTGTGCAATCTTTCCATTGCCCAAGACATTTCCTGACCAAAATCAAAGGGACTCGCAGGTTTGTAAAGGTCAGTATTTAAATATTCTGCTAATTGTTCAGGATTACGGATTCCCCTTTGCCATAACAATTGAGCAGCATAATTACCAGATAATTCTGGAACTTGTTGTTTAACTGCATTAATTAACCATTCTGGCGGTTGAACTGTTGGCTGAATTTGCCATTGAGGTTGCTGCTGAGGCATTTTTATTTCCTTAAATTACTGTTTCCACTATTAAGAAATAGGCGAAATATCGGGATTGTCTTCAAGTGGCAATGGGGCATCACTTGCCATTACTTTAGTAGCCGCTTCACTCACAACTTCCGAGGTTTTGGTAGATGGACGACGGCGCGATCGCTTATATGCAGCCCTCTCTGCTTTTTCCCGTTCATAAGCAATTAGTCTGCCATAATACTCATGTTTACTCAAGTTCATCGACAAGAAAATGTGCTGACGGGTATTACCGAAACCTTTGCGAGTAAAAAATTTCACTGCTGGCGTATTAGCTGGATCGGTATCCACTAACATAAAACGCACCCCATCTTCAATCATCCGTTCCACCAGTTTATCAACTAATTTGTCACCAACACCTCGACGTTGAAAATTAGGATTAACTCCCAGCCAAATAATGTAACCGTAAGTCCAAGTTGCTTTGTTAATAATTGTACCTAAAACAAAGCCTGCTAATTGTTCGTCTATTTCCGCAACTAAACAATATTCTGGATCGGTATTGTACAGTCCGATGACCTCCCATTCATCCCAAGTGCGATATAAATAGGGATACAAATCACTGGTGAAAATGTCTTCACCCAAATGATACACGGGAGCAATATCATCTATTTCCATGTTGCGGATATAGATCGCGTTATAGTTTTCTGCTTGACTCATAAATCAATGATTAACTTTTCTATTACTTAGCCTAAATCTATAATAGATTTAATTGGCTATACTACTATCATATACTGCTGCTGAATTATGAATAGCCTAACTTCATTATTAGATAATGCCACAATTTCACAATGGCAACCCGCTACAGACCTAACTAGCACCACTAAACCAGAAGATTATCAAGCAATCGCACCTGTAGAACTTTGGGTTTACTGTCAAAATCAATTATTTATTTATCATTTTGATTCCCAACAATATCTAGAGTCTCAAATTAGTCACTGGTTCCCTAATTACGATCTCAAAACTTTAATTCCACAATACATCGATCAAAGGATATTGTAGCAACTATCGATTAGTGTTTTTTGGGGCGATCGCTTTTGGCAAAAAAAGAGCGATCGTACCTAATCCCCCAATCAACTAATAGAAAAAAACTATACTATCTATCTAATCCAATTTGCGTTAAATTTAGCGGATGGTGCGTTAATAACGCACCCTACAATAAAGTTCAACCGACAACTAAATCATGAATAGAGAAATTAACCAGCGATTAACAGCAGAAAACACTGAAATTAAACTATTAGTTCTCGACATTGATGGGACGATCGCAGGAGAATCTAACCAAATTAGCCAAGCTGTCAAACAAGCCATAAAAGCAGTCCAAGCTAAAGGCATAAAAGTAGCGATCGCAACAGGCAGAATGTACTGTTCCGCTTTACGTTTTCATCAAGATATAAATTCCGATCTGCCACTCATGGCTTACCAAGGAGCACTAATCAAAGATCCGGCAACAGAAAAAGTTTTACAACATTTGCCAGTATCTAAAGATATGGCATTGCGGTTATTAGATTACTTTGAAAAACCAGAACTGCGATCGCTCCTTTCCGTTCATTTTTATATCAACGATCAACTTTACGTGCGAGAAATCACCCCTGAAACCCAAATTTATGCCGGACGTTCCAACATTCAACCAATAGCAGTCGGTGACTTACGAAAAGTTTTAGATACCGAAAATGAACCGACAAAAATATTAGCATTGAGTGACGATACCGACGCGATCGAACATCTTTTAGGCACACTCAGGCAACAATACACCCCAGCAGAACTGTACCTCACCACATCTGTAGCTACCTTTTTTGAAGCTACTAATCCTTGGGTAAACAAAGGAGCAGCTGTGCGTTATTTAGCTGAAGAAATCTTAGGATTGTCCGCCAGCAACGTCATGACTATAGGCGATAACTTTAATGATGTAGAAATGCTCGAATATGCAGGTATTGGCGTAGCGATGGGTGGTGGCCCTGTGGGAGTCCAAGCTATCGCACATTGGGTAGCCCCTAGTGTAGAAGAAGATGGGGTAGCCGCTGCGATCGAGAAATTCATCCTCTAAAAAAACCCCTTAAATCAGAAAGAGAACCGACGACTGGCCGTGTTTCGTCTCGGTTCTCTTGCTGGTTCGCTCCTCACACATCTGTAAATATACAGGAGGTTTTTTAATTTGTCACCCCTTTTAAGAAAATTTTCATACTTTAGGCATAGAAAGGCATAAAACTCTTGGGGGAAGGCAGAGGGGCAAGGGGAGATGGGGAGATGGGGGGAAATAATTTAATCACATCTAAAACTCCCCCTACCTCCCTACCTCCCTACCTCTTCTTCCCAGTCCCCAGTCCCTGGCTACAATTCCAGAGGTGCTGAAATACCCAAATATTCTTCTAAAAGTAGTTGCAGCATTGTTTGGGTAGCCATAAGTAAACCGAGTCTTGCTTGGGCTAGTTCTGGAGTTTCTGTCTTTACCTCCCCCCAGAGGCGGCATTGGCGATAAAACTTTTCCCAGGAGAGGCTGATTCCTTGGGCTAGTTTTTCCCAATTGGGATTTTTTGATGATGCGGGACAGTACATCGCATCTAAGGCAGAAAATAGTTGAGAAATTAAGCTGCGTTCTGCGGGATGGGTTAATCGCAATTGTCCCATTTCATTTAACCAGGGAATAGCATCAGGTGCGATCGCTCCCCATTTCCCATCAGCTTGAGCCAAACGCAGCAGCGAACAACAACGCGCATGAGCATATTGCACAGAGAATAGGGACTGGGAACTGGGGATTGGGGACTGGGGACTAGGAAAGTTTTGAGTTGTAGGGGCGGGTTTAGTAGACAATTTTTTGCTCATAGCAGAAGAATTAACAACAAAACCCGCCCTTACAGATTTTTCTTGTCCCCCCATCCCCCCATCCCCCCATCTCCTTGTCCTAGTAGCCTGTCACGCCTCACTAGTTAGGGCAACAGGGGTTTGATTAGCTGAAATTTCTTGATTTTCTCCTGTTTTTCCGGTTTCTCCTGTTTCCTGCTGATTATCTACTACTTGTATTTGCCCCATTTGTCTGATTTGTTCTGCAATCCAGGTTTCAAACATTTCGTCTAGTAAACGACGACGCATCGCATCGTCGAGTTGGGCAGGGATATTCTTTTCTAATCTAATAATTACAAACCATTCTGCCAAAGCTCTAGGGGGCCAAAGTTGACCGGGTTGGCTGACGGCTAGTAATTGACCGATGAGGGGATGGGGTTGCTTAATAGAAACAGGTCCCAGCAAGCCTCCGGTTTTAGCTTCAGGCCCTTGGGAGTATTTTTCTGCTAATTCCGCAAAGGATTGTTCGCCTTCTTGAATGCGGAAATAAATTTCGTTGGCTAAACCCAAATCTTTTGTCCGAATCAGGGAGTAAACTACTTGGTCGAGAAAGGGTTTGCGCGTGAGAAAATAATTTTCTACCTTGTTTGCCCAGTTAGCTTGCTTGTATTTTTCCACTTGCAGAGGACGCACTGATAATTCTTTTAAATGTTCAGCTGTTATTCCTTGGTTTTGCAGCCAAGCCGCTTTAGCTTCTGGGCTATTAAGTTGATACTGAGCTTCAATTTGGGCAACGGCTGAGAGCATTTCTTCCTCAGTATATGGGATGTCTGCGATCGCTTGGTCGATAATCAACCCCCGTAAAAATTGGGGCATTAGCTGGTAACGAGTCATCATTTCCAGCATTTCTGTAGGTTGAATTTTTTGCTCGCCCGCTTGAAATACTACTGTCATCACTTCTGAGTTATGATTTTTTCTTTGGCTTTTGGTGCATCCACAATGATTCTGTTATTAAAGTACCCTCTAAACCCACAGTTTTAACAGCCCGCATTACTCCCGGCCATCCTACTTCATAATCATCACAGAGCAGAAATCCGCCCGGTTTGATTTTGGGATACCAGTTTAGCAAATCAGCTTTTACAGAATCATAGTCATGGGCAGCATCCACGAAAACTAAGTCTAGGGATTCTGGATCAAACTTAGCAGCTGCTTCTGTTGTAGTCATTGATAAGGTATAAATTTTATCTTTTACTCCAAATTGCTCTATATTCTTGGTAAATGCTGCCAGTAAATTACTTACATCAAAATTAGATTGTTTATGTTCTTCCGATCCCTGAAAATGATCGACGCAGTATAATATACTATCCGCTGGTAATACAGAGGCGATCGCTACGCTACTGCGACCTTTATACGATCCTAACTCGACTACCTTCGACCCGGTAGGTAACTGTTTAACAATTTTTTGCAAAGCCAAAGCTTGAGCTAGGCTAAACCAGCCTTCAATGCCCTCCCATTCTAGAATTCCCGTAAAGTCGTATAGACTCATCTGCTAATTACTATTTGCTAAATTTTCTAAACAACATCTTCATATTTTCGAGCATCAATTGCCAAAATTCGCTGAAAATTCTTTACAATTTATGAGCAATTACCCAGGTTATAGGCGACCTTAACAAACTTCATGCGGATTCTGTTTACAATTGCTCACTTTTTCCAACCCAGCGAACATAGTCAGTATGGTTCACAGGGTAAAAATCCCCAACCTCGGATACAAGCACTTACCGCCTGTATCAGTTCTTTACACAAATTATTTGGTAAATCCCAGGCTAGCATTGATATTGCTCAAAGTTCAGCGAAACCAGCAAATCAGTCCGTAACACACAATATAGATATTGTTATTTGTACTACTAAAAATCAACACCTCCTTGACCAACTTTCCCTACCTTCGGACTTATATAAACACTATCGCACCAATGCCGAATCGATGTTACTCGGTTTTGAGTGTCAAGCATTACTCCGTGATTGTCTTGGCAGTTACGATTATTTTTGTTTTTTAGAAGACGACTTAATTCTGCACGACCCTTGGTTATTTGTCAAACTTAATTGGTTTAACAAACAAGCTGGGGATCAAGCTTTACTTCAACCAAATCGTTACGAACTTTCTCCCCCAGGAAACAGCAAAAAAATTTACATAGATGGTAATTTGTCACCATTGATAACTGCGGAATTTCAAAATGTCGAAGAACAACCGGAACTGCTGGGGCAAATTCTAGGACAAACAGTGATTTTTCAGCGTGCTACGAACCCGCATTCTGGCTGTTATTTCCTCAATGTTGCCCAAATGAGTACTTGGGTACAGCAACCGCATTTTCTCGATCGTAATAGTAGTTTTTTTAGCCCTTTAGAAAGTGCAGCTACGCTAGGAATCATGCGAACTTTTCGCATTTATAAACCTACTCCTCAAAATGCCAACTTTTTGGAAATTGAACATTACGGTAATGCTTGGAGTCAGAAACTTTTAGGAGTTCCTGCCGAGGAGCAAGGAAACAGGGGAACACAGGAGCAAGGAAGCAGAGGAACACAGGAGCAAGTTAAAGTTTCTCAGCCATCGAGTTTAGCTATTGAGCCAGCAATTGTTAGTTCTGCTTCTATACCTGATTATTACAATCGAGCTAACCCTGATTTACTCCGACTTTTGCCAGCTGATGCCAAAGTAGTTATAGAAGTTGGTTGTGGGGCAGGAGCTTTAGGAGAACAGTATAAAAGAATTAATCCTCATTGTAAATATATTGGCATTGAATTAAATGAAACTGCGGCGAAAATTGCGGCGACAAGATTAGATCGTGTAGTAATAGGAAGTGTAGAAAACTTAAATATAGCGGATGAAATTGGCGAAGGTATAGCAGATTGTTTGGTGTATGGAGATGTGTTAGAACATCTGGTTAATCCTTGGGCGGTGCTTGGCGATCGTCTAAAATGGTTGAAAGCAGATGGTCAAGTTTTAGCTTGTATTCCTAATGTGCAACATTGGAGTTTAATTCTGCGATTATTGCGGGGAAATTGGGAATACGAAGAGGAAGGATTGTTAGATAAAACTCACTTACGCTTTTTTGCTTTAGATACAATTAAGCAATTATTTGCATCTGTAGGATTACATATTTATGATGTGCAACCTAGAGGACAACAAGGAGAGACTTTTCATAAATTCCAACAAATAATGGCTCCAGTTATTAATAGTTTAGGTTTGTTGGCAAGTGATTTTGCTCAGAGAACCGCAGCTTTACAATATGTAGTACGAGCAACTAAAACTCCGATTGCATCTAAACCGTTGCTAATACAAACTATTTTAATGGCTCCGTTGGCGTGCGATCGCGTCCGAATTTTAGAACCAGACCAACTAAGTGCTACAATTCCCGGAGTACGAACCTTAGCTACAGTGAAAACAGCTAATTTGAGCGTTGGTACACCGGAAGAAGAGAAAGTATTTATTTGGCAAAGGGCATTTTTACGAAAGCCAAATGAGATTCCGCAACTGCAAGAATTACTGCGCCGAGGTTATTTAATTGTCGCAGAAATTGACGACGATCCGTTACGTTGGCCCGCTCATGAAGAAAATCAATTTTTCAGTTATAGTGCTTGCCATTGTGTACAAACTTCTACCGAACCTTTGGCAGAGTTTTTGCGGGGAATAAATCCGAATGTAGCGGTTTTTCAGAATCAATTAGCTTATCTTCCGCCAGCCAGAAACTATGAATTAGATACGCCAGTTACCTTGTTTTTTGGTGCTTTGAATCGAGAAGAAGATTGGGCAGAAATTATGCCTGTGATTAATCGGGTGTTGGCCCAATTTGGCGATCGTATTCGCGTACAAGTAATCTACGATCAAAAGTTCTTCAATGCTTTATCAATACCTCACAAACAATTTGAATCTTTCTGTCCTTACGAAAGATATCAGGAACTTCTCCATACCTGTGACCTTGCCATTTTACCCTTGAATCCCACCAGATTTAACAGCATGAAATCCGACCTCAAATTTATTGAATGTGCTGGACATGGAGTAACAGTTTTAGCCAGTCCAACAGTTTACGAACGCTCAATTATTGAAGGGGAAACCGGATTAATTTATCATTCAGTAACCGAGTTTGAAGATAAATTGAAAAAGTTAATTTCTGAAACAAAATGGCGGCAAAAACTTGCCCAAAATGCTTATGAATGGGTGAAAAACAATCGCCTACTTTCCCAACATTACCGTCAACGCCGAGATTGGTATTTAAAAATGCGAGAAGATTTACCCAGGTTAAATGCTGAGTTAAAAAGTAGAGTGCCGGAATTGTTTGTTTAATTCTCTTTTGTCGGGTGCGTATACTGAAATCTTACGCCTAGAGGCAGAGCCTCTGTTTTTCGTTTCCAGGTTCAACCAGGGAACGAGTTCTGGGAGGTTATACCTCCCCTACGGCATTCAACCCACTTCTTCCAGGCAATATTTGATGCTTCTCTGACAACTGAACTCAAATCACATTGATACAAGGCTGAACACGATAGAAAATTAATTTCTAGAACGTAAGCCAAATTATTAGAGCAACAGAGATCTAAAACCCAAATTGGGTCAGGCTGCCATTGTTGTTGTGCCACTGCTTCGGCTACTCTTTGGACAACTTCAGGCATTCCAGATTGATAGTAAGGTTTCCCAAACTGCCGATATTGAGAAGCACATAAGATTTGTCCTTGGGCAATAATTACTCGCCACTCTGCTTCGATCGGTTTTTCTGGTGCAACAATTACCAATATGTTTGGATCTTCGAGATAGTGGCGCTTCATAAAACTATCTAAGTCAGTCAATTCTTCAAGAGAATAAAGCCCACCTGCAAAAGGTTTAAGCGGACTGTTGGGACGGATAAACAAACGTTTGCTCTCCTCAAGGCTAAGGAGTAATTTAGGGTTGTCAAAGGCGGAGGAAGACAACTCCGACAGGGGCAGAATATAACCGTCGGCATTCAACAGCCAAGGTTTAAGATGAGGATAATAGGCTGTGCAACAGTAATTTTCAATAGTCCCGATAATTCCTGGTATCCAAGACAAATTGCGGCTTAGAATCTGTTGAGCAATATGGAGCGATCCATAGAAGATGATGCACTCTGTTTTGGGAAAGAAGTGTTGATAGTCTGTGATGCCTCTGGTGTAGTCAACGATCTTAACATTGTGTCCTTGCTTCTCGATCTCATTTGCAAGTGGAGTCATAGAACAGCCAAATACACCGTCCTCTAGAATCCAGTTAATCATCCAGCTACCCCCGCCCAAGTGGTATTGTTAAACTTCACTTAATTTGTACTTAAGTCTATTTAAATATAGGCTTAAATTATCATTGGTCATTGTTCATTAAGCATTTAATTTCCAACTAATGACCAATGACCAAAAGGACTGAAGTCCTTACAACAGACGAGGATTACTTAGTTACTACCATTTTTACACCTCCCACAGGTGCCATTGTGATGCCGCGACGTGCAGGTACTACGGGACGATTTTCGGCAAGTTTTAGTTGAGTGCGCCGCAATATTGTTGCTAAAACTAATTTCATTTCAAACATGGCAAATGCCATTCCGATACAGCGCCGATTTCCGCCACCAAAGGGGAAAAATTCATAAGGGGAAAATTGCCGTTCTAGAAAACGTTCTGGTTTAAATTGTTTGGATTGCGGATATAAGTCTTCTCGATGATGTACTAAATAAATACAGGGTGCGAGTATAGTTCCTGGCTGAAATTCATAGTCCATAATCTTGATTGGTGCTTGGACAATTCGAGGAAAAGTAAATAAAACTACTGGATAAATTCGCAGGGTTTCACAACAAACAGCGTTGAGGTAAGGTAGTTTGGTAATTGCCATTAAGTCGAGATTTTCGCCAAGGGAATTTAACTCATTGAGTAATTTTTCTTTGACTTCTGGAAGATGATGAATCCAGTATAATGCCCAAGCTAAGGCTGTAGCTGTGGTTTCATGTCCGGCAAACAAAAGCGTCATTAATTCATCTCTTAATTCGGCTTCTGTCATTGGTTGTCCGGCTTCATCTCTGGCGGATAACATTAATGTGAGAATGTCTTCGCCTGAGAAGTCGTTAGCAGTTTTTCTTTCTCTAATTTCAGCATTAAGTAATTCGTTAATTTGCTGTTTTTGGCGGATAAATTTACCCCAAGGACTCCATGCACCTAAGTCTTTTTGCAGTAATGGTAATAGGATAAAAGTAGACTTTAAAGGTGAGCCAATTGTATCTATAAGTGTCCCCATTAGTTCGCGGAGTTGGTAATAACGTTCTCCTTCATCTAAACCAAAGATGCTGCGTAAAATTACCCTTAAGGAGATTTGTTGCATTGCCTCACGCGCCGAGAAAATTTGCCCGATTTCCCATTGATTAATTACTTGTTCGGTAAGTTCGCAAATAGTGTTACCATAGGCTTTCATTCTTTCGCCATGAAATGAGGGAAGCAAAAGTTTTCTTTGCTGTTGATGATAATTGCCATCATGCAAGGTGAGAGAATAATCGCCTAGTAAAGGGCGGATAATTTCGTTCCCTTGAGCAGAATTAAAAGTTTTGGAGTCGGCTGTAAAGATTTCTTGAATTGCTTGGGGATTACTAATAACTACTTGAGTGGGAAATCCGGCAAATTTTGATGTATAAAAATCTCCGTATTCTTGGGCATATTTTTCTAGGTATTTAAATGGTTGGAAAATGGCACGGATTGTTTGAATAAATCGGGAAACTTTGGGGCCATCAGGTAGATTTTTAATGGGTTGAGCTTGCCTATTTTCTGATATTGTTACCATTTGGACTTCTCCTGTGGGAATTGGCGATCGCTAAAATTTTAACCAAATTAATTTACTATTGCTCTCACATCATAACTATAATGTAAAATTACCAGCATAAGCCATTAAATTTAACCATCTGTCCTACTAACACAACTCATGCAAAACTTCCCAGAAAACATTAACGGAATTCCTAACATTTCCGGTTGGGAAAGCGAACTCTTTTCCGTGACGCAACAAAATCAACCAATCTTCCTAGCCAAAACCAATATTAAATTATCCCAAGTACAAGCTGTATTTGCCATAGCCCTACACCTACACCAACCCACAATTCCTGCTGGACAAAATGGCGAATTAATTAGCAATTTACAGTATATGTTTGAACATCCCAACGAAGGAGATAATCACAACGCTGCACCCTTCGCTAATTGTTACAAACGCATGGCAGATTTCATTCCCGAATTAGTTAGTAATGGCTGCAATCCTCGCGTCATGTTAGATTATTCTGGCAATCTTTTATGGGGATTGCGACAAATATGGGGAGGAGATATATTAGAAAATCTGAAACGAATTGCGATCGATCCTAATTATCAACCTTATGTAGAATGGTTAGGTACAATGTGGAGTCATTCAGTTGTTCCTTCCACTCCCATTCCAGATATTAAATTACATATTCAAGCTTGGCAACATCATTTTGCCGCAATATTTGGTTGGGAAGCTTTAGCCAGAGTCAAGGGTTTTTCCCCGCCAGAAATGCACTTACCAAATCATCCTGATACTTTGTTTCAATTTGTCAAAGCTTTAAAAGAATGCGGCTATCGTTGGTTATTAGTACAAGAACATTCCGTCGAAACTCTTGATGGTAAACCTTTACAAAATCGCCATTTACCCCATCGTTTAGTTGCCCGAAATTCCCAAGGGGAAGAAATTAGCATTACCGCTTTAATTAAAACTCAAGGTTCCGATACTAAATTAGTCGGACAAATGCAGCCTTATTACGAAGCAAAAACTTTATCTCGACAAAAGTTAGGTGGTGTGGAAATTCCACCAATAGTTAGTCAAATTGGGGATGGAGAAAATGGCGGAGTGATGATGAATGAATTTCCTAGTGCTTTCTTCCGCGCTTGTTATGAAATCAAGGATAATGGCGGAGGAACATCGGGAATTGTGGCGATGAATGGCACAGAATATTTAGAATTAATCGAAGAAGCAGGTTGTCATTCTGATAGTTATCCCACTTGTCAACCCATTAGTCAACATTTGATTTGGCAGAAAGTTTCGCCAGAAAATTGTACTCCAGATGCAGTAGCTAAGGCAATTCAGGAATTGAAAGAAACCAATCATAACTTTCATGTGGATGGTGCATCTTGGACAAATCATATTAGCTGGGTGAAAGGGTACGAAAATGTTTTGTCTCCGATGAATCAGTTGAGTGCTTTGTTTCATCAAAAAGTTGATTCGTTGCCAGCAAGGGTAACTCAAGAAGCTGATTATCGGGAAGCTTTAATGTATAATTTGTTGTTGCAAACTAGTTGTTTTCGGTATTGGGGACAAGGAATGTGGACTGATTTTGCCAAGGAAATTTATCGTCGTGGGGAAGTAGCCGTAAATAAGTTGTAATACAGGTTCGTTGTGAGCACTTCAGTGCGATTAGTTAGGAAAGAGAACGACTGAAGTCGTCACAACGAACAGGTCTGTTGTGAGCACTTTAGTGCGATTAGTTAGGAAAGAGAACGACTGAAGTCGTCACAACGAACAGGTCTGTTGTGAGCACTTTAGTGCGATTAGTTAGGAAAGAGAACGACTGAAGTCGTCACAACGAACAGGTCTGTTGTGAGCACTTCAGTGCGATTAGTTAGGAAAGAGAACGACTGAAGTCGTCACAACGAACAGGTCTGTTGTGAGCACTTTAGTGCGATTAGTTAGGAAAGAGAACGACTGAAGTCGTCACAACGAACAGGTCTGTTGTGAGCACTTTAGTGCGATTAGTTAGGAAAGAGAACGACTGAAGTCGTCACAACGAACAGGTCTGTTGTGAGCACTTTAGTGCGATTAGTTAGGAAAAAAACGACTGAAGTCGTCACAACGAACAGGTCTGTTGTGAGCACTTTAGTGCGATTAGTTAGGAAAGAGAACGACTGAAGTCGTCACAACAAACTAATACTAACTTAATGTTTTATGGAATTCATTGGGATTTGTATATGGTTTTTTGATGGGGAATGTGGGATAATTTAATAGTTGCATCCAGATTATTGTATTTTATGATTGAAAGCCAAGTAGAAAATCGATCGCCTCTAAAGCGTTTAATTATCAGCTTGTTATCTCTGTTAATTGCGACTATTCTTTTGTTAGGAATGAATATAGTTTCTCCCGGAGGAATGACAATGTTTGCAGGGAAAAGACCTACTAATCTTGGTGTCAACGATGGTAAATTAGCAGCTTGTCCCAGTTCACCTAATTGTGTTAGTAGCCAAAGCACAGATACGCTGCACAAAATTGAGCCATTAACCTATAATACCTCTGCTGCGGAAGCAATGGCGGATTTAAAAAAGGTAATTGAATCACAAGAAAGAACTAAGATTATTTCCCAATCTCCTAACTACATCTACGCCGAATTTAAAACCAAGTTAATGGGATTTGTGGATGATGTAGAATTTTATCTGGATGAAGCAGTAAAAGTAATTCATGTGCGTTCTGCCTCCAGGTTAGGAGAATCGGATTTAGGCGTGAATCGGAACCGAATTGAAACTATTAGAGCCGCATTTGATACATTGAAAGGTTAATAATAGTACAGTGGTATTTTCCCGCTTAGATGGAATGGAGATTTGCGATCGCAAAAAAGTAAGGTCAAATAATGGCAACAGAAACCCATAATAAAAAAGTAGTTGTTATTGGTGCAGGTTGGGCAGGATTAGGCGCAACATATCACTTAGCAAAACAAGGATATGATGTCACATTATTAGAAGCAGGCGCATATCCTGGCGGTTTAGTTGCAGGTTGGAAAACTCCAGGGGGACGTTCTGTAGAAGCCGGAATACATGGCTTTTGGTATCCTTATAAAAACATCTTTTCTCTAATCAACGAACTAGAAATAAATCCCTTTACAGATTGGACTCGTTCTTCCCAATATTCCCCCGCCGGATTAGAAGTAGAATCCCCCATTTTTCAACAAGAACCATTACTTCCCACACCTTTAGGAACATTTATTTACACTCAATTTAAACGCCTACCATTAATTGATAGACTTTCCGCCTTACCTTTACTTTATACCTTAGTAGACTTTGACAATTCCGATGCAGCTTGGCGACGCTACGACACAGTAACCGCCAGAGAACTTTTCAAACAATTTGGAGTTTCTGCCAGACTGTACAAAGACTCCTTTGAACCAATGTTATTAGTCGGATTATTCGCCCCAGGCGAACAATGTTCCGCCGCCGCAGCTTTAGGAATGTTGTACTATTTCATCTTGGCGCATCAACCCAACTTTGATGTAGTTTGGTGTCGAGGAACAGTCGGAGAAAAAATCTTTCGTCCTTGGGTAGAACAAATCGAAAAAGTTGGCGGAAAAGTCTTAACTCAACGCCGAGTCAGTGATTTAATAGTTGATAGCAACAATCGTGCCACAGCAGTTGTTTGTGGTGAAGAAGTATTTGATGCAGATGCGGTAATTTTTGCCGTTGGAATTAGCGGAATGCAGAAAATTCTCAGCGGAAGTCCGACATTACAAACCCGTCCAGAATTCTGCAATCTTAACAACTTATCAGCAGTTGATGTTTTAGCAACCCGCCTTTGGTTTGACAGAAAAATTGATATTCCCTTACCTTCAAACGCCTGCTTTGGATTTGACAATACTACAGGTTGGACATTTTTCGATTTAAACGCTTTACATGATGAATACCGCGACGAACCAGGAACGGTTATCGAAGCCGACTTTTACCACGCCAATCAGTTTTTACCCTTAAGTAACGAAGAAATTGTCCCCATTGTGCAGCGATATTTAGCCACTTGTGTTCCAGGATTTCGAGAAGCAAAAGTAATTGATAGCAGCGTGATTCGTTTACCCAAAGCAGTTACCCACTTCTTCCCAGGTAGCTATCAATATATGTTGCCAGCAAAGACGAGTTTCGCTAATGTATTTATGAGTGGTGATTGGATTGTTAACCGTCACGGTTCATGGTCACAGGAAAAAGCTTATGTCACTGGTTTGGAAGCTGCAAATTTAGTAATTGAACAGTTTAAATTAGGAAGTAAAGCTGAAATTCTCCCAGTTGAACCCGATGAACCGCACATTCAAGCAGCAAGAACAGTTAACCAGTGGACGAGAGATTTAACTAAAACTCTCCTACCAAACTTTTGGCTACCCTAAACCATCTGCGTTCATCTGCATTCTATTTTCTTAAAAATCCTTCTGCCCTCTGCCTTCTGCCTTCTGCCTTCTTATTAAATCTATGAATCAGCAAAACCCAACGAACTTAACAGTAGAACAATCCCAAAAAATCCTTAAAGAATATAGTTGTATAGATATCAAGCCTGTAGAATCAGATTCAGAAAAAGCATTGCTGCGTCAAGCTTTGCAACTAATTGCTGATTTGGCGGATTACTTGAACTTTGGCATCTGCGCTGAGACGACAGAACAAGGATTTTTAGCTTTACAAAAATACTTAAATGGTCTGGGTTACGATGTTTCTTTAGATACTCAGAAAAGTCAGGAAATTCCTGGTTCAGTGTACATAAAATTTAACACCAATAAACAGAGTTTTTACTTAGATTCTTACACCGGAAATTATCGCGGAGTGCTTGTATCATGCCAGTCTTCGGCGCGAGAAGACATCAGTGGAACTTACGGACATCTACCGTTAGATTTATTTGATTAGTGGGTATAATTCAATCATCTAGGTAATGTGATCAATATCACGACCAAATTGGAGTTCAATCACTCTAACTCGACTTTCTCTAAAGCATATTATTTATATCTTGGGTTGTGGGAGTAAACTAGCCACCCAAGGCGAGGTGAGCTATCATGCAAACAAAACTGATTAAATTCTTAACAGACGAATTGGCGATTCCTTCTTCCTCTATTGAACTTGCTTTACGGCACAATGAAGGAACTCCTGGTTTCTTACACATGATTCTTTGGCAGTATGGACTTGTCACATTGCCACAGTTAGATCAAATTTTTGATTGGTTAGAAACAGCATAGTAATCACAATTAAGTATGTTTAAGCCCAAAGACAGCAGAGAAGCCAAGGAAACGATTTATTCACCGAAAATCGTCAACTCCTTAAGCCCCTCTGCTGCTGATGTTTTAAAGGCTTAACGCATGATATCGACCCAAGGCTGTGAGTGGAAAGTGTTGTTGATAGAGGTGGTACTTAATATAGAAGTGGCAAGGAAAGCCAGTACCAGTGAAATAATCCTCGTCCCAAGTGCCATCTGATTTTTGAGTTGCCAAAAGATAGTTTACTCCCCTATCAATTGCCTCTTTTGCAAAATTTCCCGTCGCCTCGCCTGCTGCGATTAATCCGATTAAAGCCCAAGCTGTTTGAGATGCGGTACTATCCCCTTTTCCTTTTAAGCTGGGGTCATTGTAGCTAAAGCAAGTTTCGCCCCATCCACCATCGGCATTTTGACAATTGACTAACCAAGCTGCACCTTTTTCGATATTACTGCGATGGGTTTTTGGCGCAACTAAAGATAATGCTGCTAATACGCCGCTGGTGCCATAAATGTAATTTACTCCCCAACGACCAAACCAACAACCCTCGGCTTCTTGTTCTTTTTTGAGATATTCTAAGGCGCGATTCATGTTGTAATCGTCGAGGGAAATTTGGCAATTTCCTAACATTTCTAACACTCTAGCGGTGACATCAGCTGTGTTGGGGTCAATCATGGCTTTTAAGTCACCGTAGGGAATCGCATTTAACCAATCGGCATTATTATTTAGGTCAAAAGCTGCCCATCCTCCATCTTGACATTGCATGGAAGCAATCCAATCTACGGCGCGATTGATGGCAGCTTGTTTCAATTTTTCGTTGGGTAGTTTGACCTGATTTAATGCCATGACTATCACGGCTGAATCATCTACGTCTGGATAGAAATTATTGACAAATTCAAACGCCCAAGCACCAGGTTTTCCCTGTTTATTTTTAACAGCCCAATCACCATACTCAAGGATTTGTTTTTGGATTAACCATTCTCCGGCGCGAACTAATGCGGGGTGATTGGGTGCAATTCCTGAATCTACTAAACTTCGCATTACTAATCCTGTATCCCAAACTGGAGAAATGCAAGCTTGGACTCGATAGGTGTTTTCGGTTTCAATGGAAAAGTTATCTAATGCTTGCAATCCTCGTTCTACATAAGGGTCGGCTACATCGTAATCCAAAGCCCGTAATGCTAGAAGGGAATTTAACATTGCGGGAATAATTCCGCCCCAATCTCCGGTTTCTTCCTGGCGTTCTAATACCCATTTTTCGGCGGCTTTAATTCCTTCTTCCCGGAAAGGAACTAGGTTGAATTTTTCGGCTAGTTTGAAGGCGTTATCGAGGTGAAGAAATATATCACTCCAATCGTTGTTTTTGGGTAATTCAAATTTGGCATTACCCACTCCTTCGGCGTAAAGTTCGTCTAATGTAATGGCGGGATTGGTGATGAAAACTGGTTTGCGATCGAACACAATCAATAAAGGTACTGTGCTACCCCTCGCCCAACTGGACATTTCGTAAATATTGACGGGGAAAAACTCAGGTAAAAACATTACCCAAGGTGGTATGGAAGGAATACCTCGCCAGTCGTAGCAACCAATTAATGCTAAGTGAAGTTTGGTAAAAATTCTGGCTTTACTAATACCACCTTTGGCTAAAATGAATTCTCGTGCTTTGCTCATGGCGGAGTCAGTTTCCGAGACTCCGAGTAATTTCAGCGCCATGTAAGCTTCAATTGTGGTGCTTAGTTCGCCGCCGTCGCCGTAAAATAATTCCCAGCCTCCGTGCTCGCGCTGTTCTTTTCGCAAGTAAGCTTCGGCTTTGTGTAGTGGTCTACTGCTGTCTGTTCCCCAAATTTTATGCAGTAGTACTGCTTCTGAGGTAATCGTCACGTTAGATTGTAATTCCGCCCACCAGTATCCGTCGGGATATTGAATGGAAAGTAAGTAATCCTGAGAAGCTTTAATAGCGGCTTCTAAACTCTTGCGGGACACTGTTGTTTTGTCTTGCGTTTGCATAATTCTCCGTTCACCCTAGATCGCATCTGCCTTGATGCAGCATAAAGGATTATCCTTTATTTGTTGCGTTTTATAACAGAACTAGCCCGCGAATGGCAACAGTATTCACGATTAGAGCGGGATTTTTTATATTTTATTGCCACAAATTTGCAAATTCTCTCTACTTGCTTATTTCCTTGGGTTGATGGCTAACAGATGAGCATTTGTTATTCTAAAAACATGAAAGAAAAAGTTAAAAAGGAGCGTTGATTATGAATATTTTAGCTTGGGTTGTTTTAGGTTTGTTGGCTGGTGCGATCGCTAAAGCTATTTATCCCGGATATCAAGGCGGTGGCATTTTAGGTACGCTAATTCTTGGTATTGTTGGTGCTTTCGTTGGCGGCACTTTAGCCACTTTATTGCAAACAGGAAGTCTGCAACTTACGGCTACAACTCTGAGTATTCCTGGAGTTTTTGTTGCAGTTTTAGGTGCTATTATTGCCATTTGGATTTGGAATTACTTCAATCGCAAAGCATATCGTTAAATACACATTTCTCCTACTTGAATTATATTAAACGCTCCTAGAAATTGAGGAGCGTTTTTGTTATTTTTATTTAATAATGCTCGATCTAAATTTTCTAACTATAAAATTGTCAAGTAAGTATCTGCTGATTCTGAGGGTAAAACTTTTAAAGTTTGGTTGCCTAAGTCAGGTTCTAAACCGAGTGCTTCTAAGGGAATCACTCCGATTAAAGCATCTCTTGACTTAATTTATCTTAAGTATGACAAGTTTTTCTGGATAACAGCGATAAAATGAAAGTTCTTAATGATTACAATACAAAATGTTGTATCCTGCTTTTTGATGTTAATCATTTTACCTTATGGCGATCGCTAATTTTCCATTACTCCTATCTTTTCTGTCTTTAATAATTTGGATAATACTTCTTGTTTTTAGAGGTCAGTTTTGGCGTTGCAATCAACTGCTACCAAATCTTTCACCATCCACTTTATTACAAGATTACCCCGCAATTTGTGCTGTCATCCCCGCACGCAATGAAGCCCAGATGATTCTGTTCAGTTTGCGATCGCTTTTTCAACAATCTTATCCCGGTTCTTTCACCATTGTCTTAGTTGATGATAATAGCACCGATAATACTGCTATCATTGCCCAAGAACTTGCTAAAGAATTAAATAAAACCGAACAATTACATATTATTTCGGGTGCAGCTTTACCTGCTGGTTGGAGTGGCAAACTTTGGGCAATGGAACAAGGTATTCGTTACGCCGAAACTCTCAATCCATTAGCTGATTATTTGCTTTTAACTGATGCGGATATTCAACATCATACTACGAATCTTGACGAATTGATTGCCAAAGCAAAACAGGAGAATTTAGATTTAGTTTCTTTAATGGTTTTGCTGCGTTGCGAGAGTTTTTGGGAAAAGTTGTTAATTCCGGCTTTTGTGTTTTTCTTTCAAAAACTTTACCCTTTTCCGTTGGTAAACAATCCTAATAAATCTATTGCCGCTGCTGCGGGAGGCTGTATTTTAATTAAACGGGAAACTTTAACCAAAATTGGTGGAATTGAAAGAGTTAAACAAGCATTAATTGATGATTGTGCTTTAGCCGCAGCCGTGAAAAATCCTGGTAAAATTTGGTTAGGTTTAACTCAATCAACACGCAGTTTACGCCCTTATCCATCTTTAGAAAGTATTTGGGATATGGTAGCAAGAACGGCATATACTCAATTGAATTATTCGCCGTTTTTATTATTAGGAACTGTCATTGGGATGACTTTAGTTTATTTGGTTCCACCACTAGCTGTAATTGGTGGGTTGTTGACGGGTGATTTAGCGATCGCACTCACAGGCTTAATAACTTGGTTGCTGATGGCAATAGCTTATTTCCCCACCATCAAATTATATAATTGCTCACCAATTTTCGCCTTTTGTTTACCAATAATTGCCTTACTTTACAACTTAATGACCATAGATTCTGCTTGGCGACATTGGCGCGGAAAAGGTGGCGCTTGGAAAGGTAGAGTTTACCCCACTATTAACAGTTAATTAATTGACTCAGATGTTTAAATATTTTCAAAACGTCATATAATTGATTTCCTTGATTGCGAATTTCAAATATATTGGAGGTGGCATATCGGGGAGTTTCTCCTTTCACTAACTTAATAAAAATGAAACTTCCCCCATTGGTAATTAAGCCAAAACAAGGTTTATCTGGATAAGGATTAGTTAGCATATAACTCAGAATTTGGGCGAGTCCGGCTTCAATGGAAAAAGAAGCTCTTTTTGACTCAATCACCATCACCCAAAATTGATTTTTTAAGACTAAAGTATCAATTCTTCCGGTGATGATAACTCCTTCATTTTCTACGGCTAGTTCTACAGATTTTTCCGAAGCAACATTGAAAGGGGCTAGATAGAAATCTCCGATGAAAAGAATCGGGTCTAAAATTGCCATTCTAATCCCATCTTCTAGCAAGGGTGGGTAGGTAAGAAGATTGAAATATCCCGCCTTTACCTTGTCTAAAAGTTGTCGTTCTAAATCGCTAATTTCTGGTAAATTATCTTGCCATTCCCGAAAAAATTGATCGTCGGTGACTAATTGAATGCCAAAATTATCGATGAGGTAACGTAAGGTTATTTCTTTGGCAGGAATTGTTTGTACCATAATCAAGAGAAGGAGGCTATCTAGCTACTATTTTAATTTACTTGCTACTTCTTGTAATATTTTTAATCCTTGCAGCGAACCTTTAATTAAGTTAAATGCTGCTATTGGTTGAGTAATCATTTCCCAAGCTAAAGGCAGAGGTTGTAAATTTCCCTCTTCATTAATTGCTGAGTTAAGGTTAGGAATGTTGTGTTGGGAATCATCACTCACTACTCTTAATATTGCTACTGAAATCCCTCTTTGACTTAAAACATTTAAAGCGGCGAAACCTTCCATATCAACGACTTCTGCTGAAGAAGTTTCGGCTAAAAGGCGTTTTTCTGAAGCTGAGTAAACCACAGAATCACTGGTTAAACTTTTAACTAAAGCAACTTTGGTTTTCAATTGTTGGTAAAGTTGAGAGGTGAAAATACGATCGCACTCCCACACCTCTCCCCCATACCTACAACTTTCATACAAAACCACATTTCCCACCCCATATTTAGGTGAAAGGCTACCACACAAACCCATGATTAAAACTTTAGATGGGGATAAGGAAAAATCATTTTCCAAATATTGAGTTAAAGCTTTCACCCCCACAGGAATTGAGAAAACCAAAGGCGCAGAAGTCGCAGCTTTTACACCTCGACAAACAGCATTGTATTCTGCACCTTTGGGAACTAAAATAATTAATTGGTCATTAGTCATTTGTGATTTATGATTAGTCAGTGGATGGTGCGTTACGTTATCACGCTTCGCACCCTACAAATGAGGTGTAGGACAGGCATCTTGCCTGTCAGATCGTCAAGATGGTAAAAGTTTCAGAGTACCGTAAGCGGTTTTTGTAGCAGATAAAAGAAACTCAGGACGCAATAATTCTGGTTCAAAAACGCTCATACGTTTGTCATATTCTTGAATGCAAGTAGCGAGAAACTTTTCTAAAGTTAAACTACCTGTTACAGACTTAGCACCACTGGCGGTAAAACCTTTGCCGCTGCCTTTTTTAGTACCTTTAAAACTGCCTAAACGCCGCTTTAAAGCATTGCTATATTGCCACAAAGAAGTCGCACCTCGTAAAATTTTTGCACCCTTACCTTCTTGGAATTGTTTGTAAGCAATCCAATTGACAAAAAAGACAATGTGACGGGCTTCTTCGTGAATCACTGGATCGAAAATCTCGAAGAATTGCTGAGGGAAAAAGCCGGAATTTCTCGCAATACCAAACAAGCCAAAAGCAAAGTAGGAATCGAAGCATTCCCCATAACCAAATTTGATAAATTCCTGTTCAATTTTTTCGGGTACAGGTTTTGCTGGACGCTCAGGAGTTTCAATTTGATAATGGTTTACCATGTATTCAATTAATCTGGCATGGCGGGCTTCTTCTATTCCTTGTAAAGCGATCGCTTCTCGAATTGTCTCATCTTCGATCGTATCTGCAAAAGCTTTCACCATTGTCCCAGCATTCCGTTCCGTAGATAACGCTTCCTCCCAGAAAGGAATACCCCGCAAACGTTGCAAGTCCTCCTCATCCAGTTTGGGCCAGGGTAACTTTTCTGGTTCATACTTTAAATGGCTATCCATGAAAGATTGGCAAAATAGCTGTTTATGCGCCTCAGAACCGATTTTCATTCCTCACTCCGTTATCATCTCTACTACTGCCGCATGGCAAGCATAACTATACAGTTAAACACAGATGACAGTAGGGGCGGGTTTTGCAGATAATTTGTTGGTTACGAGACAAGGAACATGGCTAAACCCGCCCCTACCAAACCCTTTTTCCCTTATGCCCTCTGCCTTCTGACACTAGCTTACGTCTTTAGACAGACTTGTTACATTACATGGCAGATTATTACAGAATATCAACTGTCACGCAGTTAGCATGGGAAGAAACAGATTGCGAGTAAGCTGTTTTAGTTTGGGCTAAGTTTTTTTTATGCAAAAGCCAACTCCCAAAGTCTCCAAGAGAGAAAAGTTTAACATTTCCAGGGTAGCGATCGCTCACCCTCGCTTTACCATCGGTTTTTGGATCGCCGTTGTGGTAGCAGGACTGTTGGCTTTTAGTTCCCTAAAATACGCGCTTTTCCCGAACATCACTTTTCCGGTGGTAGTCGTGAGTGCTTCCTCATCTCTTCCCCAAGCGACGGAAGTGGAAGCCAAACTTACCATACCTATTGAACAGTCTGTGGAAAATATTCCCAGGCGAAAAAGCACTAACTCTTCTTCCTATCCCCAACAATCATTAGTTAATTTATCTTTTAATGTCGGGACAAACTTGGCAGCAGCGGAACAGCAAGTAAAAACTGCACTCCAGAAATTAACTCTTCCGGCTGGGACAAAGCTGAATGTAATTCCGATAAATTTAAATGAATCTGCTGTTGTTAGCTACGCCATTGATAGTTCGACGAAAAATCTCACGCAGTTGACAGAAATAGCCCAAAAGCAGATTGTTCCAAGTATTTCTAAATTACCAGGAGTGGGGAAAGTTAACCTATTAGGTGGAACGACAGGGAACGCAGATAAAAGTACTTCCGCAGTTAGGTTTAATGGAAACGATGCGCTAGCTTTTCAAGTAGTGAAAACAGGTGATGCTAACGCCTTAGAAGTAACGACAGATGTAGAAAAGCAAGTTGAAGAGTTGCGATCGCAATTACCCGATGTCAAAATTATCTTAGCCGCCACGCAAGCAGATTACATCAAAGCTGCCACTCAAGCCACTATCGATGCTTTAATTGAAGCGATCGTTTTATCTGTAATCGTAATTTACCCCTTTTTGTGGAATTGGCGAGCGACTTTTATTTCCGCCTTAGCGATCCCAATTTCTTTGCTGGGAACTTTCATCGTGATGGCTTTTTTTGGCTTTAATTTGGAAACCATTACCCTGTTAGCTTTAGCCTTAGTTATTGGTAGTATTATCGATGATGCGATCGTCGATGTGGAAAACATTACTCGCCACGTTGAAAACGGCGAATCTCCCCGCAACGCTGCTTTAAACGCTACCAGAGAAATAGGTTTAACTGTAACCGCAACCACTTTAACAGCTGTCGCAGTGTTTTTGCCGATCGCTCTCATGAGAGGTGTAATCGGTCAATTTTTCCAGCCTTTCGGTATTACCGTCTCCGCTGCTATGATTGCTTCCTGGCTAGTCGCCAGAACATTATCACCTGTGTTAGCAATCTATTGGATTAAATGCCCAGGTAATAAAGGTACTCGTCGGGAACAAAGAATTTGGTTAAACTTTGCTCAAGGTTATCGTCAAATATTGAAATGGTCTTTAGGTCATCGGCGCATTGTGATCGGAATAGCCACTTTAAGTTTAATTGTAGGTGTGGCGTTAATTCCATTTATTCCTAAAGGTTTTATCCCAAAACTCGATCGCGGCGAATTCAATATTAGTTACACCGCACCTTTATCAGTTTCTTCCTTACTTCCCTCTTGGCTACAAGTTCCCGGAGAACAAAACGATCCTTTACAAGAATCTTTAGATGTAGCTAAACAACTGGAAGCAGCAGTATTAAAAGCGCCCGAAGTGACAACAGTATACACTACTGTTGGTACTCGTCCCCAGCAACCAAATCACGGCAATCTTTACGTTAAATTAAACCCAGAACGCCGAATTACTACCGCCGAATTTCAAGATAAAATTCGTCAACAATTACCACAATTACCAGGCGTTTCAACAAGCATCGAAGATATTCAATTTATCGATACTGGCGGACAAAAACCCCTACAAATTGGTTTAATTGGCGAAGATTTAGCAGCTAGCAGTAAAGCAGCGCGGGAAATTAAAGCCGAAATTACCAAAATCCCCGGATTAGAAGATGTATCTTTAATTGGTGCTACTGACGAACAAGGTGCTATTTTCCAAATAGAACGCAACGCTCAACAACGAGTAGTTAATATTAGCGCCAACTTAGGTCAAGGAATTACAATTGGCGAAGCTACCGATCGAATCCTAGCTATTGCTAACCCAATAATTCCCCCTGGTGTTACTTTGAGTTTAGGTGGAGATTCTGCACGTAGCAATGAAATATTTACCAGTTTTGGGACAACCTTAATTTTGTCAGCACTTTGTATTTTAGTAATATTGTTGTTGCTGTTTAAGAATTGGAGCGATCCTTTTGTAGTTGGCTTATCTTTACCATTAGCATTGGTGGGTGCTTTACTGGCACTATTTTTAACTAATAGCGACTTCGGAATGATATCTTTAATTGGGTTTGTGTTTCTCTTAGGAATTAGCAACAAAAACGCTATCTTGCTAGTAGATTACATCAACCAATTACGAAACGCCAAGATGGAGAGAAATGAAGCAATTTTAACCGCAGGGCCAGTACGTCTTCGACCTATAATGATGACGACAGCATCGACAATTTTAGGTATGTTGCCATTAGCATTAAATTTAGGTGCAGGTTCCGAGTTACGTTCACCAATGGCAATTGCGATCGCAGGCGGTTTAGTATCATCAACTATACTCAGCCTCATAGTTGTTCCGGTAGTCTACACTTTATTAGATGATTTTCGCTCACGGTTTAAATTAAAATAATCAATGACTAAAACAGCTTTTGTCACAGGCGGAACAGGTTTCATCGGTGCCAATTTGGTAAGATTACTTTTACAAGAAGGGTACAAAGTAAAAGCTTTAGTTCGTTCGACTAGCAAATTAGACAACCTGCAAAATTTAGATATCGAAATTGTCAAAGGCGACCTCAACGATCCAAACTTAGCTGATAAAATGCTTGGTTGTGAGGTATTATTTCATGTTGCCGCCCTTTACTCCCTTTGGCAATCAGATAAAGAACCTCTTTATCAACAAAATGTGTTAGGAACCAAGAACATTTTAGCCGCCGCCAGAAAAGCAAAAGTCGATCGCACCGTTTATACTAGTTCCGTCGCCGCAATTGGAGTAAAAGAAGGCGGCATAGCTGATGAAACCTACCAAAGTCCGGTAGACAAGCTAATTGGTGAATACAAAAAATCAAAGTTTTGGGCAGAACAAGAAGCACAAAACGCAGTAAAATTAGGACAAGATGTGGTAATTGTTAACCCTAGTAGTCCGATCGGCCCTTGGGATATAAAACCCACTCCCACAGGCGATATAATTTTAAAATTCCTGCGCCGCCAAATGCCATTTTATATAGATACTGGGTTAAACTTTATTGATGTGCATGATGTTGCCCAAGGACATTTGTTAGCATTAGAAAAAGGTCGAACAGGCGATCGCTATATTCTGGGAAACCAAAACCTCACCCTCAAAGAATTATTAGATCAACTCTCAACAATTACCGGAATACCTGCACCACAAACCACCATTCCTTCTTTCATACCTTTGACAGTGGCTTGGATTGATGAATGTGTGTTAGCACCATTAGGTAAACCCCCTTTTGTTCCCCTAGATGGCGTGCGAATGTCCACCCAAAAAATGTATTACGATGCTTCTAAAGCTGTGCGGGAATTAGGTATACCCCAAACCCCAATTCCCACAGCATTAAAAAATGCCGTAGACTGGTTTAGCAAAAATTTTGCGTTAGATTTAAAGTATAATTCCGCACGGTGACGAGGAGATAAACACTAAAATGGCAATTAACTTACTACAAGCTTTTGAAGTCGGCAAATATGTCGTTAGTCAGCGTTTGAAAGGACGCAAACAATATCCCCTAGTTTTAATGCTAGAACCTTTATTTCGCTGCAACTTAGCTTGTACTGGATGCGGGAAAATTCAGCACCCAACCGAAATTCTCAAGCAAAACCTCACTCCCGAACAATGCTTTAAAGCAGTGGAAGAATGCGGCGCACCAGTAGTTTCTATTCCCGGCGGAGAACCACTTTTACACCCACAAATCGATCGAATAGTTAAGGGATTAGTCGAACGGAAAAAATTCGTTTACCTTTGTACAAACGGCATTTTACTGGAAAAAAGTTTAGATAAATTTACACCCTCGCCTTACCTAACTTTCAGCGTTCACTTAGATGGGTTACGAGAATTACATGATAAATGTGTCGATCGCAAAGGCGTATTTGACACCGCAGTAAAAGCCATTCGCGCCGCCAAAGCCAAAGGCTTCCGAGTCACCACAAACACCACCGTTTTTGAAGGTGCAAACCCTCAAGAAATGCAAGAGTTTTTCGACTTCCTCGAAACTCTCAACATCGACGGAATGATGATTTCCCCCGGTTACAGTTACGAATGGGCACCAGATCAAGAACACTTCTTAAGAAGGGAACAAACAAAAGCCTTATTCCGAGAAATATTAGCACCCTACACAACCGGGAAAAAGAAATGGAACTTTAACCACAACCCCCTATTTTTAGACTTTCTCACAGGTGAAAAAGACTACGAATGTACACCTTGGGGAAGTCCTAGTTACAGCGTTTTAGGTTGGCAAAAACCTTGTTACTTGTTAAACGAAGGTCATTACGCCACCTTCCAAGAACTGCTAGACAACACAGACTGGAGTAAATACGGTCACAAAAGCGGTAATCCCAAATGTGCAGATTGCATGGTACATTGCGGCTATGAACCCACAGCAGCAGTTGACGCAATGCAGCCTAGCAACGTAGGACGCGCCATTACCAGCGTTCTAGGCATTTAGCCAAGTCTGTTGTGTTTGTTGTAGCGACTTTAGTCGTACATTTTCCGCATAAAAGGACTAAAGTCCTCACAACGAACCATTTCCTATTTCAGGGCAATAAATTCCCTGTCTATAATTCGTTCTTCTACTAATGCTAACTGGTAAGTTTCTTTGCTGCGCCGTTCATCTAAATAAGCTAAACCTGCGCCAATTGCTTCCGCCAAAATAGTGACTAAACGGAACACAGCCACCACACTCAAAACTACTCCCGGTGAAAATGATTTACTTAAAATCATCATCGCCGCTGCTTCAAATACCCCAACGCCTCCAGGTGCCCCTGGCAATACCAAAGCTGCTAACCAAGCTAAACTAAAACCACTAATCAAAATGGGAATTTGATTAGGTGCAACTGGATGTAAAGCCGTGAAAGTAAAGATAAAGCCGCTACATCTCAAAGCAACAAAAACTAATTCAGCAATTAACAATTTGGCTGGATATCTTTCAATGTGGCAATGTTTCAAATCTACGCCAGGGCAATCTTTTTTCTTACCCTTAAATTTTCCCATAATTGCCAATGCTGGGTTTAAAAACTTGGGATGAACAATTAACATTACGCCCAACAAGGAAAGAATTTGCCAACCCCAATTGTTAAAATTATGGACATCTTTCATTCCTTCTCTGGCTATCAGACAACTGACGATCGCAGTCGTTAAAGCAGCCGCTATCATCAAGAAAGGTTCAATAATGACGCTGAGAGTAGCAATTTCTCCGGGTACGCCCACTTGCTTAACGCCCCAAATTCTCCCGCAATAGTGCCAAACGTGCCCAGGTAAATATTTCGCAATATGTGTTTTTAAGTAAAGCTTGACTAACCAAAAGGGTTTCAGTTTTTGCTTGAACTCCCCTAATGTCCAATGCCAGACTATACCAGACCAGGCAAAAGCCAATAAGCTCAAGGTAACACCTAGCCCCAAAAATATCATTCCTGAACCATCTATTCTCATCGCTGCTACTTCTTGCCAGTGACGGCTGAATGCTTTTGCGAAAAAGAATAGCACTCCCCCTAACATTACCCATTGCAAGTAACGTTTTGCTTTAGACCACACTTGGTTCATGGTTTTAATCAGTTTGAATTCTACAGAGGTTTGCCAATTTTAACTAACAGACATTACCACAAATCTGAATAAATATCTAGATTTACAGTTAATCTTAATTAATTTGTCCTGCGGTTAAACTGTTGCTGTTTCAGTTTAATTTACAGAACTTTAACTATATCTAACTATTAATTCCCTCAGTTCATCTGTCTTCAGGAATACAACACTAATTGAGTGGGATTTTGTCAAAATAGCTACTTAACTCACACCTTAACTAAGTACTAAGCAGCACTTAACAAGCTTTAATCTTCGTTAACAATAGGTAACGAAATGATTAATTAGTTACTTGCTCTACTGTTAACATTAACCTATTCCTGTCTAGAATCAAGAATTTGTATAGATTCTTTAGAATATTTGAAGGGCTAGTAATAATCTGTATTTTATGGATTTGTAGCAAAATTGCCAGGAATTGATCTGAAAATTTAGTTAATATTTGCTAATAACGGTGATTAAAATTACCACCATAAGCATAGAGATCGTCAATTCAAACAGCAATATTGTAAAATTAGGTAAAATTTAAACTATAACTCTGGACTAACTAATGAGTTCCCATCCCCTCTTGAAAGTTGACATTTCTCAACTCAGTGTTGCAGAACGCATCCAACTAGCTGAAGATTTATGGGACAGTATCTTTGAGCAGCAAGAGGAACTGGCGCTCTAGTACCCAGTCGATGGCAGTCCCTAAAACCAGGGTTTTCTACCACAAATACGGGAGAGCCAATAACTAGAGCCTTTCGCTAAAATACTAAGTATTTGCTTTTTTGTATTTACCGCGCTTTTCGTCTAACCAAACCATCGCAACAGCTAAAGTTTCAGCAATAATACTGATCAAACGGTAAAGTGCTGCTGCACTAAAAACCACAGCAGTGGAAAAAGGTTGGGCTAAAAGCGCGATCGCAGTTGCTTCAAACACTCCTATCCCTCCAGGTGCCCCAGGTACAACTAAAGAAGTTACCCAAGCAATACTAAAAGCACTCAACAACATGGGTAATTGACTGAGATTATAGCTAGTAAAAGCCAATAAAATCAAACAAAAACCTAAACCCCTTAAACTCAAAAACCCCAAAGATCCCACCAAAGGTTTAACCGGGTAACTATCAATTTTCCAACTCAATACATCAAAATTTTCTGAGCCTTTAGGTGGCTTTTCAAACTTACCCAACATTTGCAAAATTGGATTGAGAACCCAAGGATGTAAGAGCATTAAAACTGCGATCGCGCCCAAAACTTGCCAACTACAAATACTGCTTTTATCTAAAATTGAGCCACTAATTTGCCGCCCAATAATAATCATTAAAACCGCAGCTGCCGCTTGTAAAATTGGTTCAATCAACACGCTTAAAGTAGCAGTAGAAGTAGGAACACCCGAATCTCTAAGCTTTTTTACCCTCCCATAATAATGCCAAACATTACCAGGTAAATACTTGGCAATATTAGTCTTTAAATAAACATTAATCATCCATAAACTATTTCTTGGTTGTTTAAACTCTCGCAACATCCAACTCCACACCCAACCTGCCCAAGCCTGAGCTAAAATCGTCACCACTAGAGAACTAGTTAAAAACAACCAGCCTGTTTTATCGATCCGAATTGCTGCTACTTGCTGCCAATTTTGTCGCAATACCCCAATTAAAAAAAACAGAATTGCCCCAAAAATTACCCAGCGAATAAACCGCTTGACATTGCTAAAGAAAAACTGTATTCCGGTAAGAATCACCCAACGAATGTCTGAGCTAATTCCAGACGTGATTTTTCTCATTTGTTCCCGATCCTTGGGGATTATTTCCCTCTAATTTATCTAGAACCAACTTTGATTTGTGACATTTCCGCCTTGCGGATTTTCTGCGAATAGAAAGAAGCAGACTCTTGACCTTTACCACACTCTTGAGCAAAAGTAATTAAATGATGAGCAAGTAACCCAACATGAATTATATTTTCAATTTTTTTAGCTTTTAAAGCCGGAGCAGCAAACTGCCAGAAAGTCTCCCGGTAATTACCAAATACACCAACGCGCACCAGGATATTTCCCAAAGCGAATAAACCTTGTTTAATGTTTTTCCAAGAAGCACGCTGAGGACTATTTGGCACTTTAATTCGATTCGGATAAGTATGTACCATATTGTAAGCAAACCTTTGATATAAAAACTCAGGTTCGTAAGCCTTAGTAATGCAGTGTCGCCACATTTCCACCACCTGTTCGTAAGGCATTAAAAATTCTACATTCGATTCCCGTTTTTCATCAAAAACCAATCTACCTTCTGCTTCTAACCTACGCCACAGAGGAGTTTTCGGCAAAGCGTAAAGCAAATTAATGGTCAAAACCGGAATATTAGAAAGTCGGATAAATTCTAAAATACGATCGCCAGTCTCAGGAGTATCTGTATCCAATCCTAAAATAATTCCCGATACCACTTCCAAGCCGTAACTATTCAAAATCTTCACCGCATCTAAAATCGGCATACTCAAATTTTGCACCTTAGAAATTGAGTGCAAAGCTTCCGGATCGGGCGTTTCAATCCCACAAAAAACCGTAGTAAAATAAGCCTGCCGCATCATCTCTAAAATCTTCGGGCTTTGGGCTAAATTCAAAGTAGCTTCACAAGCAAATTGCACCGGATAACCATTGCGTTTTTGCCAATCAATTAAAGCAGGTAACAACTGCATTAACGCCTTGCGATCGCCCACAAAATTATCATCAACAAAATAAATTCCCCCCGGAATTCCCACCTTTAACATCGCATCCAATTCTGCCAAAACTTGCTCCGGTGATTTAATCCGAGGATCGCGTCCATAAAGCTCAGGAATATCACAGAATTCACAACGATAAGGACAACCGCTAGAAAACTGGATATCCCCCATAAAATAATTACGTAAATCGATTAAATGATAAGCCGGAATCGGAAATTCGCTTAAAGGTAAACGTTCCTTAGACTCAAAGCGTATTTGACTTTTTGGGCGTTCTTTATATCGATCTAAATACTCGATTAAGCGATCGGTCCCATCACCCAATTCCCCAATATTTAAAATATCAAAATCCGGGTAATATTCTGGACAACCAGAAACCGAAGGGCCACCCAAAACCGTAATTTTACCTGCTTGATGCGCCCGTTCATTTATAGAATTAATTGCTTGGCGCTGAATGTGCATTCCACTAACAATTACCACATCCGCCCATTGAAAATCAGACTTTTTAATCGGTCGAACATTCTCATCAATAAAACGAACTTCCCACTCTTGAGGCAAATAAGCAGCCACAATCAAAAGCCCTTGGGGAGGCATCATCGCCTTCACCCGACGACCTGAAAGGGGATAAGCATGATAAAACGTCCCAAATGAAGGAGCATACTTAGGAAAAGCACAAAGAATCCGGCGATGATTTCGGGGAACGTAGCGCTTTCTCCCAGTAGTCATCTCCGGCACAGGCGAATCAAAAGATTTGACCTTAGCAGTCATCTAAAATTTTCTCCTCACAAATGATGCTATTTAGAGCTTTAGCTCAACAAAGCTACAAATGGCTTTAGTTTATACCCTTTTTCGCTTTTTTGCTGCCAGAGGCAGAGGGCTCCTGGAGCAGGGGGGCAGGGGGGCAGGGGAGACAATTAAAATTCTTTTTTCTACCCTTTACCCTTTCTTCTCTTCTGCCTTCTGCCTTCTGCCTTCTGCCTTCTAGGACTAGCTATTACTTTTTCGAGCCAGTCACTTGCTCGATGAGAGCCATAACTGCGCTACGAGTCAGTTTATTTTCACCATGAGCCAGCACATCTAAAGTTCCATAAGCTAATGCCAAAGGAATTCGGCAAAAGTCCAAAGCAGGGCCATTAGGTAAAGACCGAGTGTAAGCATCAGCCAGCTTGAGATTACGACGGGCATAAGTGTGTAGATCTTCAACAGTCCAGCCATTGGGAAAATAACTCACCCCACGTTGCAAATCTTCCTTGTAGTTGCGAAGAATATTGACTGCTTGTAGACCCCGACCAAAACCGATCGCATGAGAGCGGTTAGTTTGAGTCCCATCGTACCAAGCCCACAAATCAGAAAGCAGCAGACCCACAGCACCAGCCACGCTAAAAGTATAGCGATCGAGATCCGCCTCCGTGCGAATTTCCCAGTTTCGTTCCGCCCAATAAGCCATGCGATCGGCCATAGCAGCAGTAGCATCCCAAACACGGGGCGCAATACTTTCTGGTGCCAGCAAAGCCCATTCTTTCACCCGCAGGGACACTTCTGGCAACGCCACATCCTGAGAGTGAAACTCCAAAGAAAAATCATCAGGAATCACCCCATCAGCTGCACCCTGTAAACTCAAGCTAATACTGCGTAATAATTTTGCCTTTACGGAATTCTCCAATTCTGGATGATCTTCAATCTCATCAATGGCACGCATACATAGATAAGCAGATGCCACAGCAGCTTGTAGTTCTAGCGGTAGACGATTAATTGGGATGTAGAAAGTCCGGCTGGTTTCTTTAAGAATCTCCAAAGCATCTCTACGTAAATCCATTCTGTTCACTCCTCTGAATATGTATGGAGTTTAAACCAATGCCGAAAACTTACGCAGCTGGAATCGCTGACATTTAGTAAACAGGCCGATCTGCAAGGGCAGGAATTGCCCGTAAATTAAAGAATACAGGATAAATAAAATCATGCCTTGATAAATCATGCTTTAATGACACAAAACGACTCGGTTTTATACTTAGTGTCCCATTACTCGGAGAAATTCCCGATCGAATTGTGCCAGTAGACTCTCTGCGCCAGAAGAAGGGCCAGCAGGAGTGTAAGCACCAGAACTTACCCCAGCTTGCATCAATTCGCATACCTGCCAGTCTTGTCGATCGACTCGATCCCAAAACAGCACCGCATCCTGGGGATTAAACTCTTTTTGGTTCATGCTTTTTGGACTAAACAGCCATTCACAAACAATTAGAGTCTCACTCTTGCTTTGCGGCAATAGGCGATGCACCATCACATAATCAGGAAATAGGCTCAACAACAGATTAGGAAAAACTGAGTAATCGTAAACTCGGTTTAAGTCTTCTCCACTCAATTCCCCCAAAACTAACCCGCACTTATTCCCACTCTTAGTTAGACTGGTTCCTGACTGGTTTAGTTTCATGAACTCTCCCAAAAAAGCCCCAGAAAACAAATCATTCTCTCCACTGCGGTAAGAGGACAATTTCGCCAAGTTAGGGTTAATTACTGGATAATGATAACATTCAGAGTAATTTAGAAAAATCAGCTTCCAGCTAGCTTTTACCTTGTAATCAATACGATATGATGCCCTTAGCTGTGGGAAATGCCATTGGCGGAATTTCCCAATTAAAGGGTCAAAAGCACTAGTAAAGGGTTCGTAATACTCAACTAAATTAAAAAAATAAATCCTGACCAAGTAATGACATTCACGCCATGCAAAGGGTATTCTTCGCGACAAAAATCTTCCAGTTCATTCATCAAAGGCACAAGCATCAACTGTCCATCTAAGACATAAGTCCAAGCTTGATAGGGACAGTCGATCGTTCTGGTGAAATGACCTTTATACTTATACTTAAATTATCCTGAATTTTAAATTTAGACTTTACCTAGTTTCAAATGTCTGATTGGCTAAATTTATTTGTTCCTGGTAGACTTTGCTTATTTGGTGAACACTCTGATTGGGCTGGTGCTTATCTCCAGTTTCGTGAAACCCCAGGTTATTGCATTGCCGTTGGTACTAACCAAGGAATTTATGCTCGTGTTCGTAAGCAAGAAAATCAATTAATAGTTCGTTCCATACTTGCCAAGAATCAACAAAAAACCCTCTCTTTACCATTAGATGCAGACAACTTACTAGCCCAAGCCAAAAGCGGTGATTTTTGGAGTTACGTCGCCGGAACTTTTTATGAAATTTGGCAAAACTACTCAATCGCCGGATTAGAAATTGACTGTTATAGCATGGACTTACCCTTAAAAAAAGGGCTTTCTTCCTCAGCGGCAATTTGTGTTTTAGTCGCTCATGCGTGCAATCAAATTTATAATTTGGGTCTTGCCAAACCAGAAGAAATGAACTTAGCTTATCGCGGAGAAACCCTGACACCTTCCCGTTGTGGAAGGATGGATCAAATTTGTGCCTTTGGTCAAATCCCCATGTTTCTCACCTTTGATGGCGAAGAATTGGCAATAGAACCAATTCCCTTAATTAGCAGTTTTCACTATTTAATTGTAGATTTACAAGGTCAAAAAGACACTGTGACAATTCTCCAAGATTTGAATGCTCAATTTTGTGGTGAGAAAGGTGAGTTTACCAAAGGTATTCGCCGCGCCCTTGGTTCTTTAAATCAAGAAATTACCGCCCAAGCAAAACAAGCCTTGATTGCGGGTAATGCTCAAAAAATTGGGGAGTTAATGACAGAAGCACAGGAAATATTCGATCGCCTAATTGCCCCCGCTTCCCCCAGAGAATTACTCGCGCCAAAACTGCATCATTTATTAAACTATTCCCCCATTCAAAACTTAATTTGCGGCGGCAAAGGAGTAGGTTCCCAAGGCGATGGAACCGCCCAATTACTAACTTTTAGTGCCGAAGCTAGAACATTAGCACAGACAATTATCGAAAAAGATTTAGGTTTACCATGTTTAAATTTGACTCTAGAAAGTAGAGAATAGAAAACATAACTCTTTATCATAAAAAAAGAGAAACATCAAAATTCAGGAACCAAACATGACAGAAACATCCTATATATTTCTAGCAGGGGCAAGTCGCGGCGTAGGACGAGAAATTGCCATAAATTTAACTGAACAAAACCAAAAAGTAAAAGCACTACTGCGTTCAGAAGCAACTCGCCCAGAACTGGAAGCGATGGGAATTAAAATTGTCATGGGAGACGCTTTAGACAAAACTGCAATGGAACAAGCAATGCAAGGCGATACCATTCAAGCAGTTATTAGCACAATTGGCGGTTTACCTAAAGATGGCGAACGCGCTGACTATTTAGGTAACAAAAACCTCATCGATGCCGCAGTCAAAGCCGGAGTGCAAAAATTTATTTTAGTCACTTCCATTGGCACTGGCAATAGTGCCGTTGCCTTACCACCACAAGCAATGCAAACCTTGGCTCCTGTTTTAGCAGAAAAAGAAAAAGCAGAACAACACTTAATCGACAGTGGACTAACTTACACTATTATCCGACCAGGAGGACTAAAATCCGAACCAAGTACTGGCAATGGAGTACTCACAGAAGACTACAAAATTGCTGGAACAATTCACCGCGCAGATGTCGCCAAATTAGTTTGTCGCTGCCTATTTTCCCAACTTGGCGATAATAAGATTTTCTCAGCGATCGATCGCAACATGACTTACGGACAACCAGAATTTACCGAATTCACAGTTTAAGAAAGGCAGAAGGCAGAAGGCAGAAGGCAGAAGGCAGAAGGGTAGAGAAGGAAACAGGTAAATATCTCCTTGTCCCCTTGTCCCCTTG
>NZ_JADEWG010000238.1 GCF_015207735.1 [Phormidium] sp. LEGE 05292
AACCGGATGGGGGGACAAGGGGACAAGGAGACAAGGGGACAAGGGGAAAGATGATTTTTCCGTTGTTTGCATTATCTCTCCTTCACAAATCAATTTCTCCGTTGAAAATGAATTAGCCCTGCCCATCACCCCACCTCCCCATCTCCCCATCTATTGTTTTTGTGCAAGAACGATCGCCTTAAATTACAAAATATAGAGATTTTTTCCATCCCAGACTTGACGGAGATTTCCCACTGTCTTTATCAGTACATTCTCGGAACTCCCATAATAAGGTTTTGATATAAAATTAAAAAAACAATTAAATTTATCAGAAAAATTTTCCTATGTCACAAATACTAGTAATGCTGGGTTACGGTAGGGGAAATAAATTTTTGGTTTTTCCCTTGATGTGATCGCCGTAGTTGAATTTACCCTACGAGAAAAAAGAGTTTGATAATTGTTAAATACCTGGGAGAAGCCAATTTTTACTCCGGCTATCAACCCAAGCTGGGACATAGAAAAAAATATGCAGCACGGCAGAAATGATTGAGCAGTTGAAAACTTCTTAAAAGCTGAATATAAAAGCCTTCTGCCTTGGAGCAAATATTTGTTTCATGTTCCCTGTTCCCTTCCCTCAGCAAAATGTCCCGCAAGGGCGATCTGATAGTCATTAAAACTAACACTAAACCATGATCTCTGGAAATCCCATCACAGAAATTGTGCTAGAACAAGCAATCATTTTCAATCCTTTGATTGTTGCACCTGATGTTTCACTCGCCTCAGCGATCGCTTGCATGAGTGCAGCACGAGCAACTTGCTCTCTGTTAGAGCATTCTGGGATAGAAAGGAACCTCTTGCAAACGGATAGCCGTGCTAGTTGCTTGTTAGTGATGGAAGATTCTCGGCTGGTGGGGATTTTGACAGAGCGTGATGTAGTGCGCCTGAGTGCTCAAGGGCGATCGTTGAAAGATCGATCGCTTGCCGAAGTCATGACTCCTTCTGTCATAACCTTACGGAAATCTGAGTTTAGCGATATCTTTGTACCTCTACATATTTTACAAAGACATCAAATCCGACATCTGCCGCTGTTGGACGATCGGGGACAGGTAATTGGATTGTTGACTCATGAAAGCCTGCGTCAACTGCTGCGTCCTGTAGACTTGCTCCGGCAGCGATTAGTCTTAGAAACTATGACATCTGAGGTGATCTATGCTTCACCAGAAACCTCCGTCTTGCAGATTGCCCGACTGATGACAAAGCATCGAATCAGTTCAGTGGTGATTGTTGAGACTCAGGAAGCAACAACGGAATCAGAAAATGGGCGACTTTCTCAAAAACCGATCCCGATTGGCATTGTGACTGAAGGGGATATTGTTCAATTTCAGGCATTGAATTTGGACGTTAATCAGATTCAGGCGCGGGGAGTGATGAGTACTCCCCTGTTTGCTGTTCGCCCATCGGATTCCTTGTGGGCAGCTAAAAGTTTAATGCAAGAAAAACGATTGAGTCGGGTAGTGGTGACAGGCGATCGCGGAGAATTAGTAGGTATTGTCACCCAAAGTACACTGTTGAAAACACTGAACCCACTGGAAATGTATAAGTTAGTGGAGGTGTTAGAGAAAAAGGTTTCTCGTTTAGAAGCCGAAAAAGTGGAGTTGCTAGAAAAGCGCAATACAAAACTGGAAGAGCAAGTGCAGCAACGGACAGCAGAACTGCAAAAACAGACTGAACGAGAACAGCTTTTGAGTGTTATCGCCAGTCGGATTCGCACTTCTTTGGCAGCGCAAAGCACGCTTGATACTGTAGTGAAGGAAGTGCAGCAATTTTTGCAGTGCTCGCGCGTCCTGATCTACCAATTTAATTCGGATTGGAGTGGTAGAGTAAAGGCGGAAGCGGTGTTACCCGGATGGCAATCTGCTTTGGGGGATACGATCGCAGATTCTTGTTTCCAACAGAAGGCTTACCAGTTGTATGCTCAGGGGGAAAAGCAAGCAATCTCCAACATTTATGAAGCGGGCTATTCTAAGTGCCACATCCAATTGTTAGAACGTTATCAAGTCAAAGCAAATCTTGTAGTGCCTATTTTAGTGGAGCAGCAACTTTGGGGTTTGTTAATTGGGCATCAATGTCAGAGCGATCGAATTTGGGAACCTAATGATTTAGAACTTTTGGATCGGATTGCAGTGCAAATAGCGATCGCAATCCAACAATCTCAAGCTTACGAAAAACAAGAGCGAGAAATAACCGATCGCAAACAAGCTGAGGCAGCATTTCAAAATTTAGTTGAAGGGGCAGCGGGAATCGGGGGTGAGAACTTCTTCTCAGAACTAGTGCGGTATATTGCGGAAGTCTTGAAGGTTCGTTATGTAATGGTTGCCACCCAAAAAGATAATTTGTTGCAATCTGCCGCTCTCTGGTTAGATGGTCAAGTGCAGCCAAATGTCACTTACTGCATGGAAAATACACCCTGCAATTTGGCAGTAAACCAGGGAGAATATTTATGCTTGAGAGGCGTGCAGCAGCAATTTCCCACAAATGGGGCACTAAAAACACTGAATGCCGAAAGCTATCTTGGGGTTGCTCTCACTAATACCCAAGGAGAAATTATTGGATGTTTGGCTGTTGTGGATAGCAAACCGTTAACCCAACCCCAATTAGCGATCGCAATGTTACGAGTATTTGCCGCGCGGGTGAGTGCAGAACTGGAACGGCAAGCTGCGATCGATGCTTTGAAGCGACTCAATGAAGAACTAGAAGAACGAATTGCACGACGCACGATCGAACTACGACAAAGCGAGGAACTATTTCGGCAGATTTTTGAACAAAGCCCCGTAGGAATTGCCATTTCCGATTTAGAAGGAAACTTAACCCGCGTCAACTCTAGCCTGGTGCAGATCGCGGGCTATTCTAAAAAAGATTTATTGCAAATATCAATTCAAAATATCCTTTCTATCAATGGGCAACAGCAGGGTGTCAAACTGCTCGATCAATTACTAGAAAAAACTTTATCTGTAATTACCTTTGAATCACAAATTGTTTCTCAAAAAGGTGAAATCTTATGGGTCAATGTTACTAGTTCTTTGATTTTTAATGCCTTTGGACGACCATCGGCAATGGTTCACTTAATTGAAAATGTTAGCGACCGCAAACAGGCAGAAGCAAAACTGCTCAAGATCACCAGCCTACAGGAAGCCATCCTTAACAGCGCTGATTATTCGATTATCTCTACTGACCCAACAGGGATAATTCAAACATTCAATTTAGCGGCGCAACGGATGCTGGGCTATACAGTCGAGGAGGTTGTGGGCAAAGTAACTCCTGGGTTAATTCACGACCGCGCCGAGGTACAAAAACGGGCAATTGCTTTGTCTGAAGAAATGGGTAGAGTGATTGAACCTGGATTTGAGGTATTTATTGCCAAAGCGAGTCAGGGAATTAGCACTGAGGAAGAGTGGACTTACATTCATAAGGATGGATCTCGTTTTCCAGCTTTGTTGTCTGTGACTGCACTACGCGATCGTCAGGCAGAAATCACTGGATTTGTGGGCATAGCAAAAGACATCACTCGGCAAAAACAAGCTGAAGAGAAATTGCACCGCATTCTCCAAGAATTATCTGATTTTAAATATGCGTTGGATGAAGCAGCAATTGTCGCGATCGCCAATGCCAAAGGTGTCATCACCTACGCTAACGATCGATTTTGTGAAATCTCAAAGTATTCTCGTGAGGAATTAATTGGCAATACTCATCGCTCGATCAATTCTGGCTATCATTCTCCAGAGTTCTTTGCCCAGATGTGGAAAATAATTAGCAGCGGAGAAACTTGGCGGGGAGAAATTCAGAATCGGGCAAAGGATGGCACTTACTACTGGGTTGATACCACTATTGTTCCGTTCTTAAATGACCAGGGCAAACCTATTCAATACCTATCTATCCGCACGGATATCAGTACCCGTAAACAAGCAGAATTCCAGCAAAAGCAGGCGGAAGCAAAAATCCGCCAAGCAAATGACCAACTATTATTAACTAATGCGGAACTAGCTAGGGCAACTCGTCTGAAAGATGAATTTCTGGCAAATATGAGTCATGAATTACGAACTCCGCTCAATGCGGTTTTGGGAATGACTGAAGGTTTGCAAGAGGGAGTGTTTGGGAGTATTAGCGATCGTCAACAACAAGCGATTCAAACCATTGAACGCAGCGGTAAACATTTGCTGGAATTGATTAACGATATTCTAGACTTATCTAAAGTTGAATCTGGCAAACTGGAGTTACAGATTGAACCTGTTAGTGTTAATTATCTCTGTCAGTCGAGTTTGACTTTTGTTCGCCAACTAGCAGTTAAGAAGAATATTGAACTTAGTTCCGAAGTGCCTCCAGGATTACTTGATGTCGCAGTTGATGAACGTCGCATCCGTCAGGTTTTGATTAATCTGCTCAACAATGCGGTTAAATTCACCCCGGAGCGCGGTAGTGTCAAGCTAGTTGTACAAACAGAAATACAACCGGAACAGTCTTTTCTGATTTTATCAGTGATCGATACTGGGATTGGCATCGATCAAGCAGATATGAACCAGCTGTTTCAGTCCTTTGTTCAGATCGACAGTAGCTTAAATCGCCAATACGCAGGGACTGGGTTAGGGTTATCATTAGTCCGCCGATTGACTGAATTACATGGTGGTACTGTAACTGTAACTAGTGAAGTGGGACAGGGAAGTTGTTTTACAGTTCGATTACCTTATCTCACCACCTGCGAACTTTCCTCTCCCAAGATCCAACCAATCAATACTGTTTCTTTCTCACCTAACAACTTACGAGTATTAATTATTGAGGATTCTCTGGCTTCGGTTGAGCAAATTTCTCGGTATGTCAGAGAAGTTGGGATGGAGGCTTATGTTTATTCTTATGGTGAAGGAGCGATCGAAGAAGTTCTGCGAATTGACCCAGCTTTAATTATTCTGGATATTCAGTTACCCAATCTTTCCGGTTGGACAGTGCTCAATCAACTGAAAATGCGTCCTCGGACAAAGGATATTCCGGTTGTGGTGACTTCGGTTATGGATGAACGATCGCGCGGGTTGTCGTTAGGTGCCCTAGAATATCTGGTTAAACCAGTGACGCGGAATCAACTACACAGCATTCTGAAACCATTACGATCGCCGCAATCTGTAGAGGCGATTCATGAATCGCCCAGACAACAGCAAAACGAGTCTGAAAAAACTACAGTAGCGAAAGCAGCCCAAGCTGCTGTAACTCAACAAACAAAATCTTCTCCCTTAATTTTGTTGGCAGAAGACAACGAAGCTAGCATGGTGACGATTTCCAGCTATCTCAAGGCTAGAGGCTTTCTTCTACTCCTAGCAAAAGATGGAGAGGAGGCAATTACCCTAGCCAAAAATGACAATCCCGATCTCATTCTCATGGATATCCAAATGCCAAAGGTGGATGGATTAGAGGCAATTCGGCAAATTCGGGCCGATCGAAGGTTGGTAAACATTCCGATCGTTGCCTTAACAGCACTGGCAATGCCGAGCGATCAACAAAAATGTATTGTAGCAGGAGCAAATGAGTATGTCCCTAAACCAGTGAAACTCAAAACCCTGGTGGAAAAAATTCAAACTTTGTTAGTTGCGACTTTGTAAACGAGGTGGTGAACCAAAAATGGAAGAGTATCCGTCAATTCTCGTCATTGATGATGAGCCTGATAATTTTGATGTGATTGATACCTTGCTAGACAATACGGGTTATCAATTGAATTATGCTTCTAATGGTGAAAAGGCACTAGAACTGCTGGAATCGTTTCTGCCCGATCTGATCTTGCTAGATGTGATGATGCCCAATATGAGTGGCATTGAGTTCTGCCAAATATTTAAGGGAAATCCCCTCTGGCAGCATATTCCTGTAATCATGGTAACGGCACTGACTAATAAAGAAGATTTATCTCAGTGTTTGACTGCTGGTGCTGATGATTTTATTAGCAAACCTGTGAATAGTTTAGAACTGCGTGCTAGAGTGCGATCGATGTTGCGAATCAAGCAACAATATGATGCCCTGCAAGACACGCTTCGTTTGCGCGAAGATCTGTCCCGAATGGTGGTTCATGATTTACGAAATCCTCTGAGCAGTATTGTGCTAGCCGCAGAGATGATCCAATTACCCAACTTTTCACCGGAACGCCTACAGCACAAAGTTAATCAAATTCTTATCGCCACTCAACAGTTGGAGTCTTTAATTGATACTCTGCTGTTAATGGCAAAAATAGAGTCAGGAAAGATGCTGCTAAATCTAGTAGAAATCGATCTTTGTGGACTCTGTACTAGAGTAGTCAAAGATCTCAGTGCCATTGCAGGTCAAAAAAAACTGGAGTTAGTGCTTAATCTACCTGAATCTGGTCATTATATAAACGTCGATGTTGCCTTGTTTCGGCGAATTTTGGAAAATTTGTTATCCAATGCGATGAAATTTTCGCCTTCAGGTAGCAAGATTCTATTAACAGTAAATTATCCTGCACCCAAACGAGTAAAAATTCAGGTGATTGATTCGGGCCCAGGTGTAGATGCTAATTTAAGACAGAGTATTTTTCAGCGATACGAGATTGGCACTCTCATGAAAGATACTTCTCAAATTGGCTTGGGGCTAGCCTTCTGTAAAATGGCAGTTGAAGCTCATGGTGGTCAAATCCATGTTGAAGAGAATTATCCCCAGGGCGCAATTTTTACGATCGATCTCATTACTGACCTCTCTGAGTCTTAACTTTTAAAATAAAACGTTTAATCCCTTCAATTCAAGTAATTTTTTTCCTTTTATAGGAATTGAAGAGGTAGTCATTATCTTCCCCATCCCCCCATCTCCCCATCTCC
>NZ_JADEWG010000239.1 GCF_015207735.1 [Phormidium] sp. LEGE 05292
GTCCCCAATCCCCAGTCCCCAACAGAATGGAGTGTGACGCGGAAGTTGCGGGTGACGAAGCAGGGGAGTTATACCTCGACTTACTTCATGAATGGGGAGTCTTGTACGCTGACCCAGTTGCACGAGCAGTTGAACCGTTTGCGGGTTTACCCGGAAGGTTATAATGTGGTGTTGCAGGGGGATGTGACTAGCATTATTTCGATGAATGCTAAGGAACGTCGGGAAATTATTGATGAGTTGGCGGGTGTTGCTGCTTTTGACCGGAAGATTTCTCAGGCGAAGGAGACTTTAGAATCGGTTAAGGAAAGGGAAGATAGTTGTCGGATTGTGGAAAGGGAGTTGATTTCGCAGCGCGATCGCCTTTCCCAAGATAGAATTAAGGCGGAAAAGTATCAGAAACTCCGCGCCGAACTTCAGGAGAAGGAAAAGTGGGAGGTTGTGTTAGTTTGGCAAACTCTCAGACAACAAGAATGGCAGTTAAGGGAACAGATTGCATTAGGCGATCGCAATTCTATCCAATTAACTGAACAACTGGAAACTCTCAATCAACAAATTCGGGAAGTTAGCGCAGAATTGGAAGAGTTGAATGCTAAAGTTAAGGCTCTTGGGGAAGAGGAACTTTTGGCATTGCAAGCGGTTTTGGCAACTCAAGAAGCTGAGAAACGCCAATTACAATTACGTCAAACGGAATTAACGACGAGTTTTCAAGAAACGGAAAAGCGGTTAAGAGAAACTCGGCAGGAAATTGAGCGACATCAGCAAAATTTAACGCGAATTTCTGAGGAACAGGAAGTTGTTAGAAATGAGTTGATTGGGTTGGTGGCGCTGCGAGATGCGGCACAATTGGCGGTTAATCAGAGTCGGGAAAATGCTAGTGCGATCGCATCTTCCTCAGAAGCTTGGGTACAACAACAAACTTCCCTAAATCGTCAAGTTGAAAATTTATTAGCAATCATCGATCCCCAACGTACAGAACAAGCACAATTAAGGGAACGTTTTACTAACTTAGAACGCCAAGTTGAAGAACAAACCCAACTTTTAGAATCTCTAGCGCCGCAGTTAGAAAGTAAGCATTCTCGTGCGGTTGATTTTGAAAATCAATTACAAGAATCTGGGGAAAAAGTTCAACAGTTAGCGGAAAGATTGTCTTACTCTGAACAAGAGTTGAAGTTGCAACAGGATACACAAAAACGTCTGTCTCAAGAACAGCGAGAAAAGCAACGTCAACTCGATAAATTAGAAGCGCAACAACAAGCGCAACAAGAAGCACAAGGAACTTACGCCACTAAGTTAATTTTACAGTCGGGAATGCCGGGAATTTGTGGTTTAGTCGCTCAACTAGGAAGGGCTTTTCCTGAATATCAATTAGCTTTGGAAACTGCTGCGGGTGCGCGTTTAGGACATTTAGTGGTTGAAGATGACGGCATTGCGTCGGCGGGAATTGAATTATTAAAACAGAAAAAGGCGGGAAGAGTTACCTTTTTACCGTTGAACAAAATCCATGCCCAAAAGGTTACGCCAATTGTGGCATTAAGATATGCTAACGGATTTATAGATTATGCAATTAATCTGATAGAATGTGAACCAAAATATCGAGATATTTTTGGTTACGTTTTTGGGAGTACGATCGTATTTAAAACTCTGAGCGATGCGAGGCAATATATCGGTCAGTATCGCATGGTAACTTTGGATGGGGAATTGTTAGAATCTAGCGGGGCGATGACTGGTGGAAGTGTTAGTCATAATTCTGGTTTACACTTTGGCACAGGTCATTCTACTGAATCGGTAGAAGTCGTAAGTTTGAAGAATAGATTGCATGATATTGAGTTAGTTTTGGAGAGATGCGAACAGAGTATTAGCAAACTGACTCAGGATATTAAACAACTGAGTCAAAATTTAAGTGAAGCGAGACAAGAACGCCGGGAACAGGAGTTACATTTTGAGCAGTTGAAGAGAGAAATTAATGGGTTGAACGAGCAGCGATCGCAACTGAGTTCCCAAATCGCCAAAAACACCTTAGAATTATCTAGCGCCAAATCTCGCTTGCAAACTTTAGAAACTGAATTACCCGCCAACGAAGCTAACTTAGCCCAACTAAGACAAAGTTTAGCCGAGTTAGAACAGTCGCAAATTCACAGCGAATGGCAACAAATGCAAGCAACGATCAAAGTTCAGGAAGCAGAACTAAATCAGCGCGAACAAAATCTACGAAATGCCGAACAAAGATTAAAAGATTTAGAGAATCAAAGTCAACTTTTACAATCAAGAATTGCTGAATCTCAGAAGCGGGTGACGGAATATGAAACTCAAAGAAATCAGCAACAAGAACAGTTAACAACTGTAACTAATCAAGACTTAGAAGTTAATGCTAAAATTGCCGAAACTGGAGCGGCGATGATTCAAGCTGAAGCGAAATTAGGAGAAGAGAAAAAGACAAGAGATGCTAGAGAAAATAAACTGCGTCAATTACAAAAATCTCAACAACAAACCGAATGGGAATTGCAAAAATTGCAAGAAACTCAAACAGCACGTCGGGAAGAATTGACAAATGTAGCAACGCAAAGACAAGCTCAAGAAACGGAATTACCCGAACCTTTGCCAACCGTTCCAGAAAACACGAATTTGGAAGAATTGCAGAAAGAAATGCGGGCTATTCAAAAGCGGTTGCAGGCGATGGAACCCGTGAATATGTTAGCATTGGAAGAGTACGATCGCACGCAAGCTCGTTTAGATGAACTAACGGAAAAACTAACAACTTTAGAAGCAGAACGTACAGAACTATTACTGCGAATTGAAAACTTTACAACCTTGAGATTTCGTGCTTTTAAAGAAGCATTCGACGCAGTAAATGAAAACTTTCAAAAAATCTTTGCCGAACTTTCCGAAGGTGATGGAAGCTTAACATTAGATAACCCAGAAGATCCATTTGCTGGTGGACTTAACTTAGTTGCTCATCCTAAAGGAAAACCCGTACAAAGACTAGCTTCCATGTCAGGGGGAGAAAAATCTTTAACCGCCTTGAGCTTTATTTTCGCCTTACAACGCTACCGCCCCTCACCTTTTTACTCCTTTGATGAAGTTGATATGTTCTTAGATGGAGCAAACGTCGAACGATTAGCTAGAATGATTAGACAACAGGCCAATCAAGCACAGTTTATCGTGGTTAGTCACAAAGGCCCTATGATCAAAGCAGCCGAGAGAGTGATTGGAGTGACTCAAGCAAGGGGAGCTTACACCCAAGTTTTGGGAATTAAGTTGCAAACTGCGACCAAACCTAACTAAACTTTCTTTAACTAAGATTGGTATTGTAAAAGGGTTTTTAACCAGGATTCGGGATAAGTTAATGACATCTGATCAGATTCGCCTTCGCTCAGAAATTTTGGGTACACAAGTAATTACCCGCGACACGGGTAAACGCTTGGGAGTAGTTAGTCAACTTTGGGTAGATATCGATCGCCGAGAGATAGTCGCGCTCACTTTACGAGATAATATTCTTGGGATCGGTGGTGTACCCAGAAGTATGCTCTTAGAACGCATCCGTCAAATTGGCGACGTTATTTTGGTAGATGATGATAGCGTCTTAGAAGATGATGTAGATGTAGAAGCATATAGTAATCTAGTCAACTGTGAAGTAATTACAGAAACAGGCGAGCCTTTGGGTAGGGTAAGAGGCTTTAAGTTTGATATTGAAGATGGTAAACTGACTTCTTTAGTTATTGCTGCTGTAGGTTTACCACAAATTCCCGATCGTATTGCGGGTTTTGAGACAATTAGTACTTATGAATTGCCAATTGAAGAAATTGTCAGCAGTGGCCCCAATCGGTTAATCGTATTTGAAGGTTCCGAAGAAAGACTGGTACAATTAACCGTTGGAGTAATGGAACGCCTGGGTATTGGCAGAGCACCTTGGGAACGGGAAGAAGACGAGTTTGCGCCACCTGTAGCTATTAGACCAGAAAATCAATTGCCTAAAGGTGAACCTTTGCGTGCAGCTAACCCCCAACCAGTTCGCGTCAACAAACCTGTTGTGGAACAAGAATGGGATGATGATAACTGGGAAGCAGAACGTCCGCAACCTTTACGCAAAATGGCGCAAGCAGAACCAGTTTACGAGGAAGAGTTAGAAGAAGCAAATTGGAGCGAACCCCCGCAACGGAGTTACGCACAAAAAGCCTACCCGGAACCGGAAGCGCCACGTTATGATAACCGCAAGTACGAGGATGAAGAGGAAGATGTTTGGGCCGATGATGAGTCGCCTAAACCTTACAAAGCTCCCAAGATAAATATTCCTGAGAAGAAGAAAGCGCCGGAATACGAAGAGGAAGAACGGTACTAAAATTTTGGGTTTTTGATAGTAAGCGGTGGCTTCTTAGGGGAGTCGCCGCTTTTGATTTTTGTAGGGTGTGTTAGCGCAGCGTAACGCACCATCCCCAATGATTTTTTTTAACCACAGATATCCACAGATGAACACAGATGAACACAGATGTTCATTTAGATTTTTGGTGGGGTGCAAAAGTCTGTTTTTAGAACGCAGATGAATGCAGATAAACGCAGATGAACGCAGATGTTAATCTAGCTTTATTGTTGTGTCTCACGTAATTTAGTAAGTTTTTGATCTAATCTTTCAAACGCAATTTCTAGCGGTAATTTTTCCCCTCGTTCTAGTTCTGCTAGTCCAATTTCTACTTTTTCACGAGTTTCCTTTAACGACTGTTCGTAACTAATGCTTTGTTCTTCTAATAAGTTTAATGCTGTTGCGATCGCTTCTTCTGCATTAGTAAAAATTCCTCGTTCTATTTGAGATTGGATAAACTGCTCTTGTTCTGGTTTGAGAGTAATATTCATTGCTTCTTGCCCCTTGTGTACTTAAAGTAATGGTAAAACTAAATAAGATTTTCTACAATTTGCGATCGATCTTCTCTCCCCTCTTCCTTCGCGTCCTTTGCGTTCTTTGCGGTTTAATAAAAAAGATCGATCGCATCACCCAAGAAAATGCGATTGTTTACCACTTATCCTAAAGTTTTTTATTTACTACAACACTTGAACTACCAGATCCAATCCTAACAAAACAGCTTCTAATGACTTACATATTCAAACTTTTCTAAAAGATTTAATGATTACTTAACTGGGCAATTCCAAATCCAGCAGTTTGGTAATAATAAACACTCTATTACGAAAAATGCCGATCGCTTTTTCCCTCCTCACCTATTCAATAGCCAAAAATGCCGTAAAATTTTGGTATTTATTATCTGAGGGATAACAAATGGAATCTCGTGAATACGAATTTAGTAGTTCCCAGAACGAACTGATCAAAAATCTAGCTGATAAAATGCGCTTTGTCGCCTACTTCCTGATCGTGGTTGGCGTTCTAGGAGCACTAGGCGGTCTGTTATCATTACGAACAGGTGGAGCCAGTAGTATCATCAGTGCGGTTGTTTATATCTTGATCGGCATTTGGACTAACAGCGCTTCTTCAGCTTTCCGACGCATCGTAGAAACTAGCGGAAGTGACATCGAAAACTTGATGGGTGCGCTGGGTGAGTTGAGAAAACTTTACACTCTGCAATACTGGCTGTTAATCATTGCTTTGGTCTTTCTTGCGATCGCTTTAGTGTTTGCTTTGATTTTCGGACTAACTGCTGTAAGCAGATAGCGTATCAAAACATACCAATTCTTATCAGTATTAATAAGTATTTTTTAGGAGACAGAATTCAGAATGCACCATCTTTTACTTCCTGTATTCTGAATTCAAATTCCTTAAGCCTCACTCTGTCGTTGTCACACTTTGCTGTTTTACCCCGCGCATTTGCCAAATTTTAGACACAGCAACCCCCAACAACATCGCCAATAAAATCGCCGTAAATATCGGCAATAAAATTCTTAAAATTGACAAAACAATTGAAGTTGCTGTTTCAAATGTCGCTAAAACCGGATTACCCAAACCGCCAGTTGTAGTAGTAGAAAATAACCGAGTAATATTTGTGATTCCTTCTACAATAGCAGCAGAACCACCACCTGCGATCGCAGCAACACTCCACTGAAGTACCGGATCGAAATGGGTAAACATGGAAGCAGTAATAATTGTACCAGTAGCCACTGCCACTGGTGTTGCTAAAGCATCTAAAAAATGATCTAACCAAGGAATATAATAGGCAGTAACTTCGATTAAAGTAGCAATAGAAAATGCTACCAAAGCCTCATAACTACCAATCCACTCAAACCCAGGTGCAGGTACCCAAACTCCTGTCAAAGCAGCAATACTCATCGCTAAAGGTGGGACAAATACCCGAAAGCCACAAGCAGCACTTAAACTAATTCCTAAACAAATTCCTAACAAAATATCCATATAATTTTCCTCAAAAATTAATTATTAACACCCCTTGCTTAAATTTGGCAAATTTTTGATTTACTCTACATCTAACTGTTGGTGGACTTATATAGTAACAATTATAGTTGGTGATTATATTAGTAGAGATTACTTAGATAGCTGCTAAATCTATGACGACAATCTCTTCCTATTTACTTAATAATTTAGTCCGATAGAAAGAGTAAAGACCGATTCTAAATTGGCTAAGTTCATAGAAATAAACCAACTGAGGATACAATTTATGACTAACCAACCTAATCCTATATTGCCATTCGATCCTAGAGAAGCTGAACCTGGAAGAGGCGCACCTGGTAAACTGCTACGCATTTAAATTGAATATTTAGGCTGATGGGGAGATGGGGGG
>NZ_JADEWG010000240.1 GCF_015207735.1 [Phormidium] sp. LEGE 05292
GGCGTGGGCGCAGGGGATTTGAAATGTTCTCACTATTAGATGGCTGATAACGGCTTCGGCACCTGCGATCGGATCTATGCCTTTGCCTTGGCGGTAGTTGTCTTGGGCTAAGTTTTCGATGTCTTCGGGGAAACGGGCGACTACTGCGATCGCTTGTGCCCGTGCTTGACTAATCAATTTTTCCGCTGCTCTAAGTAAACTATCTGGGTTAGCGATCGTTCCCCATGATATCCCCGATCGAGAAATTCGCAATTCCACACCTAAAGGTGCGTCGGTAACTATATATTCAGTAAGATTTAATCCTAAAGTAGCTCTAGCAGCATCAGCTGCTTGTAGCTGTCTGAGTCGGAGTTCTGGTTCGATGGCGCGATCGAGAATTAACCCAACTCGGTTTTGATGTACTGGGCTTAGTCCCCAAATTCCTGCGGCGAACCGATCTAAAGCGTAGCCTTCGACGTAGAACGCATTAGGCAAAGGCCAATATAACATGGCTCCGTTGAGGACGTTGGGATGGGCGATCAGGCGATCGCATACAGAAGCGATCGCCCGCGCCACTGGTAAAGCATCCCCAGCATAGCCACCAATTGCTGCCCCAATTCCTGTAGGGACAAGCAATACAACTGTATAAGGACGCTGAAACAATGTTAGACTTTCTCTGATTCAGTGGTTGTAGTGACGATCGCTTCGACAGTCGCTTTCTGTTCTGTAACATCTACATTAGTAATTGCCCAACGTAGAGGTTCCCCACGTTTTTCTAACTCTGCAACAACTTCTTGATGCAGTTTAGCAGGAGATTCTTGCAGATCAATTTCGGCGGTGATAAAGTGCGTAGTCATTATTTTCTATTTCTTCTGTGGCTGTCCAAATTGTAAGTCATAAACTTCGTCTTCTTTCTCAGTCACAATTTTTAAATCCGATCGTGGATAAGCAACACAAAGTAAAACATAACCTTTTGCCTGAAGTTCGGGACTAACGCCCATTCCATCCGCCTGATCCACTTCTCCAGATAAAATTTGCCCTGCACAAGTAGTACAAACTCCAGCATTGCAAGAACTTGGCAAGTCTATGCCCGCAGCAGTAGCAGCGCGAAGAATCTGTTTATCTTCTGGTACTTGCAGAGTATAAGTCTCGCCTTGGTGTTGAATTTCAACAGTGTAAGTTTTGGTCATTGGATAAATTTGACAATCTTTTTATTATTGACAGGGTAAGTTTTACCCCAAACAAGAATTTTACCCTGGTTTTGGGGACTAGGTACTGGGGATTTGGGACTGGGATTTGCGATCGAGCAAAAACTTCATTCCTCTACTACATATACACCTCTCCCATACTCATGGTGATAAGCAAAGTAGGGACACGGCATAATTAAGATTATTTGTTTTTCCCATTATCTCTCCAACGCCGTGTCTCTACTTAGTCGATTCAGGAATCCTAGTCCCCAATCCCAAAAACTAGAGTTTTCCACCACAAGTAAAAGAAAGCCTACATCACATTTTGGCAATGTGTTCTTGTAACATTTCATGAACAAACCGATATTTATTACCAACTTTTTGCAATAAAAAACGCTCGCTGGCATAGTTGTAAAACTGGGAATAGTTCCGGGGAATACATTTATTTTTGCTGAGAATTTGGCGTAAAATCACCTTTTTCATGCCCATAATTCCGCCTAACGTTAAAATCATCCCTATTCGATATAAAGACCTTTGACCAGAAGTTTGCAGCCAAGTTTGGTCTAATTGATCAGGCGAAACTTCCGTTTCTTTCGCTGCATTCATTTTTCGGGCTAAATAAACTAACCAAGGTCTAGCGTTTTCTGGTCTTGGTTCCTTTCCTTCACGATAGTAAAGAGATTTCAGATTCCAAGTTAACATTCGCCGGATATAAGCATTGAACAAATATTCTCGTCTTTCTTGATCCGAATTCAGCCGTTTCCAAGCTTGAATTAGCAACTCTTCATAAGCCAAAATCATGATATTTAAGAATAGAGGAATTTTGGCTAATTCTAGAAATTGTGGTTCCTCTTTGAGGACTTCCCAGAGTTCTTTACTTCTACAAGTAACCAAATATTTTTGTACCTGCTGTTCATGCAAAGGATGTAAAAAAGTAGCGCCATGTAAACGTAGTTTAGTCCGGCATTTTTTGTAATCTTCCAACTTTGTGCAAACCGCCATACTTTTCGGGCGATTTTCAGAAATTAGCCATTGATTGATTGCTCTGAGACATAACTCCTGTTGTCCTAAATCTAGTTCATCTAGTCCGTCTAGCAAAGGCAGAATTAGTTGATTGTTAATAAATAATTTGATACTACTCAGGGAAATATCGTATTTAGATTTTATTTGGGTAATTAGCCAATCAGGAATAGTTTGTTTGCTATTTTTCCACGATCCAAAGTTCAAAATAACCGGAACAGGTTGTTCAAAATCAGCTTGAGCAATTTCTACCAAATCTTGTGCTAATTCTAAAAGAGTGGTAGTTTTCCCCGCACCTTGGCTACCCAAAATTAGTAATTTGCCACTACTCTGTCTAAATACTTGAGCAATGGTGATTTGTGGTGATAATCTAACAGTTGGACGTTTGCCAATTTTGACATCTACATCCCAAAGTCGCTGTATTTCTTGCGGTTTTTCTGGTTTGAGGATGTGAATCTGGATGGCTTTGTGCAATGATTGTTCCAGCCGTGCGTGAACTTCAGTGTTGACGGCTTCTAGCAACTTATTGCGATCGCGAACGCTTTGCTTAGAATGTTTCATTGCGGTAAGCTGGTGATAACAGGGAACAGTTTAAGGTAAAACTTAGGGATATTTTGCCATGAGTTATCCAAAATGTTACTACCTTAGTCAAAATTAATTTACTCCGATCGATGCGTTCCTGATCATACAAGTGATAAGTAACACTTTTCTTCCTTGCCCAAGCCTCCGATCAGGATAAATATTTAATAGACTTCTCCAGAAACTAAAGAATACTTGTAGAGATGTTATATATAACGTCTCTACAATATAGAACTCTGTATGCGATCGTACCCACACAAGCCCTAAATAAGTAAAAAATTGTAATCCTTTGACCTGTGAGTGTGATAAATTCTACTTCATATACTAAACTTTTTTAATTTAACCATAGATGAAAACAGATCACATCTTTTATCGCATTTTCAAAGAGTTACCCCAAACTTTCTTTGAGTTTTGAGAGAATCACCGGAACTAGTAAACGATTACCGTTTTGATTCAGTAGAATTGAAACAAACTGCTTTTAGAATCGATGGTGTATTCTTACCCAAAAGCCCCGAAAACCCGATTTATTTCACCGAGGTACAATTTCAAAAAGATCCAAAAATTTATCTGCGTTTATTTTCCGAAATTTTTACCTATCTCAGAGACAATGACCCCGCTTTAAGGTGGCGTGCTATGATTATTTTCAGGAGTCGTAGCATTGAACCGACAGCCAGACAAAGAAAGTCTGTTCAACCGTTATTAGATTCTACCCTAGTGAAGCGCATCTATTTGAATGAAATAGAAGTCAGTGAAACCACTCCTTTAGGTGTGCAAATCATTCAATTAGTTGTTGCAACAAAGAAACAACTTTTAGAGATAGTAATTAGGTTAATTGCCCAAGTCAAACAACAATTTGCCGATGAACCTTATCGATTACAGTTTACTGAAGTAGACTGGTAGAAAATAGAAGTCCGTTAAAACGGACTTTTGCTATTAGCCTGCGATTCAAATCGCAGGCGGGTCAAAACGTAGGTGCAAGATTTAGTTGTAGCTAATTAACTACTTTTAAGCAGGAAAAATCGACTGCAAAAGACTAGTCTTAATTGCTTGTTCTAGTTCATTAACAGCAGACATTACACTATGCTCAGGATCACTTAAAAGAGATTTTTTCAGATTATGTAAATATTCGACTAAATCTTCACGCAAACGTGGTTTATTGTCTTTAACTCCATTAGTATAGTCCCAATAATCCCAAGCAATCAAAACGATCGCTACTGCGGGATCAATCATACTCCCTACTTTAACAGAAATAGCAGCAATAGCTTTACTACTTGCTTTAGCAGCAAATGTAGCAGCAATTTTAGCACTTCCAGTTGCAGTCATAGCACCTATAAATGTTACTACAGATACTTGATTTCCTTGCTCATTCTGTAACCTAATATTAATACTTTTTAAATATTTATCCCAGTCAGTTTGGGGGATTTTATACTTTTTAGGAAAATCGTTAAATTCTTGAGAAATTTCTTGGATATAAAATTCTAATGTATTCATCACTATTGTATTAAATTTTATTTCTGCTGATTCTCTTTGTAATACTCGTTTAGCAAACTCTCTTTGAATTTCATCATTTATTTTTTGAGCAATTTTATCATTCACTATACTCTGGTTAAACCCATTCATAACATTCTCTCCTATATACTGAGAGACCACAGTAAATTCTCGCTTTTTTTGATTAAAGTAACTGAAATACCAATTTAAAAAATCATTATCAATTCGTCTTATTAATTCTGTTTCCCATTTATTTAATTCATTTTTAGCATATTTTTCAGCACTTTGATGTGCAATATTTAGAGCTTTATTTACAGCAGCCTTTTCCCCATAAAAAGCGATAAGAGGTTGAGTAATTTTTATGGATTGAGAAGAGGTTAACTCTGCCGCCAAAGCCCTACTGATAATTAATTGTCCCAATAATGGAATCAATACAAGTAAAACTACAATAGACCAAATTATGATACTAACTATCTTAATTTTTTTTCCTAACCCCGAAAGTTTAGTAATCTTTTCAGTATTTGTAGAAGTAAAATTAGAATCTTCTGTTTTGTTAGTGCTATCGTCAGACATAATGATTTGGTAATTGTGGATTTGATTGGAAACAGCATAATCATAACCTAATTAATAATTATCAAAGAACCATACTTATGCAGTCAATAGTTACTTAGTGGGATAAAGTAGGCAAAATGCTTATTTTGATTGTGGTAAAATGTGGGAGTGAGTTGGTCAAGTAGGGAAATGTGGTATAAAGTGGGATATCAAATAATAAATATTCTTTGACCTATGGAAATTGAAGAAGTATTAAAATGGACTAATGAAGAAGTATTGGCTAAAACAGGAAGGCATCTCGATTCTTTACAAAAATCTATATTAGAAGGAGTTTGGCAACATCAAAATTATGAAGAAATAGCAAAAAATAATCACCGCAGTTACGATCATGTGAAAAAAGAAGCATGGAAATTATGGAAACTTTTATCTGATGTGATTGGAGAAGATGTTAAAAAATCTAATGTTTGCTCTTTGTTAGAACAGGCTGAACTGTCTAATATTTCCAGTGTTCTTGATTGCGTACAAATAGGGGTAGGGAATGGTAATATCAATATCTGCGGTGAAAATAACCGATCGCACTCTCCCCCCCAAACTCCTGACAAAAAAGATCGACCGCCAATCATCAATTTAACAGAAGCACCAGAACTAACTAACTTTTACGATCGCACCATCGAACTCTCCACCCTCAAACAATGGATATTAGAAGAAAACACTCGCTTAATTACAATATATGGATTAAGTGGAATTGGTAAAAGTGCGCTCGCCCTCAAACTCATTGAACAAATCCAAACAGAATTCGATTATATTATTTGGCGACCTCTCAATAATCTTCCCCCATTTTCCACCTTACAAACTGAACTAAAACAATTCTTTTCCCAACCCCAACAAACCCCATTACCCACAGTTATTAATTATTTTCGCACCTCTCGCTGTTTAGTAATTCTTGATGATGTGCAAAGTATTTTTAAAAGCGGTCAGATAGCCGGACATTATTTACCAAGTTATGAAGATTATGGCAAATTCTTTAAACAAATAGCCACATCATTTCACTATAGTTGTTTAATCCTGCTGAGTTGGGAAAAACCTAGAGAAATTACTGCATTAGAAGCAGAAAACCGACCTGTACAAACTTTACATTTGCAAGGATTAAGAGAACAAGCAGAAGAAATATTGCGAGAAAAACGATTAATTAATGAAGATAAATGGTCAGAATTAATCGCAATTTATCAAGGACATCCTTGCTGGTTAAATATTATAGCAACAATAATTATCGAACTATTTAACCGTAGCGTTGACCAGTTTTTAGGACAGAATGATGTATATTTAGGTGACATAGAGCCACTATTAGAAACTCACTTAGAACGTTTATCCCAATCAGAAAAGAAAGTGAGTTATTGGTTAGCAAATCAAGCTGAAGCCGTAGATATTTCCCAACAACCTGCTAATCTTGAATTATCGAAATCGGAAATTTGGCAAGCTATCCAATCTTTAGGGCGACGCAGCTTAGTTGAGAGAGTAGAAGTTGGAGAGCGATCGTACTTTCAAATCAATCCCATATTCCAACAATACATCCAATCCCAAAAACTATCCGCCTCCCCACAGTAAATCCATATCTACATTAATCTTTCATAATTCATCCTCTGCGATCGACAAATTGTACTCTTCATTCAATTAGCGATAAGAATTGACGCAGCTGTAGGGACACGGCATCAACCATTCATGTCGATAATCCAAAATTTTAATGATGCCGTGTCCCTACCATTCAACGAAAACCGCAAAACAAAAAAGCGCCCTCTTTGCAAGAAGACGCTTTTTTGTTAAATATTAATTATCGACAAACCTTAGCCATTGATCGCAGGAGCGCTCAAAGCAACAGGAGCAACTTCAGCAGAAGCCAAGTCGA
>NZ_JADEWG010000241.1 GCF_015207735.1 [Phormidium] sp. LEGE 05292
ATCTCCCCATCTCCCCATCCCCTTCACTCATAAAAAATGCTTTTTTGTCCCACTTTAGGTTGGTAGTCCGAAATAATATTATTCTTTTCTAAGGAAGGGGATTGTAGTCTTTGAGGATTAACGATGTACATTGTACAAATTGCCTCTGAATGCGCTCCTGTGATTAAAGCAGGGGGCTTAGGCGATGTAGTTTATGGGCTCAGTAGAGAGCTAGAGATTCGGGGGCATGGGGTAGAGTTAATTCTGCCAAAGTACGATTGTATGCGGTATGACCATATTTGGGGACTCCATGAAGCCTACCGCGATCTTATGGTGCCTTGGTTTGATGGCGCAATTCGCTGCAATGTCGATTGTGGTTGGGTACATGGGCGGTTATGTTTCTTTATCGAACCCCTCTCGGAGGATAATTTCTTTAACCGAGGTTGCTATTACGGTTGTTTAGACGATCATTTGCGCTTTGCTTTTTTCAGCAAGGCGGCTTTAGAATTTCTCCTAATAACTAATAAGCGCCCTGATGTGATTCATTGCCACGATTGGCAAACTGGTTTAATTCCAGTCATGCTATTTGAAATTTACAAATATCATGGCATGGCAAATCAACGGGTATGCTACACGATTCACAATTTTAAACATCAAGGAGTAGCAGGTGCTAATGTTCTTTGGGCAACCGGATTAAATAATGAACCTTACTATTTTACTGAAGATCGCTTAATGGATGACACTCATCCAACGGCGATCAATTTTATGAAGGGTGGCATTGTTTACTCCAATTTTGTGAATACAGTTTCGCCCCACCATGCTTGGGAAGCTCGATTTACTCAGGTTGGTTGCGGTTTAGGTAAAACTTTGTACGTTCATCAACATAAGTTTGGTGGGGTGTTGAATGGGATTGATTATGAGGTGTGGAATCCGGTGGTCGATCGCTATATTCCCTATCATTACAGCAGCGATGATTTGAAAAGCAAAACCCTGAATAAAAAAGCTCTCCGGGAACGACTTTGGCTCAATCATAGTGACAAACCAATTATTTGCTATATCGGCAGATTGGACGAGCAAAAAGGCGTGCATTTAGTCCATCATGCAATTTATTACGCCTTACAAAAAAAGGCGCAATTCGTGTTACTGGGAGCAGCTACAGAACCGGGAATTAATTCTTGGTTTTCTCACGAAAAAAATCACCTCAATACTAATCCCGATTGTCACATTGAACTGGGTTTCAATGAGGAATTATCCCATTTAATTTATGCAGGTGCGGATATGATTGTCGTGCCTAGCAATTACGAACCATGCGGATTGACGCAAATGATTGGGTTAAAATATGGGACTGTGCCGATCGTGCGCGGAGTCGGTGGTTTGGTAAACACAGTTTTTGATTGGGATTATGACGAAACTAAACCCCAAGAAGAACGCAATGGTTTTGTGTTTTATCAAACAGATAATGTGGCGATCGAATCTGCGATCGATCGCGCCATTGACTTGTGGTATAAATCTCCGAAATTGTTCCGCCAATTGATGATTCAGGGCATGGAATATGACTACTCATGGAATCATCCCGGCGCACAATATGTAGGGATTTACGATCATATTCGGCATAAGTAGGGGACTGGGGACTGGGGAATTTTAACCAGGATTTACAGATTTACTGAATTTCTTGATTAATCCTGAACATCATGTAAATCCATAAATCCTGCTCCTAGTGTTGAGTTAAGGAACTTCCCCTTGTCTCTTTGTCTCCCTCCCAATCTGCAAGAGGCAAAGGAAGAAACGATGTCAGACTTTGAAGAAGTGCGACAGAAAATTCTTAATTCCCTAGATGCAACAGAACTCGATCTCATAGACAACGAACTGACAAGTTTGCCAGCAGATATTGGGCAACTGTCTTGTTTGACAGAACTCTATCTAGACTTTAACAAACTAACAACTTTGCCCACAGAGATTGGACAACTCCATTGTTTGACAGAACTCGGTCTAGAAGAAAACCAACTGAGAAGTTTGCCAGCAGAGATCGGACAACTCCATTCTTTAAAAGAACTCTATCTGACCGACAACCAACTAACAAGTTTGCCAGCAGAGATTGGACAACTGTCTTCTTTGACAGAACTCTATCTACACTTTAACAAACTAACAAGTTTGCCCACAGAGATTGGACAACTCCATTGTTTGACAGAACTCGGTTTAGAAGAAAACCAACTGAGAAGTTTGCCAGCAGAGATCGGACAACTCCATTCTTTAAAAGAACTCTATCTGAACTGCAACCAACTGAGAAGTTTGCCAGCAGAGATTGGACAACTCCATTCTTTGACATTGCTCAATCTGAGGGGCAACCAACTGACAAGTCTGCCAGGAGAGATTGTACAACTGCATTCTTTAAAAGAACTCTATCTGGACGGCAACCAACTGACAAGTCTGCCAGGAGAGATTGTACAACTGCATTCTTTGACAATACTAGATCTCAGTTGGAACAAACTGACGACTCTACCAGAGGAGATTGGACAACTAAATTCTTTGACCGATCTCTATCTGATGCAAAACCAACTAACAAGTTTGCCAGCAGAGATTGTACAATTGCATTCTTTGACATCGCTCAATCTGAACGGCAATCCGATTCAAGATTTATCTGCTTTAGCCAATCATCCCAATCAGAAGTTATGGGTTTATTGTTTTGAAATTGCACTTCCGGCTCGCTATTGGACACATTTAAGTCAGTGGAAAGCTGAGTGGTTACTGACAGAAGATAATGCGGAAGTGCGGCGAGTTTTGATTCAGCATTTTGGGTACGATCGCATTATGCAAGAGTTGGGGGCGAGTGCGATCGATGATTACCGCGAATACACCTTACTTAAGATAGATGCAGATATCGACATCGAACCGATCCATTTGTTAAAAATGACTTGTCCGAGTACGGCACACATTCACGTTTTGCGCGTACCACCTACACTCACCTCTGCCAGAGATGCGATTGGCTGGGTAAACTGGGATATTGACCCGGAAGCTTTTGCGGTCGAGACTTGAAAGGTTGTTAGTTTGTGGTGTTTTGGGGGCGAGCGTTCATATCAAAAACTTACCCAATCGGCAAGAGGCAAAGGAAGAAATGATCTCAGTCTTTGAAATAGTACGACAGCAAATTCTCAATTCTATAAATGAAACAATACTCAATTTGTGGAGCAATCAACTTAGTAATTTACCAACAGAAATTGGACAATTAAGTTGCTTAAAAGTACTCAATTTAAGCAATAACCGTTTAATAAATTTGCCAAAAGAAATAGGTCAAATTTATTCATTGACAAAACTTTATATTACTCAAAATAACCTAACAGATATACCAGCAGAAATCGGCCAACTTCACTCCTTAACAACTATCGAATTAAGTGACAACAAACTGACCAAGTTACCAGCAGAAATAGGACAATTGCATTCTTTGACAGAACTCCATCTGAGAAATAATCAACTTACAAGTTTGCCATTAGAAATTGGACAACTGCATTCCTTAAAATGTCTCGATTTATACGGTAATCAACTGAGAAGTTTACCAGGAGAATTTGGGCAGTTACATTCCTTGAAAAACCTCAATTTGGGCGGCAATCAACTGAGAAGTTTGCCAGCAGAAATTGGACAATTGCATTCCTTAAACTATTTCGATCTGAGCGGCAACCAACTAACAAGTTTACCAGCCGAGGTGAGACAACTACATTCTTTAGGCTCACTTTTTTTGGAAGGTAATCCCATTCAAGATTTATCAGCTTTAGCCAACCATCCCAATCAGTATTTACAGGTTTATTGTTCTGAAATTGCACTTCCACGCCGCTATTGGACACATTTGAATCAGTGGAAAGCCGAGTGGTTACTCACAGAAGAGAATGCGGAAGTGCGACGAGTTTTGATTCAAAAGATTGGGTACGATCGCATTATGCAAGAATTGGGAGCAAGTGCGATCGACCAATACCGTGAATACACCCTACTTAAGATAGATGCAAATATCGACATCGAACCGATCCATTTGCTAAAAATGACTTGTCCGAGTACTGCACACATTCACGTTTTGCGCGTACCACCTAATCTCACTTCTGCAAAAGATGCGATTCGCTGGGTAAACTGGGATATTGACCCGGAAGATTTTGCGATCGAGACTTGAAAGGTTGTTAGGTTGTGGTTTTTTGGAGGGGCGATCGCACCTCTATACTTCAAAATGTATTATAATAGTAATACATTAATGCTTGGCTAGTTTGGCGATCGCTGCTAAAACTTACCCAATCTGCAAGAGGCAAAGGAAGAAACAATGTCAGACTTGGAAGAAGTGCGACAGCAAATTGTTAATTCACTAGATGCAACAGAACTCGATCTGAGGAGTAACCAACTGGCAAGTTTGCCAGCAGAGATCGGACAACTGCATTCTTTGAGATCGCTCAATCTGAACAACAACCAACTGAGAAATCTGCCAGCAGAGATTGGGCAACTGCATTCTTTGACAAAACTCAATCTGTTCAACAACCAACTGAGAAATCTGCCAGCAGAGATTGGACAACTACATTCTTTGACAACTCTCGAGCTGAGGCGCAACCAACTGAGAAATCTGCCAGCAGAGATCGGACAACTGCATTCTTTGACAAGGCTCGCTCTGAGCGGCAACCCACTCACAAATCTGCCAGCAGAGGTAGTACAACTGCATTTTTTGACATCGCTCGCTCTGAGCGGCAACCAACTGAGAAATATGCCAGCAGAGATTGGGCAACTGCATTCTTTGACATCGCTCGATCTGAGCGCCAACCAACTGGCAAGTTTGCCAGCTCAGATCGGACAACTGCATTCTTTGACATCACTCAATCTGAACGAAAACAAACTGACCAATCTGTCAGCAGAGATTGGACAACTGCATTCTTTGACAAAACTCGATCTGAGCGGCAACCAACTGACCAATCTGCCAGCAGAGATTGGACAACTGCATTCTTTGACATGGCTCGGTCTGAGCGGCAACCAACTGACCAATCTGCCAGCAGAGATTGGACAACTGCATTCTTTGACATGGCTCGGTCTGAGCGGCAACCAACTGACAAATCTGCCAGCAGAGATTGGGCAACTGCATTCTTTGACAAGGCTCGATCTGAGCGGCAACCAACTGACCAATCTGCCAGCTCAGATCGGACAACTGCATTCTTTGACAGAACTCGATCTGAGCGGCAACCAACTGACCAATCTGCCAGCTCAGATCGGACAACTGCATTCTTTGACAAGGCTCGATCTGAGCGGCAACCAACTGACAAATCTGCCAGCTCAGATCGGACAACTGCATTCTTTGGCATCACTCTATCTGAGCAGTAACCCACTAAAAAATATGCCAGCAGAGATTGGACAACTGCATTCTTTGGCATCACTCTATCTGAACGACAACCAACTGCCAAATCTGCCAACAGAGATATTACAACTGCATTCTTTGGTATATCTCAATCTGAGCGACAACCAACTGACAAATCTGCCAACAGAGATAGTACAACTGCATTCTTTGACAGAACTCGATCTGAGCGGCAACCAACTGACCAATCTGCCAGCAGAGATATTACAACTGCATTCTTTGACATGGCTCTATCTGAGCGACAACCAACTGACAAATCTGCCAGCTCAGATCGGACAACTGCATTCTTTGACATCACTCAATCTGAGCGGCAACCAACTAACAAATCTGCCAGCAGAGATAGTACAATTGAATTCTTTAGATTGGCTCTCTCTTAATAGCAATCCGATTCAAGATTTATCTACTTTAGCCAACCATCCTAATCAGAATTTGCGGGTTGAATATTTTGGAATTACACTTCCGCGCCGCTATTGGACACATTTGAATCAGTGGAAAGCTGAGTGGTTACTCACAGAAGAAAATGCCGAAGTGCGACGATTTTTGATTCAACATTTTGGGTACGATCGCATTATGCAAGAGTTGGGGGCGAGTGCGATCGACCAATACCGCGAATACACCTTACTTAAGATAGATGCAAATATAGACATCGAACCAATCCATTTGTTAAAAATGACTTGTCCGAGTACTGCACACATTCACATTTTGCGCGTACCACCTACACTCACTTCTGCCAGAGAAGCGATTCGCTGGGTAAATTGGGATATTGACCCGGAAGTTTTTGCGATGGAGACTTAAGTTGGAATTAAACGAAAAATAAATGTAGTTTAGAGATATTTATAGAGAGGAAATCTGTCATGCAACCAATCAGACAAGGCGACGTAATTTTAATTCCTACCCAATCTATTGAAGGAGAACAACTGCCTCACTTAACGCTAGCAGAAGGAGAAGTCACCGGGCACCGTCACCGCATTAGCGAAGGGGAAGCAGAATTATATGAACGAAATGGAACGCTGTACTTAAAAGTATTGTCACCCACCGCACTACTAACTCATGAAGAACACAAACAAATCGCCATTCCCCAAGGTAATTGGACGATTCGCATTCAACGCGAATATGAGCCAGAAGGATGGCGTTACGTCGCGGATTGAGGAAGCAGGGGAGCAGAGGAGCAGAGGGGCAGAGGCTGTCGCTTATCCCCTTCTCCGGGCCCACGAGA
>NZ_JADEWG010000242.1 GCF_015207735.1 [Phormidium] sp. LEGE 05292
CCCCATCTCCCCATCTCCCCTACTCAACTCTACCAGTGCCCAAATAGGGGTATTCCGAGTTATATCCAGGTTATCTCCAGGATCGCTGCGAGTAATTGCTAAGGCTGTGGTTTCGCTAATGCCGCTGACTTGTTCGATCACAATTTCAACCGTTTCGGCGGGATTAATTAAATCTACCATTACAGATGCGATCGCCTCTGGAACTGCACCGGGGGCGATCGCTTGGCGTTGTTTTAGCCATTGCAAAGCAGCGATCGCGCTCGCAGCAGCAAAAACTGGTAACGTATAGCCAGAACGGGGTTTTTCGTTAATCATTATTCATAAAAATGCCGTTAGAAGTGCCTGATTAGAGAACACTCTACGCTGGTAAGCAATCAAACTCAACTTGCTGGGAAGTGTGCTAGGAGGTCTTTGCCGTCAATGATCGTGGCAGTGAAGACAAAATTGCGATTAGCTTGATAGCGTGGGTCTGACTTAACGATCGCCATAAACTCCCGATGTCCCTGTTTTGTCCTACCTACTTGACAGCCAGCACTCCATTTTCCAATGTCTGACTTAGGATTGTCACCTCCCCAGTGTTGGTTAATACCGAATAAACCTGAGTCTATAGGTTCACCAGCATCACGGGTGCCTGAGCGATTGCTATCACGATGGACGGTGACTGGATTGCATTGCACAAGAGCTTCATGGGGGCTAGCGTGTCCGTGCATTCCGACGCACCATGATGTGTATTGCCCAAATGCGATAATCGCCGCGCCTTTGGGGTTCATGGGATTTTTTACATAGTATTTACCTGGGTTAGTCGTGGCTTCCCAACAGCCGATCATTACAGGCTTACCATCTTTGAACTCAATAACGGTGCGGAGGTCATTCCAGACATTGAGGGCATTGTTATTGAGGGTTCCGTCTGGGTTCATGCCTTCGATGTAGATAATATTCTTGTACCCAGGTTCTTTGTCAATTCTGTAACCTTTCTTTTGGCAATAGGCAATAATTTTCTCTACTAAAGTCTTGGGCTTAGTCGGAGTGGCTGCGAGTTTGGAGCCTTCTATCTGGATATGCTCGCCATAGATAAACCAGACCTGCTTCTCCTGATATGGAGACTTCAGCGTGACTCGCAAGTGGTGTGAGTCCGCGATTGCCAGATGAACTACCTGCAACTGTGTCCCAGCTTTGACACCAATTTTTTCGTTTGCTAACAGTTTGTTGGAGGGAAAAGAGCAATTTTTAAACACTGTATCTGAGGCTACCGTGAGATTAAAATCACCCTGCTCAGTCCGATCGTCCTTAAGTCCGATTGCTTCTAGAAAGTACAGAATTGCGGCGCAACCTGGCTCCGAATCATTAGTCTTCGTGTGATTAGTCCCAGCCCAAACAAACGGTGTAATTCCCTGGTCATCTTTGCCTTGGAAGTCGTTGTATTTGTCAAAGGCGAGTAAGCGAACACTGGACTTTGCTGGTATCTGTTCAGCCTGAATTGTACTCAGCTTGCGTGTAACTTGCTCTAGGAATTGGGTAGAACCCTCGAAGTCATTAACTGCGTGTAAAATCCCGAACCAGTACCAGGGTATGTTGGGATAGTACCATTCGATTTTTTCGTAAAAGCCGCGATCGTAACACAGCTTTTCAGCAATTTTCTCTAGTTCTGGCACTAGATTTGATTGCACCTTACAGCTTTCCCATAGCTCTGTATACTTGTCAACAATACTTACAGTACCAGTCATTTTGCCGATTATCCTCTTGCATTCTAAATCGATTAATTAGGTGAAATCTTGTTAGGTAGTTGTGTCTAGGCTCCATTCAGACAATTGTTCATTTCTAGAGTCTCGATGCCTCATTTCTGGTTGTAATTCTGGATATCTAAGTTCTTGATTTTTTACCTCCTCTAAACGCTGACAAATGCTATAGATGATAATCGGGTCGCGGACAATTTCAGCAAGAATACGAGCTTCATTAAAGTCCTTGATATCCGTACTTAGGTCGCGCAATACCAGTTCAGCAAGATCGGGACTTAATTCCATTTCCAGAGAGATGTTAATCGCAATATTCTGCCCAACTTTGTTGATGTCGATCGAGTACTTTTTGTGGTTCCGAATCATAAATAGTGTTCTCTTACGCTAAAACTCTGTAATTTCTCCGAGCAATCTCGGTAATAAGGTCAGCTTTGTCTCTGACAAGCAAAATTTCAAAGGTATACCACTAGGCGTAGGGGGTCATAAATAATTCAGCTTCAGCTTTTCTTCTTCTCAAAAGTCCGGCCTCAACATTGCTTCCAGGATTGCGATACTTGATGAAAGTTTCGTTGATTTTAGACCAATCCCGATTCCTTAAGACTGTGGTCATTGAATTGAAATTAGGAGAGCCGTAGAATTTACTTCCTAAGTTGTAGCCAAAGCTGAGTAATGCTCCTTGTTGGTTGGGGTTGAGTTCACTCCAGCAAGGAATTTTAGCTAAATCGGGTAAGTAGCTTGTTTCCAACTGATGAATTAATAGCTCGTCAGCTTCTTGTTGGGTAATACTCTCTCCCAGCCGCCAGGGACTACCGTCACGTTTTCTGGTTGCTCCCCAGCCAATTGTAATCGGTTCCCGTCCAGTTAAAGGATCGGGGTAGGCATTGAGATAGCAGCCTTCAAAGCGTTTAATTAACTCAACTCCACACATGGGTACTTTTGTAGTAGTTGAGGTAGAGGTTTTGGAGACTCCTGTAGGTTCAATGAGCTTTTCTGCTGCTGTATTGGTCGCAACTAGAGGATTGCTCTTAATCATAGCCAGAATCTCATTAGCACTGAGGTATTTTACTGTCTCAGCATTGACTCTAGTGCTGCCGTTATTTTCTCGATCGTCAGAGAGATCTGTCAGCACAGTACTTAAGTTAGATTGCTCAACTGAAACCACTTCGATTGTAGAAGCGGCTGGTTTCTCCTCTACTTTCTCAAGCTGAGCTAAACGCTGTTGTTCTAATTGCTGCTTTTCTTCTTCCAGACGACGCTTCTCTGCTTCTATCTGTTGACGCTGTGCTTCATACTGTGCCTGTAATTCCAACTGCTGATTGAGCTTTTCCAGAGCTTTTTCGGCATTTTTTTGGGCTTCTTCTTCTGTTTTCTTTTTGCTTTCGTTTTGCCTATCTTCTAAGTTGGCAATAAAGCCTTGTACATCTTGCTTAATGTACAACTCGACGCGCTCGGCAAAAGTGCTGTAAGCATCAGTATGATCTTCATAGTAGCGATAGGCTCCAGTTAATTGAAAGAATTCCCAGCCCTCTATTTTCAAACTTTCGGCAGTGTTGCGGTAGTTGCGGTAGTTCTCTCCATAACCAAAAAATTCTTCCAACGCAGCTGATATTGCTACTGCCTGACTGACACCAAAAGCAGTCCAACCCAAATATATCTGCCAGCGTTCATCACCTTTACCCAGACCAACTAATGCGGGAATAATTACCCCACCAATGATGGTAGTCATTCTGAGGGCGTAATGGCGGTCGCGATTTTTTGTGGCTCGTCCCTCCAACCACAACACTTGATCGAGCCAGCGTTGCTTGAGAAAGTCTTTTCGCAACTGTGATATGTCCAATTGGTCTATTAATCCACCTAAGGTCTGTTTCAGGTAGTAGCGATAGTCGTTTTTCTTTGCCATTCTTTATTAATTCTCCTATTGCACCCTTTACTGATATTTATTTCAACAACTTATTTGCTGGAATTATATTGATTGCAGATTTGACGATCGCTCTTGGTTAACTGTGTATTTGTCTGCAAATAATCCTGCACCAATTTACATCCCTCTACCTCTAGATGCTCTCGATGTTGAAATTTCTCTATATCCCACAGAATCACCGTGTTATCGTTACTAACAGAGGCAATGCTCTGATTATCTGGGCTGAAAGTTACATCATTAACCGCATCAGTATGGACGTAAAAAGGAGTCGGAGGTTTGTTATCTAAAGTCCAGATTTGGATAGTTTCATCGCTACTTGCTGAGGCAATCATCTTACTATTAGGGCTAAAAACAATTGCATTCACTGACTCTTGGTTTTTCTTAGCAGAGTGAAAAATTAGCCGAGTCCCTTCCAGCCTCCAGAGTTTACTAAAGTTGTCTACACTACCAGAAACAAGCCATTTACCATCGGGACTAAATGACAGATGGTTAACAGAACCCTTATGTGCTTTCACAGTTGACAACAACACGCCGTCACGATTCCAGAGCTTGATAGTATTGTCGGCACTTCCACTGGCAATTAACTTACCATCGGGGCTAAAGGCTACGGTTTTGGCCTTATCGGTATGTCCTTTGAGAACTTTTAGCAGTGTACCATCTCGCCGCCAAAGTTTAACAGTGTCGTCGTCGCTTGCCGAGGCAATCACTTGACCATCTGGGCTAAATAACACCTGATTTACCTGGTCGGTGTCAACGATCGGTTTTTGTAAGCGAATCCCATCTCGGTTCCAAAGCGTGATTTTTTTGTCTCGACTCCCTGTAACAATAGTCTGACCATCCGGGCTAAACGATACATCATTAACTTTGTCAGTTTGGGGAATGGTAGTTAGCAATCTACCGTTTGACTGCCACAGTTTTACAGTCTGGTCGTCACTGGCAGAAGCAATTAACCGCTTTTTCTTGTCTCGATCGGGACTGAAAGCAACTGCGTTTACAGGTTTTTCATGCCCAAAGAGAATCTTCACGAAGGGTGTCTCACGTCTCCAGAGTCTGAGCGTGTTGTCTTCGCTAGAGGAAATAATTGTTTTACCATCTGGAGTAAATACCACGTCTGTGGCTTTATCACTATGTCCAGATAGATTTACTAGCACAGAACCATCCAGGTTCCACAGTTTTACTGTTCGATCCCAACTAGCAGAAGCAATGTTTTGACTATCAGGGCTGAAAGCTACTCCTGTTACTTGATCGGAATGTCCGTCAAAGGTTTTCACGAAAGTCCCATCTGACTTCCATAGTCTAATCGTATTATCATCGCTAGCGGAAGCAATCCACTTCCCATCTGGGCTGAAGGCGACTGCTTTGACCTGTTTTTGGTGTCCAGTCAAGGTTTTGAGTAAGGTGCCATCTGACTGCCACAGTTTCACTGTTCGATCGCCACTGCCTGAAGCAATCAGTTTTCCATCCGGGCTGAAAGCGACTTCATTCACCTTATCACTATGTCCGGTCAAGGTTTTGAGTAAGGTGCCATTTGGCTGCCACAGTTTCACTGTTCGATCGTCACCGCCTGAAGCTATCAGTTTTCCATCCGGGCTGAAAGCGACTCCATTCACCTTATCGCTATGTCCGGTCAGGGTTTTGAGTAAGGTGCCATCTGGCTTCCACAGTTTAATAGTTTTGTCTACACTCGCTGAGGCAATTAGTTTCCCATCAGGACTAAAGGCTAAGGCGTTGACTGAATCCTTATGGTTAGTAAGAGTTTTTAGCAGTTTGCCTTCCCGATTCCAGAGTTTAACTGTATTATCTTCGCTGCCGGAAGCGATCGTTTTACCATCGGGGCTAACGGCAACAGCAAGCACTGTGGCATCATGCCCGGAGAGAATGTTATATTGTCTCGACGCAAAAACAGCCTGCTGAAGTACACTCTCAACTTCTTCCTCAAGTTCAGCGCTTGGTCTTTTGATAGTTTTGAGTCTTTGCTTGGCCTTGATTGCTGTTACCAGAGCATCTAATCTTTTATGGGAAACAAACAGCGCATCCGAATATTCAGCTAATGCCTCAACTGTGGCTTGGTTTGCCTCACGCTCTTTTTTGCGGGCTTGATTAAACAGGAAGAAAGATACTACTCCCAATAGCGTGGCAATAATAAAACCTAAACTCACAGCAGCCAGGAACATCTTTTGCCGTCTGGCGCTTTTTTTCTCCTCTAACAGTCTGGCTTCGGCTTCTTTGGTCTTTTCTTCTTGCAAGCGTAGCAGTTCAGCTTGTCGCTGTTTTTCGGCTTCTTCAGCAGCGAGGATAGCTTTTTGGCTGTCTTCAATATATGTTTGCTGTAAGGCAGTGGGTGGAGGTTGTTTTTTTTGTTCTAAGGCGGTTTCTAGCCAGTTTTGAGCAATGACAAACTCACTTCCTCGCAATAGCAAGTCGTGATTTTTGCCTTTTTCCTCCCACTCCATTGCCCGTTGCGACCATTTGGTGTGGCTGTGGACGTGCTCGCGATCGGTATCGAGAGTTCTGATCAGTTCGCCGAATGTGGAGACAAAATTAGCACTCTTCTGATGAAAGTCAATCCACTGAATTTTCGCTAATTCTGGATGTAACTCGGCTGGGTTCACTGGTTGGTACAACACTGTCACAAACCGCTTATTCAGCTTGGCAGCATATTCCACTTCATCCGCACAGTAAGGGGAATTTATCGATCGAGGCGACAAGATAAATAAAAAGTTGTCTGAAACCTCAATACGGCTCTCCCGTACCTGTGGGGATAAGTAAATCTTATTTAAATAAACAAGCTAACAGCTTTTCTCGCAAAGATTCAAAGCTTTTAAAGCCATAGCTTTGTCGAATAATGAGCTTAATTCTATTATTAA
>NZ_JADEWG010000243.1 GCF_015207735.1 [Phormidium] sp. LEGE 05292
GAGGGGCAGAGGGGCAGGGGGGACAAGAGGAAATTAAATAACTCAAAACTCCCCCAACTTTCTCTTTAACTCAAAACTCAAAACTCAAAACTCAAAACTTTCCCTCTTCTGCCTTTCCCAGTCCCCAGTCCCCTTGATTAAACCTATGATTAAAATTTACACGCAAGTAGAACAGGGAAAACGTTGGTTGCAAAGGCATCGAGGTTGTCAACCTGTGTTTGCTTGTGTGTTGGGATTTACGGAAACTGGATTAATTCCGGGGATTTCTGCGGCGGGGGCTACTCCTTGCGATCGCAAATATACCGCCTTAGCAGATGCAGAATTTTTATATAATGGCCCCTCACCTAACCCAAAATATCCCTTACCACCATTGCACGCAGGCGCTTCCCCAGTATTAATTTCTCGTGCTGTGGTTGAGTCTCTTGCCTTGCCTCTATATATTTTTAATGCAGGTTTACTGCAACCACCACCGATCCCCAATATTGATTTAAGAGGTCAAGCCGCTAATTGTTTAAGTACAGGAAAAGCCCTCGATCTAGCTATAGTTAAAAGTTTGCTAGACCAAGGGTTAGTTTGGGGAGAAAAGTTAGCCACCCTTCATCCATCCAGTTGGTTAATTTTGAGTGAATGTGTAGTTGGCGGAACTACTACTGCATTGGCAGTACTCACTGGTTTAGGTTTTGCCGCTGCTGGTAAAGTCAACAGTAGTCACCCGGAATGTAATCACCAACAAAAGTGGGCTGTGGTGCAGCAGGGACTAAAAGCGGCTGAGTTGCTAAATTTTGAAAAATTTCCGTCTGCTTTTGGGGTGCTGCAACTCTTAGCAGCAGTGGGCGATCCCATGCAAATTGTAGTTGCGGGAATGGCGATCGCAGCTAGTAAAACTAGCGGGGTAATGCTGGCTGGCGGAACGCAAATGCTAGCTGTCTATGCCTTGATTCAGGCTATAGCAACAGAATATTCTTTACCTTGGCAACAGGAACAAATCGTTGTCGGTACAACTCGCTGGGTAGCAGAAGATCCTACTGGTGACACAGTAGGTTTAGCTCAAATAGTTGGTTCAGTTCCTTTGCTGAGTAATAACTTTAGTTTTGCCAATTCTAACTATGAAAAATTACGAGTTTATGAGCAGGGATGCGTCAAAGAAGGCATAGGCGCAGGTGCAGCTTGTATTGCAGCCAATCTCTATGGAGGCTGGAATAATCGCCAACTTCTCCAGGCTGTCGAAGTTTTAGCAGCACGGTTAGGACAGAATAATTAATAAACTCTTTTGGACAGTAATTGTTCTTCTAAAGCCGCAATTCGGTTATATGCTGCTGTTAGTTGTGCTGTTAGGCGTTGAATTTGGATTTCTGGGCCTATTTCTTTTTCCCGATTTCCTGAACTCGAGTCTGAGTAGCTGTTATCTATCAAAATATCTTTGTGTGCTAAGGCAGCATCTACTCTAGTTAGAGTGGTGTATGATGGTCGTTCTCCAACTCGACCAACAAACTGGTCAGTATCTTTTGGTGTAGACCGCTTGATTTCCGACAAAATTTCCCCCATTCTTTCATTTAAATGTTCAACCAATTGGCAGAGGGTTTCTATCTTCTCGTTCAATCCATTAACTTGATTTTTTATCGAATCCATCTTTTACCCCTAAGTTATTAAGCTTCTGTCCCTATCCTACAGAATAATTTCCTAAACCTTGACTGCCTTATGAATCATTTAACTTTTCCTTTAGATCTTCTTCAGATATGTTTCTCTGTTGTGGCGAGCGGCAGCAACAAAACCAGATTATTCTTAAGAAAATTATGTTAACTTAATTAAACTAGTTACTTTGTTTGTAGCCAAGGTAAATTTTCGGTCAATTAAACATTCTTATTGACAAAAAAGCCTTTGGAAAAATTAACTAGCAAAATTGCCAATTTAAACTTAAATGAAGCGACGCGATTTTTTATTAGGTACTAGTGTTCTAGCAATTTCCAGTTTATTCACAGGTTGTGGTAGTCAGCAACAGACGAATTTAAGGATTCGACTGCTCAAAGATTCTATTCCACCTCAGCTATTAAATAAATTTCGCCGGGAATTTCACCAAATAGGTGAATTAGATTTAACCGTAGAAGCACAACTCATTCAGTTATTTGAAAGTTTAGCAGAAAAACCGAAATCTCAGAATTGGTGGTCAAAGCTTCCTCTGCTAGCAGGCAGAGAAAAAGTGATTCAGTTTCCCGATTTAGTGACTTTAGGAGATTATTGGTTAGCCGAGGCGATCGAACAAAAGCTAATTCAACCTTTAGATACCGAACAACTCAAGGCATGGAAACAATTACCTCCACAATATCAGCAATTAGTCCGCCGCAATCAACAGGGAAATATTGACCAAAAAGGACAAGTTTGGGGTGCGCCGTATCGTTGGGGTACGACAATGATTGTTTACCGTCGGGATAAATTTAAAGCAGAAGGTTTAAAGCCGCCTCAAGATTGGAATGATTTATGGAGAAAAGAGTTGCGCGATCGCATTTCCTTACTCGATCAACCAAGAGAAGTCATTGGTTTAACCTTGAAAAAAATTAATCCCCAAAACTCTTACAACACTCAACAATTAGATAAAATTCCTCAGCTTAAATCAGAACTCAAAGCACTCGATCGACAGGTGAAATTCTATAGCGACAATACATATTTACAACCCTTGATTTTGGGAGACACTTGGTTAGCTGTCGGTTGGTCTACAGATATTTTGCCAGTAATTCAACGCTACCCAAACATGATTGGAGCAGTAATTCCCAAATCAGGAACCTCTCTGTGGGCAGATTTATGGGTACGTCCGACTCAAGCTAGTAATAATTTTAGTTTTGCTAGGGATTGGATTGATTTTGGTTGGCAATCAGAAATAGCAGTTTTATTCTCGCGCTTTGGTAAAGCTGCTTCACCAATTTTTGCTGGCGAATCTTTGGAGGAATTACCAAAAGTTATTAGTAATAAAAAATTAATTTTCCCCGCGCCAGATGTTTACCAAAGAAGTGAATTTATTTTACCTCTTTCCCTAAAAGCGAAGCAGCAATACTTAAATTTGTGGCGAGAAATTCGGTTTCAAGGTTTAGGTTTAGGCGATCGCAAAGGCGGCGGCGCATAATTACCAAAGCTTTCCACCCATAAATTGCAGTTGAGCGGATTTACACTATAGTCACATCTATAAGCCGCTATATTTTCTAATTGGGGATTTAATACTTCCACATTGTAGCTATCCGAGCTTGAATAAATACCAAAATGATTGACAAATGCGTATTTTTCTACATAAGTTAGTGAATTCCAAATTTGGCGATTTACTATTAGATATACCCGTCTGTCACTGGGACAAGTAAACCAAAAATCTATTAACAGACCACCAAACCTTTGTGTCGCCAACCAAATACTAGGTGGTGTAAGATGACGTAGAGAAATATCATTTTCTGTAATTGGTTTAGAGCAAATATCTTTTTGTATTCTTTGCTGAATTCTCTCTTGATATTGCGCCTGTACTGGTTGCAAATCTAAAGAAATTAAGAAAAACAGTAACCAAAAGATGAGATTTTTTCCGAAACTTTTAGCTAATAATTGAGCAATCATAATTGCACTCCCACTGTACCTTGTGCCTTCTGCTCAGATTATCTAGCAGGGGAGGTAGAACCTCCCTCATCTCGTTCCCAGGTTCAACCTGGGAACGAAAAACAGAGGCTCTGCCTCTTGGTGTAAGATCTGAGCTCTGCCTTCTGTCTTCACTCCCAAAGTCGTCGGCGACTTGGCCCATTTAATCGTTGATGAGTATCATCTAACAGAGAGGGAATATCCAAATTTTCTGGACAACGGGGGAGGCATTCACCGCAGGAAGTACAACGGTTAGCTTTAACTCCGGGAAACCAATGTCCAGCATTTTCAAACATTCGATAACGATATTGACCATAATCTGTCATATCGTAAGCGATCGCAAGATTTCGCAGTCGTAAAACTTCGGGAATATTAATGTTTTCGGGACAAGGGAGACAAGCATAACACTGACTACATTTGTCTGTTCCCAGAGTAGCTGATTGATGGGTTTGCAGACCTTCTAAAATTTTTAATTCCTCAGTTGTGAGAGGATAATCTCGATCTGCTATACTTAAAGGCTGAGATAGTTCGCTGGAGTTAGCTGCACCTAGACTCAGGGTAGTAATGCGGCGATCGCTTAACAGAAACCGATAATTCAAAGCTAAAGGAGATAAAGGCGCACACAAATCTTTTAACTTGGTTGGTGGAGAAAATAAGCGTCCGCCCTTATCAGCAGGTGAGATAATAAAAACGCCCAAATCTTTCTTTGCTGCTAATTCTACTGCGGGGGCGTTTCGTTGGAAAAAGTAATAGTAATGCAGATTGACGAATTCAAATAAACCTGTGTCGATCGCCTTAACAATCAATTCTAAAGAGCCGTGAGTAGAAAAACCAAAATGCCTGACTTGACCATCTGCGATCGCTTGCTGCACCGCCCAAAAGCAACCATTTTCTACCCAATCTAAATGTTCCCAAGTATTTAACCCATGAATCGCCAAACAATCCAAATAATCAACTTTTAACCGCTTCAGAGACTCATCGATATGACGGCGCATGGTGTCAGCCTCAGCTGTGGGCGGAATTTTACTAGTGATGTAAAGTTGGGAGCGTGGTAATTCTAAACCAGCGCTTAGTGCTGCTCCCAGATACTCTTCACTTTTTCCATAGCCTCTGGCTGTTTCTATGTGATTAATTCCTCGCGCCACAGCTTGCTGTACAGTTTCGATCGCACTAGCCTCACAATCCAAGTAGCGCATAGTTCCCAGAGAAAACACTGAGAGCCAGAGATTGGTTTTACCAAAACGCCTATATCGCATATTTAGTCATTTGTCAATTGTCATTTGTCATCTGTCATTTGTGATTTGTCATTTGTGGACTAATGACCAATGACATAAGATCAATGACCAGTTAGGCTTCTCCACTGCTGAAGCCACGTCGCTGAATCAAATCTTCGGGTCTAACATTTTCCAGAAATTCCCGAAAAGCCCTTTGTTCTGCTTCATCAGCATCTCTATCCACAGGAATAGAAGCATCAGCAACCACTTCTTCCATCACCCAGATTGGGCTACGGGTACGCAACGCGACTGCGATCGCATCACTAGGACGAGCATCAATATCTTTTTTCACCTCACCTTTGCGAACAGTCAAAATCGCATAAAAAGTATTGTCCTGTAAGGAGTGAATAATAATTCGCTCCACCTTCATTTCCCACGCTTCCAGCATATTTACCAGCAAATCATGGGTCAGAGGTCGGGGCGGCGGTTGATTTTCCAAAGCAGCGATAATTGACTTTGCCTGATCTTGACCGATGTAGATCGGCAAAGCTCGTCGCTCGGTCCCATCTTTCAGGAGTACTATTGGGCTGCGCGTGATTGCATCAACTGCAATTCCAGCGACTTTCATCTCTATCATTGGTTTGGCCTATATAATACCTTTGGTAAGGGAGATTACATCTATACGATAATCTGGTACTTGACTTTTTCAAGTTAGTACCTTAGAGATTAGGGTGTTAGAGAGTTAACGATTAAACTCAATACTGGCGTTATAACCAGGTGAAGTCAAACCGATACAATCCCATAAGATTGTCTTTACATTCCCAGTATGCCCTCCTCTTGACTCCGATCCTAACCGTGCCTGCAAAATTTTCACATTTCCCCAAAAAAAAACTACATTCCGCAGCTGGTTGGACGACTACGTTTGAGAGGCATATATATCATAAATTAAGGAACCAAAAATAAAATTTTTCTATAAAGCCGTGTTTACAGGACTAATTCAGAGCTTAGGAACCATTCAAATTCAGACAGGCGATCGGATCGGCATAACTTGTGCTAAACACACAGCAGACATAATTTTAGAAGATTTAGCGATCGGCGACAGCGTAGCCGTAGACGGCATTTGCCTCACCGTAGAAGAAATACTTTCCCAAGGATTTTTAGCCACCGCTTCCCCAGAAACCCTCAGTCGCACCCGCTTAGGCAAAGGAAAACTAGAATACAACAACGTCAACCTAGAAACCTCACTCCGAGTCGGTAGCAAACTAGGCGGACACTTCGTAACCGGACACATTGACGGAGTTGGTCATCTAGAAACAGTAGAACAAACCGCCAACTCCTGGGAAATTGGTTTTAGCGCCCCCGAATCAGTCGCCCGTTACATCGTCCCCAAAGGCAGCATCACCGTAAACGGCATCAGCTTAACCGTAGCCGAATCCAACACCGACGGAACTTGGTTCAAAGTCGCAGTCATTCCCCACACCTACGCCCACACCAACCTTTACCTATTAAAAAACGGCAGCCAAGTAAACCTAGAAGCCGATATCTTAGGCAAATACGTAGAAAAACTCCTACATTTCGGCAAAACACCCCAAAGCATCACACCCGACTTTTTAATGGAAAACGGCTATGTCTGAGGACTGGGGACTAGGAAGAAGAGATGGGGAGGTGGGGAGGTAGGGAGG
>NZ_JADEWG010000244.1 GCF_015207735.1 [Phormidium] sp. LEGE 05292
CCCCAGCCCCCCTTTCCTGCACCACAGGCACAACAGCAACAGGCACAGCATCAGGGGCAACACAATTTCCCGTACTGGGGGCAGATACACCAACACCACTTACAGATTTAACTCCGTAGCGATTGAGGGCTGATTTCAGCCAAGCTAAATCCGTTTGGACATTTGCCACCGCATCCACACCCCAGCGCCAACCGAAAAAAGTCGTCTGGTTAGTATTCACTACTGCGGGCGGACTATCCTTAACTGACCAAGTAGCAGCAGTTTGACTAGTAAGAGTTGTGGGAATCACCACTCCCCCGTGAACTGTACCTTGAAGCGAGGATTCAGAATCCTTTTGCTGATTAGCTGTTTTGCTAGGTTTCAAGGTTGAAGGTTCCGCGAGAGGAAAAGCCCAATAAGCGCCCAAAACACCCCGCAACATTTGGCGCACTTCTGGCGCAGAAAGATTACCTGCTGGCCCACTAACAATTAAGCGACCGCCTTTTTTCATCCATTCCGAAAGTGCGATCGCCTGTTGCGGTGATAAACTTTCCACATTCGGCAAAAATAGCACTCTTGTACCCGTCAAATCAGTGGCTTTCTGCACACTTTGCAAATCCACCACACAATAAGCCACACCACTCTGATTCAACCGATTAGTAATCCCCATCCATTGCGTAGCATTATCACCACTACGCACCACGCCTAAAGTCACACCTTCCGCCAAAGCAGCAGAAGAGAAAAGGCAGAAGGCAGAAGGCAGAAGGCAGAAGGCAACACTTTTCCTCACATTTAACTCCTCACACTAAACCAGGATTTACAGATTTGAAGATGAACAGGATTATAGATGAACAAGATTATCCTGATTAATCCACAAATAATCTTGCCAATCATCAATCCGCAAATCTTAACTAATCAATCCTGCTAATCCCATAATCCTAAAAATCCCGATCAACCGACAATTTCATTAACTGGAAACCTATCCATTAATTGCAAAGCGCGACTAGCATTCCTCTTAATAGAATCCGGCAAATTTGGCACATGAGGTATTTGAGAGAGAAAATCAAGAGTTCTGCGTAACATCCGCACCACATCTCCTTCATCTAAAGTTGTGTTTTCGCATAAATGCACCCACTCTATTCCTAATGCCCATTGTTCTACTAACCCAATTAATTCATCTTCCAACCAAACTGGTAAAGCTACATTATGCCGCCTTTGCACTTGGAAAAGTTGCCTTCTAATTCCCCGTAATTTACTCAAAGCTTCCTGTACTTCCTGAGATGGAATATACCTACTTTCCGAATCTGGACGGGGTGTTTCTGTCACCAAAGCTGCTGCTGCTGCTGCTAAGTGATGAGGGCCTAAATCATCCAATTCACCCGACATTAACGCCAATCCCAGCCATAATTCATTGTCTCCCCGAATCGCTGCCGCAGCTTGTCCTAACGCAGTTGGTGTTAATTCATCCAAGCAACCAAAGCTTTGTAAAATCAAAATTAAATCCAAGAATTCTTCCCAATGACGTTGCGATTCTTGATCGAGTTTTTCTTGTAATAAATTAATCTCAGTTTGCAGAGTAATCAAACGCCGAGTACGTTTAATTAATGTCCCTGGATTCCCCCATTGGAGAATTGGATGATTTTCTAATTGTGCTTCTACCGCCTTAACTCGTTGATTTTGCGCCGCTACTTCTGGCGCTTCTTCTGGTGATGACTGTACGGGAATTGTACGCGCAATATCGACAGTTTCTTCTGTACCTGTCCGCACGCTACCAAATTTTATCTGCATTTCTGGTGGTGGCCCTGCTAAATTATCTACCCTAGATAACCGGGGCAATTCAGCATGAAAACCCACTACATCATGAACGCTTACCACATACCAACGGTTATCTTTGCCCAAACAAATTAAATAGGGAGTTTGTCCGGGGCCGGGTTTTTTATTAACTAATACTGCCGGGATAGGTGTAGAAACCGGAACGTGCTTACCTTTAAGACTGAGAACAGTTCCAGCAACCGCAAAGGGTAAAGCAGCAGCAATATCACCAGATAAAATATCAGCAGATTGTTGCTGCAAAGTTTTTAATAATTGTCTTTCTGCCTTCAACCTTTGCTGTAATTTCTCATAATTACTGATTAAATCTGGATTTACTTGCTGCATTTGAATTTCCAATTGGTCAGCTTCTTTTTGCAACTTTTGTACCGCTTTCCGATTTGGTTCTAAATGCAATGTTGCTAAATACTGTCCAAAACTGCGTTCGATTAATTCTTTTGCTTCTTCTAAAGTGTGAGTTTGCAGCAAGTTCAACACCATCCCATAACTAGGGGTAAATTGACTTACCAAAGGATCGGCTTTTGATGTTGCTAAATAAGCTGCTTCTTTTGCTCCTTCAAATGGTGTTTGTAATGTCACTACGTAGCCTTTTTTATCCATGCCCCGCCTACCTGCCCTACCTGCCATTTGTAGAAATTCTGAGGCGGTAAGTAATCTATGTCCTCTATCGGTACGTTTGGAAAGAGTCGAAATTACTGTGGTTCTCGCTGGCATATTTATTCCAGCAGCTAAAGTTTCGGTGGCAAATACTACTTTAATTAAACCTTCTTGAAATAGTTCTTCGACTAATCCTTTCCAAGTTGGTAAAATTCCCGCATGGTGAGCAGCAATTCCCCGATACAAAGGTTCAACTTGTCCAACTCTTGCTGCTTCGGGATAACGGGCTAAAAATTCTTCAATTCTTGTTTTTAATAGTTGTTGTTCTGTTTCGTTAACTAATGCTAATTCAGCTACTTCTGCTACTGCTTGGTCACAACCTCGACGGCTAAATATAAAGTAAATTGCGGGTAGCATTTCCCGTTGTCGCAATTGATTCAAAATAAAGGGTAAACTGGGGCTTTCTGGACGTTTACCGCTGGTTTGTTGTCCGCCTTTGAGTTTGAGACGAATATTAATTTTGTTATTTTCTGGGTTGAGTAGAGGAAATACGCCTTTGGGATTACCAAAGTAAAATTCTAAAGGTATGGGGCGAAAGTCAGAGTAAATTAAGTCTGTTGGCCCATGAACTTGACTTATCCAGTCTGTGAGTTGTTGGGAGTTGGCGACGGTGGCGGAAAGTGCGACTAGTTGAATTTCTTTCGGGCAATAAATGATCGATTCTTCCCAAACTGTACCGCGTTGGCGATCGTTCATGTAATGACATTCATCCAACACTACCGCTTCTACACCAACTAACGATGTACCAACTTCGCCAATGGGAGTTCCGTAAAGCATATTACGGAAAATTTCTGTCGTCATCACTAAAATCGGCGCATCCCGGTTAATTGAGGTGTCACCTGTAAGCAACCCAACATTATGGTTGCCGAACTGTTGCCCAAAGTCACGCCACTTTTGATTGGAAAGAGCTTTTAATGGGGTGGTGTAAAATACTCGACCGTTGCTGTGGAGGGCGCGGTGAATGGCATATTCCCCAATTAATGTTTTCCCAGAACCTGTAGGGGCGCAAACGACGACGGAACGACCTGCATTTAAAGAGGCGATCGCATCTAACTGGAATTTATCCAGCTGAAATGGGAAAATTTCTTCTAAGTTGAGCGCTGCTGAAGTAGGGGAAGAAGTCACACACTAAAATCCAAATTTTATATTGTAGATTAATTTACTAGTCTCCGATTCTATCAAAATGCCCTTTCTGACTAATCCTACCTGATTTTTACGTTAATCTCAAATAGTTAAACCAGGTGTCTTACCTATCAAGTAAGATACCTGGTCATTCTCATGATTACTTTTAGTAACTAATTTTGCAACTGGAATGTTAGCTTACACTCGAAACCGAGAAGGCAACGAAAATCAAAGCACTTACCAGCACTAACGCTAACCCACCCATGATGATGTAGTTACGTTGTTCTGTTTTGGTAGGAGGTGTTGCTTGGTAAACTTTGGGTTCAACTGCAAAATTGTTTAAACGTCCGCCTTCTTCGGTTGTGTAGCGCATAAAATAGTCCTTTATTAAACTTATTACTTATTGTAACAATACTTTGCAGATTTGTTAATTTTGCTCGCAAATTTTCTTAATGTTCTCTGTTTGGGGACTGGGGACTGGGAAGAAGAGATAGGGAGGTAGGCAGGGCTAATTCATTTTCAACGGAGAAATTGATTTGTGAAGGAGAGATAATGCAAACAACGGAAAAATCATCTTTCCCCTTGTCCCCTTGTCTCCTTGTCCCCTTGTCCCCCCATCCGGTTAATTTTATTTGATGACCATGAATTAGCCCTGGGGAGGTAGGGGGGTGGGGAGAGTTTTAGATGTAGTTAAATTATTTCCCCCCATCTCCCCTGCCCTAAACTAGCTAATAGTACCAGAGAGGGGAGAACTGGCGCTGGCGTAAGTTTTTACGGGAATGCGTCCAGCTAGGTAGGCTAGTCTTCCGGCGATGGTGGCTAAATTCATAGCTTGTGCCATTGCTGCTGAGTTTTGGGCTTGGGCGATCGCAGTATTAATTAACAACGCATCTGCGCCCATTTCCATTGCAGAGGCGGCTTCACTGGGCGTAGCAATTCCCGCATCTACAACTACGGGAATTTTCGCATTGTCAATAATTATCTGAATATTGGCAGCATTTTTGATTCCTTGACCAGAACCAATGGGAGAACCCAAGGGCATAACGGTAGCGCAACCCGCTTCTTCCAGGTGTTTGGCTAACAATGGGTCAGCATTAATATAAGGTAGAACGGCAAAGCCTTCCTTCACTAACTTCTCTGCTGCTTGTAAAGTGCCAATGGGATCGGGTAAAAGATATTTGGGATCGGGAATAACTTCTAATTTGACAAAGTTATTGTCTTCTTGTCCCAAAAGTTTCGCCATTTCTCGCCCTAACCGGGCTACTCGAATCGCATCTTCGGCGGTTTGACAGCCTGCGGTGTTGGGTAACATCCAAATTTTAGACCAATCTAAGGCTTCTGCTAGTCCTTCATGTCCGGGGGCGTTAGTTTGAACTCGTCTGACAGCGACGGTAACAATTTCGCAGCCGCTAGCGATGACACTTTGCTGCATTTCCGGGATGCTACGATATTTACCTGTTCCGGTCATTAAGCGAGATTTGAAGGTTTTTCCGGCGATGGTGAGGGGTTGATCTGCGATCGCTTCCATCAAATCAAGGGTAGATTTATCTAAAATTTGCATTGCTGGATACAGAATTACTAAACATATTGTGCAAAAGAATTAAGCCAACGGGAATTAAATTAGCATTTAAAATGTTAATTTAATTTTGCATACTTGATTTTTCTGAAAATATTTGAATTTAATTTACATTTTCCCATTTTTTCCTAACTTATGTAAAGTTACTTTTCAGTAAACCTAGTATAGTGAAAATGACTCAAAAGTGAATTAGCAATTTGTTTTTCCAGCAAGTCAGCGATTAACAAAGCGGTAATCGGAGCCAAAAGAATACCGTTACGATAATGCCCAGTTGCTAAAGTCAAATTTTCGTAAGCACTAGTTCCCAAAATTGGTAATTCATCAGGTGTTGCTGGACGAAATCCCCACCAAAATTCTAAAATCGGCAAGTTTTTTAATGGTGGATAAAGTCGAGTTGCTCCGCTGAGTAATTGTTGGATACCTGCGGCAGTGTTATCAGGAGTAAACCCAACATTTTCACTAGTAGCACCAATTACTATTCTGCCATCTTTTCGCGGCACAATGTAAGTTTCATCACCGAATAAAACATGATTTAATTCTTGGGTGGAAGAGAGCGATTCCGCAAGGTGGACGCTACGCGATCGCACGGACAACATTTGACCCTTTTTCGGGTAAACTGCTATTGGCAATAACTCCTGCGACCAAGCACCAGTAGCTAAAACATAACGTTCAGCTTGCCAATCCCCCACCAAACTTTTTACATATTTAATCTGCTGATTTTCCCGCACAAATTCTGTAACAGCAACCCCTTCTACAATCTCAATTCCTAACTGTTGAGCCGCCATCAACAAAACATGAGCCAAAGCTCGATTATCCACTTGCCCATCATCAGGATACCACCAGCCACCGACCACTTCTGAACTTATACCAGGTAGATGTTGCTGAATTTCTAATTGATTTAACCAAACTTGATTAGCTATTAAATTCTCCCCTGCTCCCCTGCTCTCCTGCTCCCCTGCATCATACACAGGAGCCAAAATTCCACAAGGCCAATAACCCGTTTCTAAACCCGTAATTTCTTCTAATTTTCTAATCCAATCTGGATAAATTGCCCGACTTTGCAGACACAAATCTAACATTGGGCTAGGAGGAATTTTTTCTGCTTGCGGTGCTAACATTCCCGCCGCAGCGTGAGTTGCTGCTTCCTGAAAATTCCTAGATAAAACCGTTACTTTCACCCTTCGCAATTTTAATTCAATTGCCAAAGAAAGCCCAATAATTCCACCACCAATAATTAGAACATCGCTGACTTTATTCATGCTCATCGATCAAATATTAAGAATGCAGGGGGAATGGGGAGATGGAGAGATGGGGAGA
>NZ_JADEWG010000245.1 GCF_015207735.1 [Phormidium] sp. LEGE 05292
TTCCTGCCCCTTCCTGCCCCTTCCTGCCCCTGGAGCCTTTAATTATGGTTGCAAAACCAACTGCCACTCCGACTTTTGGCGATTCCAAACAGGTGAAGATGTTTCGCCCACAACATAAGGGCCCCAGTAGCGCCCTGAACCATCTTGAGCAAAGGCAATTAGTACATCGCCCTTTTCTAGCTGGACAATTCCTTTAGGTAAAGAGAGAACTAATCCACTGCTAGCACCTTCTTGGGGAGCAAAGTCCCAGTGTCCTGGTTCACCGTATACTGATTGTTTGAGAGTAGCAGACTGTTGTTTTCTCGCTCCTACCTGTTTTGGTAAAAAGGCAATTCTCACTGGATAATCTGTTTGATTACTCAAGCGTAAAGCTCTGGCAGGAGTTTTTAGCTGAGTTTCTGCGGGATTAATTCTTGCTGTTGGTTGGTTGTTGGCGACTGACTCGGTGGCAGCGGGATCAAGATTTGATAAGGAAACTGGGGACACTTGCGGCTGTGTTTGCTCAACAGTAACACTGATTTGCCACCGACTTAGGATCAATGCCACCAGTACGAATACACAGGTAATACTAAAGATAGTGTAAACTTGCCATTTTGGGAGATTCATAGTTTTTAGATATAACTATTTTTCGGTTTAAGAGGTGATAATTTTGTGATAACAGATCCCCGTTTAAATTGAAACGGATTTCACCTAAATAAAACAACCTTTAACATGATGGGAGTAAGGATGGTAAATTTGCAGTTAATCTCCCATTACCCAGTAAGAATATAAAATGTTACTTAAGTTCCCCTTTCTTGTCTTAAATGATCTCTGGCAATGCAAAACACTCGTCTCAACACTTTAGTTGTTTCTACTAGCAATCAGGTTGGCGCTTGGTTTCGCAACCCTTGGCGACGGTTATCATTAAATTTAATCTGTTTGTTGTTCGGCTTTTTTCTGGGAACGGCGATTTCTACGGAAACGGGACAATCTGCCCGATGGGATGTGCCAGCGGCAGGACTTTTGGTATTATTTACTGAGTTATATAGTAAATTTTTTTACCAAACTAGAAAACCTGGGGTACAACGTTCTTTATTAACTGAGTCGGTGAATTTGCTCAAAATTGGCTTAATTTTTAGTTTGTTTATTGAAGCGTTTAAACTTGGTTCTTGATTTTATGCCAGAACTGGATAGGGAATCATTGAGAGAAATTCTGGAAATTTGGGTTTCAGGTAATAGTTTATCAGCATCTTCCTGGGAAAAATTACAGGTTTGGGCTTTGGCAGATGAGTCAAGGGCAAAGGCTTTTGGGATTACATCAGAGAATGTAGCTCAATTGCTCGATTTTCGATCGCACCTCTTCCACCAACTCCACTCCCAAGTTATTGAATATTGCCAAAAAAAAGGCTTTTCCAGCCGCGCCTTAATTTTAGAAACTCTCTGGGAATTATGGTTGCCTTTGGCGATACAGTTAGCAACTTGGCGGCGTGATTTACCACGTCCTTTAATTCAAGGAATCTTGGGCGGACAAGGCACGGGAAAAACCACTTTAGCTGCTATTCTCAGATTAATTTTAAAACTTATGGGCTACGAAACTCTGAGTATTTCGATCGACGATCTCTACAAAACCTACGCGGAACGACAAGAACTACAAAAACAAGACCCCCGCTTAATTTGGCGCGGCCCTCCAGGAACGCATGATGTCAAGTTAGGAATTGAGGTTTTAAATCAATTGCGTCAACAACAAACGCCTGTAGAAATTCCTCGCTTCGATAAGTCTATGAAGCAAGGTGCCGGAGATAGAACTACACCAGAAATTGTGCAAAAAGCCGATATTGTATTGTTTGAAGGGTGGTTTGTTGGGGTGCGTCCGATCGATCGCACAACCTTCGATTCCGCACCTGCACCAATTGTCACTTTAAATGAGCGCACTTTTGCTCGTGACATCAACTTTAAACTCCAAGAATATGTTCCTTTGTGGGAACTTTTAGATCGTTTAATAACACTTTATCCCGTCGATTATCGTCTTTCTTTGGAATGGCGAAAACAAGCAGAACAAGAAATGATTGCAGCCGGAAAAAATGGCATGACAGATGAAGAAATCGAGCAATTTGTCGCATATTTTTGGCGCAGTCTTCACCCAGAACTATTCATCAAACCATTAGTCAAAAACCCTAATTTAGTGGATTTAGTTATCGAAATCAATCCCGATCATTCTCATGGTAAAGTATACCAACCAGGCGAAAGGAGGTAGAACCTCCCCAGACCTCGTTCCCAGGTTCAACCTGGGAACGAGAAATAGAGGCTCGGCTCAGGAGTGCAAGATTTCAGTTAAATATAAATTTAGATACGCTTTAGCTTAAGTCCCAGATAAATAAATTAATTGCATTGATAATATGTATCGGTCTTTTATCACTCAAATAGAAAATTGTTGCAATACTGTAGGAGTTCCGCTCCAAACCCGGTTTTTTAACGTAATTACGTGATTTCAGCGACAGGGTAAGAACGAAAAACCGGGTTTCTTAGCCAGAACGTGCGTAAGTCACTGATTAGCTGTACTCTTTGTGAGAGTTCCATTGCCGTTTATGCCGTCGTTCCGCGCCCTTTTTCTGCAACGCTTTCCGGTTAATTCACCAAAAATCCCGCTACGCTGGTTGCTGGTAATTCCGTTTGTGCTGCAAACTGTAGGCGCAACAGCACTGGTGGGGTATCTGTCTTACCGCAGTGGGCAAGAGGCAGTAGAGAAACTGGCTTATCAACTGATGAAAAATGTGGGGCTGCAAGTTAGCCTGGAACTCGATCGCTATTTGCAAAAAGCCCATAATGCCAACCGACGCAACATAGCAGCAGTTGAATCAGGCGCAATAAACCTGCAAAACCTCGATCGACTGCATCGGTATCTGATCCTGCAACATCGGCAGAATGAAGACCTGACAACACTTTTGTTGGGAACTCCCCAAGGAGATTTGCGGCTGAGTCATCGTGTCAGCAAGAGAGACTTTGGGGTAACGACACGGTTAAAACCAGGAGAGTTGCCATTTGAAGCCGCTATATCCAAACCATCCAACCCTGCGATTAACCAAACCTACAGCATTAATGAAGCAGGAGAATTGCTGCGCCATTTGGAAACAGTCAAGAATATTGATGTGCGCGATCGCCCTTGGTATCGTCAAGCAGTGGCAAAGGGAAAAGCAGGTTGGACTAGCCCATTTCAAATCAGCAGTACTAATCTCCTAGCTCTCAATGGTTACACCCCCTTTTATGACAAATCAGGTCAATTATTAGGTGTCTTTGCCGTCAATATTAGCCTCAATCAATTAGGTGAGTTTCTCAATCATTTAAATGTGGGAAAGTCGGGAGAAATTTTTATTATCGATCGCAACGGTTTTTTGATTGCTAACTCAACCGCAGAAACTTCTTACTCTGTATCAGGCAAACCGGACTTAAGTGGAACTGCTGAACCTGGAACCCTGGCATTTATGCGCCGCCTCCCCTCGGAAATTTCTAACCTGATCGTTCAAGATTCATATCAATATCTCAAGAGAAGATTTAGTAATTTGGCAACGGTGAGATCGCCTCAAGCCTTGAAATTTCATATACGTGGACATAACTACTTTTTAACCATTTCCCCATATCAAGATAAATATGGGTTGGATTGGTTGGTGGTGACAACCATTCCAGAGTCGGATTTTATGGCCGAAATTCAGAGTAATACCCGCACAACTGTTTTACTTTGCTTACTGACATTGGGATTAGCGATCGCATCAGGACTAATTATTGCCTATCAATTGACCGCCCGCATCACTGAGCTGAATCAAGTCAGTCAAAAACTGGCAGAAGGAGATTTAACCCAGAGGTTTCCCACTGATAGCTCAATTGTTGAAGTGCAGAAGTTGGCAAAGTCCTTGAACCTGATGGCAGAACAACTGCAACAATTATTCCAGCGTCAAATAGAAACAGAAGCAACCCGCCTGTGTGAAGCCCAATTTCAACAACTGGCTACTTCTATACCGGGCATGATTTACACCTATTCTTATCAGCCTGATGGTACACACAAGTTTGAGTATGTTAGTTCGTTCAGTCGGAATATTCTGGAACTGGAACCAGAACAAATCATCGCCGATCTCAACCTTGCCCTAGATCAAATTCATCCCGAAGATCGTCCGGTTCATGATGCTGCGGTTGCCCATAGTGCTGTCACTCTCGAACCCTTTACCTTTGCCTTCCGCAACATTACTCCTTCTGGTCAACTCAAGTGGTTAGAAGCAAATTCCCGTCCCCTGCGTTACGAAAACGGCACTATCACTTGGTATGGAATTTTGCTTGATATTAGCGATCGCAAAGCCGCCGAAATTGCCCTGCAACGTTACGAAAGAATAGTCTCTGCCACTATTGATTGCATTGCCCTGCTCGATCGCAATTACCGTTACCAAATTGTCAACCAAACCCACCTCAACTGGCACAACAAAACCCGATCGGAAATTATTGGACGTTCAGTTAGCGAGATCGTGGGGCAGAAAGTTTTTCAAACTGTGATTAAACCCCGCCTCGATCGCTGCCTTAAAGGAGAAACAATTGAGTACACCGCATGGTTTACACTGGCTGGGATTGGGCGGCAATTCCTGAGTGCCTCCTATATTCCCTATCGAGAAGCAGATGGCTTCGACCTGAGCTCAGCCGAAGGTTCGATTTCTGGCGTAGTGGTCAGCCTACGAAATATCACCCCTGTAAAGTACGCAGAACTAGCTTTACGCCAGAGCGAACAGAAGTTTCGGGGAGCATTCGACACCATTTCGGCAGGAATGGCTCTAGTTTCTCCCGCAGGTGGCTTTTTGGAAGTCAACGTTGCGCTATGCCAGATGTTGAGCTATTCCGAAGAAGAACTGTTGCAACTTAGACTCGAAGACATCGAACATCGAGACGATCGTCAAGCCGATACCGATTGGATCGAGCCCATTTTCTCAGGTAAAATTTCTGCCTATCAAGTCGAGAAGCGATTTGTCTCGAAACAGGGGCAAATTATTTGGGGCTTGATGAACCTGGCTCTAATGCGAGATGTTCAAGACCTTCCACTTTATTTGATTGTGCAAATCGCCAATATTAGCGATCGTAAACAAGCTGAAATTGCCAGACAAGAAAGTGAAACTCGTCTCCGGTTAGCATTGGAAGCCTCTGGTGCTGTTGCTTGGGAACGGGATCTGGAAACTGATGAGATGTTTTTTACCAAGATGGTCATACCCCACACCCCGGCAATCATGCCCTATCACCAAGCGATGGCATTAGTTCATCCTGATGACCGAGAAGCAGTCGATCGCGCTAATCAGCAAGCCATTGCTCAACGCGGTACATTCCAGATAGAACATCGAGTGGCAACTTCCTTGCAAAACCCGGAATGGCGATGGTTTCAAGTAAATGCCAGAGTTCTGACCGATCCCACAGGCAAGCCAACTCGCATGATTGGAATGTCTGTGGATATTACCGATCGTCACCAGCTTGATGCTATGAAAGATGAATTCGTTTCAATGGTCAGTCATGAACTGCGGACACCTTTAACTTCAATTCGCGGTTCCCTGAGTCTTTTGGAATCAGGTGTATTGAAAAATAAACCGGAAAAAGCCCAACAGATGTTAGAGATTGCCCTAAACAACACTGAGCGTTTAGTGCGTTTAGTCAATGACATCCTCAATTTACAGCGATTAGACTCTGGCAGAGTGCCGCTAATCAAGGAAGTCTGTCAAGTCAGCGATTTGATCGAGCAAGCGGTAGAATCCGTACAAACGATCGCCGACCAAAACCAGCTCTCCATAGAATGGACTCCTCTATCTGCTTGTGTTTCTGCATCTCCCGACGAAATTATCCAAACTGTGATTAACCTCTTAGGCAATGCGATTAAGTTTTCCCCCCCAGGAAGCACCATTTGGCTGAAAGCCGAAATTACCAACAATTTAGATCTGCGAATCAGGCAAAAACTCCCAGACTGGAAAGACACCATTCCGCTTGCTTGTATTCTTTTCTCCATTACAGACCAAGGACGCGGCATTCCACCAGACAAACTTGAATCGATCTTCGGACGCTTCCAACAAGTAGAGTTTTCCGATTCTCACGTCAAAGGGGGAACAGGCTTAGGACTAGCAATCTGTAAAAATATCGTCCAACGCCATCAAGGACAAATTTGGGTAGAAAGTGCGATCGGACAAGGAAGCACATTTTACTTCACCCTACCAATAGGAGATTAGCAGAAGGAGCGGAGGTAGGGAGATGGGGAGATGGGGAGATGGGGAGAGTAGAAGAGAATAGATAGTTAAATTATTTCTCCCCATCCCCTTGTCCCC
>NZ_JADEWG010000246.1 GCF_015207735.1 [Phormidium] sp. LEGE 05292
GGGGGATGGGGGGATGGGGAAGTTCATTAGCTGAAAACTTCCTTCTTAACTCAAAACTCAAAACTCTCCGAATCATCTAGGGCGGCCTAAAGTAGTGATATACAAGACAGCTTCATCAGTGGGAATGCCCAGGACTTCGTTTACTTGGTCGTCGAAGAAGCCGCCGATGCCGCTGACACCTAAGTTGAGGCGAATAGCAGCTAGGTTGAGTTTTTGCCCTAAATGTCCGGCATCTAGATGTAGGTAGCGGTAGACGCGATCGCCATATTTTGCCACTGCGGTTTTTAAATCAGCGGTGTGGAAAAGTACGGCTGCGGCATCTCTGCCTAATTCCTGTTGTAAACACAGGTAATACAACTCGCGCCGGAAGTTTTTAAACCGTATTTGCCGCAATTCTTGAGCTTTGGGTGCGTAATAATAACAACCTTCTTCTAAGCCATCTACGCCAGATACGGCAATAAAGGTTTCGATTAAACTTAAATCAAAATAGTCAGGCGATCTGTCTAAATTTTGCTCGATGTAATGTTGGGGTTGATAAGTGAAATCGAGTAAAGCTTTGAGTTCGTTTAATGTTAAGTTAGCACCGTTATAAGTACGAGTAGAACGCCGTCGCAAAATTGTATTTTCTAGTAATTCTTGATTTTCTCCCCAGTCTATTGGTTCAATAACGGTACTGACTTTTAGGCAAAAAGGAAAATTATATTTATCTTCTAAGGATGGCTGGTTAGTTACTTCTATTTTTTCTGGTTCGGCAGAGATTTCTGTTGCTTGTTGGAAATATCCAATCAGTTCTCCATCAGGGATACGGGGATAATTTGTATCAATTGGAGAGGGTAGTGCTGTTGCTGCTAGGGGTAGGTTTTGTTGTGGATCTAGTAAGTCGGCTAAAGGAATTACAATAGTTGTTCCTTCTTGTTCGGAGTCGATGTAAAGTAGTTCGTTGAGTGCGCGATCGCTAAATCCGCCAATTAAATGTGGACGATAATCAGTGAGTGCGCCAGCTAATTCAATATTGCCTAATAAATGTCCTGTATCTAAATAAATTCTCCGGTAAGCTCGGTCTTGGTAACGCCAAGCGGAACGGTAGAAAATTGCTGTGGTGACGATCGCTAATTGTGTATTATTTAAAACTGGATGCCAAAAACAAGCGGTTTGCAGTTCTGTCCAAACTTGCTTTTCCCAAAATTGAATTAATGAATGAGTTTTTGGCTGATAATTATACAATCCTGCGGGTAAAAATGGTGTCCCACGCGAAATTAAATAAACTTCTGCTGGATATAACCCACCCGCAGAAGGAGCCGCCCTTAAATACACTGGCTCTCCGGTCATGGTCAACATTTTAGCAGTTAAGCCATAAGTGCAAAACAATAAGCGCGATAACCGTCTCAACCAATCATCTTCTGCGGAGTTGGCAATTGTTTCTGATTTTTCTGTAAGATAGGGCTTCAGGTCAAAAGAGATGCCAAGTCTATACTCTTTGAAAGGCGTAGGCTGGCGTGACCAATCTAACCCTTGACTCTTGGTTGCGATGGTTTTAGGGTCGTATTTGGTTCGCTCGTGGTAGTGCTGAGCGATCGAAATTTTTCCTGTGGTCATACCAGTTTTCTTTCTCTTCTGCTTTGCTTTTGATTTTGGCATTAAGACGGTGAAAAGTGTTATCTCCAGAGAGACAAAGCTGAGTTAGATTAAAATGAGCAAAATGTCAATAGTAATTTTAGTAGTAGCACCAGGAAAATCTGATGATTTTCATTTTCAGATATACATCCAAATCTAAAAAAAATCTTAAAAAAGCTATAAATTTCTTAACAATGACTTAAATTAAATATTAGTTTAGGCATAAATACTTAATATTTTTCTAAATTCATCAACTTAGTGGTGTAGTGACAGCATTAAAACCAAAATGCAGCATTTAAGCGCGGAGGAATTACTAGCTCAATATGCTAGTGGGAAAAGAAATTTTTCAGAAATTAATTTAATTCAAGCTAATTTGTTTGAAGCAAATTTATCAGATGTTAATCTCCAGCAAAGCAATCTTCAAGAGGTTTATTTACCTTATGCTAACTTAAGCAATGCTAATCTTTGCCAAGCACAATTCCCAGCGGCTCAATTAGGTAACGCTAAACTCGATCGGGCTGATTTATCTGAGGCTAATTTACAGAATGCTAATCTTTCTAGAGCTAGTTTGCGTTACACTAATTTAAAAGGCGCAGATTTGTCGGGAGCTAATTTACAAGGTGCGGATTTGTATAATGCCGATCTCAGTTGCGCTGATTTAAGATATGCTGATCTAACTGGGGCTAATTTAGAAGAAGCTAAATTAGATTCGGTGCAAGTTACGGGTACTAATTTTTATCGTGCTAAAAGGGTAGATTTATCTAAGGCAAAGTACGATCGCACTACTATTTTCCCTGATGGATATCGCCGAGATAGTTAAGTCTATTACAGAGAATTAGTACTTTTAGCTATGAGAAACTGATAAGAGCCATGAATATTCGGCGCGGTTATAGTATTGCGACAGGATAGATTCTATTTTAGCGACTCCAATGGGTTTAATTAAGTATTCATTGGCTCCTGCTGCTAAACAACGTTCGCGTTCGCCTTTCATGGCTGTTGATGTGAGCATTATTACTGGTATATGATCTAAATCTTTCTGCGATCGCAACATTTTTAATAGTTCTAAACCTGGCTGCTTATCTTCTAAATAAACATCTAACATTATTAATCCTGGCTTAATTATCCGCACCTGATCCAAACAACTGACCCTGCTTGATAAAGGGGATAACCGTTCTACTTGATAATTCAAAACTTTTAAGTAATTATGCAAAATAATGGCGCTTTTTTCGTCATTTTCTATAATTAAAATTGGTCGCTTTTGTGGTAATTCTTCCTCTATTAATAATATTTCTTCTCTAATATTATTTGCTATAATTTCTTCTGTTTCCTCATATTTATATGAATCTTTTGAAAGATTTCTTAAAGATAAATCTGGAAGATAAATAGTAAATTTACTCCCCACTCCTACCTGAGATTCTACAGTTAAATCTCCTCCATGTAGTTGAGCAAAACGACGAGTTAAAACCAAGCCTAAACCAGTACCCTGATATTGACGATTCAATTTACTATCTAGTTGCGAAAAAGGCAGAAAAAGCTCAGATATATCTTCAGAAGCAATGCCAATTCCTGTGTCAGCAACAGTAAATAAAGTTCCTTTTGGTTGTTTTTTGACTATTAAAGTGACTTCCCCCGTTGGAGTAAATTTGATAGCATTGGACAGTAAATTTAGTAACATTTGGCAAAGGCGACGTTGATCGGCAATAAAATGACTGACTTGAGGATCGATTTCACTTTTTAATACTAAACCTTGGCTTTTAGCTCTTTCTGCCATAATCGATAAGCAATAATAGCATAATTCTCTAATTTCCACGCTTTCCAGCATTAATTCTTCTTTACCAGCTTCAATTTTAGCTAAGTCAAGGATATCGTTAATTAGTGAGAGTAAATGTTCTCCACTGCTATAAATGCAGTTCATATACTCTTTTTGTTTGGCGTTAAGTTTTCCATAAAATTCTTGTTGAAGCATTTGGGACAAACCCAAAATTGAGTTTAGTGGAGTGCGTAATTCATGGCTAGTATTAGCCAAAAATTCACTTTTAGCACGATTAGCTGCTTCTGCTTCTAACTTGGCTTTTTCTAATTCTTCAGTGCGTTGTTTAACTAACTGTTCTAAGCGTTCATAACTGATGGCATTATAGAATGCGATCGTAGCTTGTTCAGCAATCCTTTCTAGCAATTTAATTTCTTCATCTGTAAAGTTTCGATAGGATAAGGTACTATGTAAACCTAATCCACCAAACAAACGATCGTGGATAAAAATTGGTACACTGAGAACAGAAAGAGTGTCGTATTTATCAATATTTTCCTGTTGTTCAAGTGTCACCCCACAAGGCGGGTAATGAGGTACATGGAAAGCTTTTCCATTATTAAATTCAGAATCAGGATCTAGTAAATCAGGCCATTCTGAAAGTGGCGCTTTAAAGTCTAACATTGAAGGAATTTGTGAGGTTGCTAACCATTCATTCAATATTTGAATTTCTCCTGATTTTATCGTAAAAATAACTACTCGATCGACGCTAAAAAATTCACCAGTTAACCGAACAATTTGTTGTAAAATATGCTCGGCATCTAGACTTTTATTAAAAATTCGGAAAATTTTGTTGAGGAATTTTTCCTTCTCAGCTTGTTGGTGTTTTTTTACTGCAAATTCTTGGTATTTTAAAATATCTAAATCCTGATTAGTTAGGTTTTGTTCTCCACTTTTAACAGCAATTTGCCGATTTCTAGTTTTTGCTGTAACTGTTTGTAGTTCCCGGTTTACGATCGGCACTAACCTGGCTAAATTATCTTTTATTAAATAATCATTGGCTCCCGCCTTCATTGCAGTTACAATCATCTCTTCATTGCAATTGTCAGCTAATACAATAACTGGTAAATCTAACCCTTTCATTCTAATTAACTGCAATACAACCAAAGCATTAAAATCTGGTAAAGAGTAATCAGCAATTACAATATCCCAATCTTGTCTTTCCAAAGCTGCGTTCATAGCTTTGGGTGTTACTACTCTTTTGCATAATAGGGTGTAACCACCACGTTTTAGTTCATTTGCTAATAAGTTCGCATTCTCTGGCGAGCTTTGAATAAGTAAAAGACGTAGTGGCGTATTCATATAGTTTCTTAGTATTAGTATGACAAGGTTACTTGACAAAACACTCTTATTAGTTTTCTAGGCAGATAATTCAAGTGCAAATTATTCTTAGTTAAAATGTCCATTCGTTGATTTTTAATGTAATAGTAGCTTAGAATATTCTGTTAAGTCCAGTATTCTTCATAAATTTGGCAAATATGGTATCCATTGCTAACTTTGTACCATAGTTTCTTCTTCGGTATATGTTGTGAATATTACAACTGCGAGCAATCTTAGCAAATTTAAAAATAAATCAAAAAAGCATACTTTCCTTAACATAAGTAAGCAATTTTTTTTACATTTGAGCTTTCTGGAAGCTTTGCTTGGTTCTGCAATTAGCCAATTCTTAAATTAATCAGAGGTTTTCCTTGTGAGCAAACTCTGTTTTATAGATTTGACTATGGTATGATGAAAAGTTTGCACATCATTAGTCAGCTTAAAATCAGGAGTTACCCTTATGGCTCGGATGTACTATGATTCTGATGCCAATTTAGATTTATTGGCAAATAAAACGGTAGCGATTATCGGTTATGGTTCCCAAGGTCACGCTCACGCTTTAAATCTTAAAGACAGCGGCGTTAAGGTCATTGTAGGTTTGTATCCTGGTAGTAAGTCGGCAACTAAAGCAAAGGAAGCGGGATTGGAAGTTTACAGTGCAGCTGAAGCTGCTCAAAAAGCCGACTGGATTATGATCCTACTGCCAGATGAGGTACAAAAAAGTGTTTATAAAAACGAAATTGAGCCAAATTTGACAGAAGGTAAAGTCCTCTTGTTCGCTCATGGTTTCAATATCCATTTTGCTCAAGTTGTACCGCCTGCGAATGTAGATGTGGTGATGGTAGCACCTAAAGGCCCAGGACATTTGGTACGACGGACTTACGAACAAGGAGAAGGTGTACCTTGTTTGTTTGCCGTTTATCAAAATGCTAGCGGTCAGGCACGCGATCGCGCAATGGCTTATGCTAAAGGCATCGGTGGTACTCGCGCTGGAATTTTGGAAACTACCTTCCGCGAAGAAACCGAAACCGACTTATTTGGCGAACAAGTTGTCCTCTGTGGCGGTTTGAGTGCCTTAATTAAAGCTGGTTTTGAAACCTTAGTTGCTGCTGGATATCAACCAGAACTCGCTTACTTTGAATGCTTGCACGAAGTCAAATTAATTGTTGACTTAATTGTAGAAGGTGGTTTAGCGAAAATGCGCGATAGCATTTCTAACACCGCTGAATATGGCGACTTAACTCGTGGACCTCGCATTGTCACCGATGAAACTCGCGCCGAAATGCGAAAAATTCTCCAAGAAATCCAATCTGGTCAATTTGCTAGAGAATTTGTACTAGAAAATCAAGCTGGTAAACCAGGTTTTACCGCTATGCGTCGTCGGGAAGCTGAACACCACATTGAGGAAGTAGGTAAAGATTTACGCGCTATGTTTAGCTGGCTGAAAAAAGACTAAAGAACAAGGGGACAAGGGGACAAGGAGATGGGGGGATGGG
>NZ_JADEWG010000024.1 GCF_015207735.1 [Phormidium] sp. LEGE 05292
AAGGGGACAAGGGGATGGGGAGAAATAATTTAATTTAACTATTTCTTCTATTCACCTTATCTCCCCACCTCCCCATCTCCTCTGCCTTTAACTAGCCTTCAGTAATAAACAAAGCGTTACTGACTTGCACGGCGCTTTGATTGAGGACAACACCAATAAAAGAGCTATTGGTACTGAGACTAATTGCTGTACCTTGAATGAGACCGTTAAAAGCAAATTTATTCAAGTCGATTAAGCCAGATTTTTGGGCTGCTTGTAGTTCAGGGGATAATTGATTGATAAAGTCACTAACCGGAGTTGGAACAATTTCTTGTAGGGCTAGCGATCCAATGTTGCCTGTAAAATTGGTAATGCCAATTTTTTCGCCAAGGGCGAAATCTAATATTAAATCTGATTGAGATAATTTATTTGTTGCCCCATCTCCTCGCAGAACAAATACATCAACATCTAGTACGCCTACGTCTGCAATACCTCCATTGAGAGCATCTTGACCGAGATCTCCAAATAGAGTATCTGAACCTTGATTACCAAGAAGGACATCACCACCTTTTCCACCACGAATGATGTCGTCTCCTAAGCCTCCTTCAACATAGTCGTTGTCCTGATTACCGTTGATGAAGTCATTTCCTTCCTGTCCAAAGATGGTGTCGTTACCTTCTCCACCGTAGATTATGTCGGCTAAATCTAATAATTGGTTGTTGATACTGCCGCCGTAGATTATGTCATTCCCAAGATCGCCGGAAATGAAGTCTTTGCCTTGTTCCCCAGCTATAGTATCGTTTCCTTGGCCTCCAAAGATGGTGTCGTCGCCTTTTCTCAAGATTAAGAGATCGTCTCCTTGGTTGCCGTAAACAATGTCTGCTTGGTCTGAGCCAGTTATTGTATCGTTTCCAGCTAAAGCTTGTAAACCACCAGGTAATGTAGCTAGCAAACCTGGGGTGATTGTAAAATTATCTGCCTGGTCTGTTAAGTTAAAAAATGGTGGGTTGGCTGGCATATTTCACTCCTCTTAATTAACTGGATCAATTTTTAAATTAATAGTAATGCGAGATCATCTTTCAAATCTCAGTAATTAGAGGGATTTTGAAAGGCAAAAAAGTAACATTTAATTAGAGATTTGCCTTTCTAGTTTAATTATGTTTAACAGCTTTCTGTAGCAAATTCGCGACAGGCTTTGATGCCCAAATTGGGATTGCTGCGATACTCATCACTGGGAATCAAAGTGTTAATTTGGCGATTCATCCGAATGAAATAAATGTATTCAACGTCTGGGGCATAATTTACTCCAACTCGGAGGTTGGAAAAATCGTCTTCGCAAATTTCATAGCCAAATCTGACGACTATTTGAGCTACTAAACATTCCGGGGTATCACCGTACTCGCCACAGGTTTCTCTCTCTTGCCAAAATTTTTCTAAGAATGGTTCGAGGATCGGTAAGACTCTGTTAGGTGCGCCATTTCTGCTAGCGTAGACGACTACGGGATTGCCTTCAACAATTATGTGACAAGATGTAACCATTTTCTTCAAATCAGGGGTTTCCCAATTTAGGGTAGCGCCCTTTGATATTCATGCGGTAGAGGAATTTTACATAAACTAGGGAATCGGGACTTTTGGATTCAACGATCCCAAAACGATCCCAAAGATTTGTGTAAAGATTTATCAAAATAAAGCATTTTGTAGCTTAAGTTACAGAATTTCCTGTTATCTTAAATAGTGAAGAGAGAACGAACAAGTTCAACGAGGAAAAAAGGTCATGTCTGCACAAGAACAAGCTCGGTCTTTGATGATGCGTCATCACCATTTGATTAAAAACCGCCAGCAATCTATGCTAGGCCGTGCGGCGGCAGAAATGGGTCTATCTGTTGATGTAGATAATTGGGTACATACGCAAGGAAAACCGGAACCTTCTTTCCGGGATACTTACGATCGCAGTAATGCTTCTTTAAGCTAGTAATTTTAATTCGGAGAACTTTGCCATTCGTTTAAGATATTCACTTACTGATTCAGTCATTCTGTTAACAATTGCCATATTACTTTGGGCGTTCTTGGAAGAAGAGAACGCCTTTAAATTTTTGGTAGTTTTTCTGGGTAATTAACAATAAATTAAATTCTTGAGATTTTTGGGGCAAAATTGGACTACTTGGCTAGAAATGTGGCAGCATATCTAGAGGTATTAGGGTGCTAGTTCCGTCAGTTTGTCAGGCAGTATAGTGGAAATTACCATTGGTAATGTGTAGGTCTGCAAAGGAGGTATAGGCATTCTGGTAATAGTACTACTCAAAGCAACTTGGCTACGCCACGAAGAGAGCGAACAGCAAAAGTTTCTACAATATGTTAATCGGCTATAATCTGGTTTGACCGGGGAACGGTTGAAGACAAGTTATATTTTTTTTGACAAATGCGCCAAAAGTATGTATTAAATGCCGTAAGTAAGAAAAAAGTTACAAAAGTTAGAGAAGTTGCAGATTCCTGGTGATTTCTGAATTCTGAACAATTGTGATTCTGCTGTCTGGAATTTGTGAGACTTGGTTTGGGCGGGTTTTGTTGTTAATTTTTCTGCTGCGATTACAAACTGATCTACTAAACCCGCCCCTACAAGTTTGACTATCTATTACTGACAACCTCTGCAAAATTTTTAGTGACGCTGCTAAAGTAATGTTGAAAAAATCGCTTTGCCAAACGAACAGCTTACAAGCAAAAAACAACACAAGTGTTAAACTGTCGTTGGTTAACCAGAAAACTTCGGTAATTGCTTTGTCAATGCTTGTGTTGACAGTTCCTCAAGTGACGTGGGCGCAAGCACCGGGAAGAACGCTGAACAATTGTCGTCCAGGTAGTGGTCGTTTTGGGCCAGAACCAGCTTATACTTTGGGTGCGGGCGATCGCATTGGCATAGATATATTCAACGTTCCAGAATATAGCCGAGAATATCAGGTTTTGGTCAATGGAGCAGTTAACCTGGCACTGATAGGGAGTGTCTCACTTAAAGGTTTGACCTTGGAACAAGCTTCTAATTTAATTTCTTCTCGCTATGCACGGTTTTTGCGAAGACCGATCGTAACTGTTAACTTGGTAGCACCTAGACCTGTACAAATAGCGATCGCAGGAGAAGTCAATCGTTCCGGTTCTTATATTATTCCTCTGGCTGCTGCTGGTGGTGCAGGTGGTACAGGTGGTGCAGGTTTTCAATTCCCAACATTATCCCAAGCCTTAACTTTAGCCGGGGGAATTACACAGTCAGCCAATTTGCGTCAAGTTAGATTGCAAAGACCTGGTTTTGGGACAATTAATTTAGATGTTTTTGGGTTGGTGACTCGAGGTGAACTCTGCGAAGATGTTACTCTGCGGGATGGAGACAGCATACTTATTCCCACCGCAACAACAATTAATTTAACAGCAGCACAGGATATTACTAGATCTAATATTGCTCCAGTACAAAATGTGCCTTTAAATATTTTAGTAGCAGGAGAAGTGATTCGTCCGGGTCCAGTAATCGTTCAACCAGACCAAACGGGAGCTTTGCCTACTGTATCACGGGCGGTTCAAGTGGCTGGTGGTGTGACGCAAGCGGCAGACCTCAGTCGAGTTCAGCTGCGTCGCTTTACTAGCGGTGGCAGAGAGCAGATTATTGGGGTAAATTTGAATCAAGTATTGCAGGGTGGCGATCGCCGTCAGGATTTGGTTTTACAACAAGGTGATACGATTGTGATTCCCACTGCACCAAGGATTAGTCCCGATCAAAGTTTCACTATCACCAATAGTACGTTAGCACCGTTACAAAATCAGCCCATCAATGTGGTTGTTGTCGGGGAAGTGACTCGTCCTGGCCCTTACAGTGTACAACCATCACAAACTGGTTCGCCGCCTACTTTGTCGCGGGCACTGCAAGCCGCTGGCGGAGTTAACCAAACTGCTGATATTACTAACTTGCAGTTGCGCCGGATTACTCGTGATGGCAGTATTCTGACGACTACGATAAATTTACAACAGTTGTTGCAGGGTGGCGATCGCCGTCTCGATATCTTTTTACAAGAAGGAGATTCGATAGTAGTGCCGACGGCAACTGCACCTTTACCGCCAGCCCAATCTTTAGAGATAGTTTCTTCTAGTATTGCAGCCGATCCTTCCCAACCTTTGAACGTAGCTGTCGTGGGTGAAGTATCACGTCCAGGAACTTATCTGATTCAACCATTTAGACCTGCCCCAGGCGTTCAGGGGGCGCTACCTTCTTTTGCGGGATTACCTACATTGTCCCAAGCGATTCAACAGGCTGGGGGAATCACGCCTTTGGCGGATATTCGCCGGATTGAAATTCGCCGTAGTACTAAGTTGGGAACACAACAAATTTTAGTATCTAATTTCTGGCAATTGTTGCAGTCGGGCGATCGCTCTCAAGATTTAATTTTGCAACAAGGAGATACAATTTTTGTCCCTACAGCGCAGAATATCGATCCATCAGAAGCGCCTCAAATAGCCTCTTCCAGCCTGTCCCCAACTAATATCACCGTCAATGTAGTTGGAGAAGTTGTGAGACCAGGAAGTTTACAACTACCACCTAATAGTTCTTTAAACCAAGCTTTGCTAGTAGCAGGAGGTTTTTCTCCTACTCGCGCCCGCACCTCTTATGTACAATTGCTCCGCTTAAATCCTAATGGTACAGTGACGAAACGTAATGTTACCGTTAACTTTTCTAGAGGCATCAATGAGGAAGCAAATCCGATTCTTCGGAATAACGATATTATTATTGTGAATCGCTCTTTGGCAGCAGAAATTACGGATGGGTTGAGAATATTCTTAGATCCGATCAGCAGTTTCTTCTCAATCTATAACTTTTTCCGTATTCCTTATCCTTATTAGGAGTGATTGAGAATTTTAATCTCAGGATGTGGAATTTCTCTTGGTCGGTAGTTGGTGATTTTTCCCTGGTACTGACTACTACCAAAAGTCTCATAATAATTGACTTAACAGTACTAGTAAAGGAAGCAGTGTCCTATGAAAATTAAACCATACAGTCAACCGATATTCCCTAACAATAATAATGGAAAAAATCTTCATTCCTTTCCTTATATTTATCCAGAACAAGTACATGAAGAAGATGCTAATAAGTTAGAGTTAAGACAGGTTTTTGGGATATTACGTCGTCGCGCTTTGGTTGTGGCTAGTGTGGCGATCGCAGTGGCTACAGTTGCGGGAACAAGGGCTTGGAATACACATCCTTTGTATGAAGGAAAGTTTCGAGTTTTGGTAGAACCAATTACTGCGGAAACTAAGGTAGCGCAAAATTTCGGCGCAATTGTGTATTCTATTTTAGATTATGATACCCAAACTGAAGTGTTACGCAGTCCTAGTGTCATGGATGGAATTATTAAGAAAATTCAGGTTGAATATCCAGATATTAGTTATGGTTCTTTGATGCCAAGTTTGGTAATTAACCGTTTGGGTAGCACAAAAATTATTGAAGTACGCTATCAAGATAGCGATCCAAAAAGAGCAGAAAACATTTTACAAATTATTGCTGATGGTTACTTGAATTATAGTCGGCAACAACGCCAAACTGATGTGCGCCAAGGAATTGATTTTGTTCAGCAACAGTTGCCGAGTTTGCAAGCAAGGGTAAATACTCTACAAGCAAAATTACAGAAGTTTAGGCAAGAATATAATTTTATCGATCCTGAACAAAAGGCGCAAGATTTGGGAAGTCGAATTTCGGGAATTCAGCAACAACAAGTGGAAACAAATACTAAGTTAAATGAGTTGCGATCGCTTTATATTTTGTTGCAAGGACAGTTGGGATTACAGCCAAGTGAGGCGATTGTAGCATCAGCTTTGAGCGAAGCTCCCCGATATCAAAAATTACTCACTGAATTGCAAGATGTAGAAACTAAATTGGCAACAGAATCTGTGAGATTCACAGAAGATAGTCCCATGCTCGATGCACTCAAGCAAAAAAGACAAAAGCTGTTACCTTTGATTGCTCAAGAAAGCCAAAGAGTTATCGGTAATACTCTTTCTCCTGGGACAATCAATACGCAAAGACTCAGCAATCAAAACTCGATTCGCTTATCTTTAACTAAGCAATTTGTTGATGCGACTAATGAAATTAAAGTTTCAGAAGTGCGGAGTCAAGCGTTAAAACGTACCGAAGAGTTATTAGTACAAGAATTTAAACAAATGCCCGTTCGCGCTCGTGAATATACAGATTTGCAGCGAGAATTAAAGGTAACAACTGAAAGCTTATTAAGATTTTTGTCTACTAGGGAAAATTTAGAAATCGAAGCGGCGCAAAAAGCAACTCCTTGGCAATTAATTGATGCTCCTAATCAAAGTTATCCCATTTCTGCTAACAAATATCGTAATTTAATGTTGGGCGTAATTGCAGGATTGCTTTTAGGTGCTGGGGCAGCTTGGTTAGTAGAAATGCTAGATAGTGTATTCCATTCTGCGGAAGATTTGAAAAATCAAACTGGAATGCCTTTATTAGGGATTATTCCCTTTAGTAAGCTTTTGAAAAAAGTTAGCCCTGGGGAAACTTCTGAGGCAGGTGGTTTATTATTACCGCAGGGAGAAACGGCAATTGCTACTGAAAATAGTCAAGTCCATTCTCGGTATAATGCTTCTCAATTTGTGGAATCTTTCCGTTCTCTTTATACTAATATCCGTCTCCTGACTACGGATATGCCAATCCGAAGTTTAGTAATTAGTTCATCGACTCCCGCAGAAGGTAAAACAGTAGTATCTTTACATTTAGCTCAAGCAGCAGCAGCAATGGGACAACGAGTATTATTAGTAGATGCTGATTTACGCCGTCCCCAAATTCACAAAAGATTGGGTGTAGCTAATATGCGGGGATTAACCAATTTGATTTCTTCTGAAGACCTAGATTTTCATGAGGTAATTCAAAGTTATCCTGAAGAAGAAAATTTATATATTATGACGGCGGGACAAATTCCCCCTGATCCGACTCGTCTGTTATCTTCGGAAAAAATGCAGAGTCTTATGGCTGATTTTCAGTCAGCTTTTGATTTAGTTATTTATGACACTCCACCTTTAGTTGGTTTCGCAGATGCTAGTATTTTGGCAACTCCTACTGATGGGGTCATCTTAGTTGTTGGACTAGGAAAAGCTGACCGTTATCCGTTAATGCAAGCATTAGATACGTTGAAAATTTCTGGAACGCCAATTTTAGGTTTAGTTGCTAATGGAGTGAAGAGTTATACTACTCGTTGGCATGATTCTTACAATCGCTACTATAACCAATCTCCTGTCAATCAAAGGGCTACTCAGCAATTTACAATCGATCGTTAGTGATTAGTCATTAGTCATTTGTTAGTTGTAATTGGTAAGGTTTTTGAGCTAAAAACCATGCTATAACAAATAACGAATGACAAATGACTAATGATAAATAACCAATGACAAATGACGAGTTAAACATTCCGCCTTATACTTGGCAACGTGCGATCGGCTTGGGTTGGGAAAATTACTACAAAGTTCGGTATTCTAGTAATTTAGATGATGGCCCTTGGCATGGTGCGCCGTTAGGTGGTTTTGGTGCAGGTTGTATTGGTCGTTCTTCGAGAGGAGATTTTAATCTTTGGCATTTGGATGCGGGAGAACACACTTTTCAAAATATTCCAGCTTGTCAATTTAGTGTGTTTGAACAAGTAGGAAATGAACCGGGAAAAGCTTATGGTTTGTGTACAAAACCGCCGGAAGATGGTAGTTTGTCAGCTTGGAATTGGTATCCAGAAAATAATTCTGGGACTTATCATGCGCTGTATCCGCGCAGTTGGTTTGTTTATGAAAATGTATTTAGATCGCAGTTAATTTGTGAACAATTTTCGCCTATTTGGGCGGGTAATTATCAAGAAAGTTCTTATCCGATCGCAATTTTTGCCTGGAGTATTCATAATCCTACTGACCAGCCAATTACTATTAGTATTATGCTAACTTGGCAAAATATTGTTGGTTGGTTTACTAATTATTTGAAAACTAAAGAAGTGCGGGTGCGAGATGATGGTAGTCCCGTTTATGATTATCAACCAAGGATAGGCGATAGTACTGGTAATTTTAATCAATGGATTGAAGAACAATATCGAGTTGGTTGTTTGTTAGATCGGGTAAGATTGGGTGAGGAAGTGCGAGAGGAAGAGGGACAATGGGCGATCGCAACTCTGGCTAATCCGAGTTTAGAAATTTTCCATCACACTCGTTGGAATCCTGCTGGTGATGGCAATGATATTTGGCAAAGTTTTGCCCAAGATGGTTCTTTGCCAGATATAGAAAATGAAATACCCGCAGATCCCGGAGAACAAATTGGCGTAGCAATGGCAGTTAGGGTAACAGTTAGGCCAGGAAAAACACGCCAAATTCCGTTTATTTTAGCTTGGGATTTTCCCATTACTGAATTTGCTGATGGCATAACTTATTATCGACGTTATACAGATTTTTTTGGGCGAAATGGCAAGAATTCTTGGTCAATGATTCGCACTGCTTTAAAGCATTACGACACTTGGAAAGAGAGAATTGTAGATTGGCAAGAACCAATTTTATCGGGGGAAGATTTGCCCAATTGGTTCAAAATGGGGCTATTTAATGAGTTGTACAATTTAACTAGTGGGGGAACTATTTGGACAGCTGCTTCGGAAACAGATCCAGTTGGTCAATTTGGGATTTTAGAATGTATTGATTATCGTTGGTATGAGAGTTTAGATGTACGTCTTTATGGTTCTTTTCCTATAGTCATGCTTTGGCCTAAACTAGATAAAGCAGTCTTGGAAGCTTATTCTAGGGCAATTCCGACTTTTGATGATAAAGAGCGAATTATTGGTTATAATCAAGCGTCAGCTGTGCGGAAAATTGCTGATGCAACACCCCATGATTTAGGCGCACCTAATGAGCATCCTTGGGAGAAAACTAATTACACTAGTTATCAAGATTGTAATTTGTGGAAGGATTTACCCTGCGATTTTGTCTTGCAAGTTTATCGTTATTTTGTGTTTACTGGAAGAAAGGATATTGAGTTTTTAGAGGAAAGTTTTCCGAGTATTGTTAATACATTGGCTTATTTGAAAACTTTTGATTTAGATGGGGATGGGATACCGGAAAATTCTGGTGCGCCGGATCAAACTTTTGATGATTGGCGGTTACAGGGTGTGAGTGCTTATTGTGGTGGGTTGTGGTTGGCGGCTTTGCAAAGTGCGATCGCAATCTGCGATCTTTTAATTCAAAACCGCAGAGACGCAGAGGACGCAGAGAAGAGTTGGGAGAAACAAAAGTTTATTTATGAGAGTTGGTATCAACAATCTCAAAAAGTATATCAACAAAAGTTGTGGAATGGTGAATATTATCGCTTAGATAGTGAGAGTAATTCTGATGTAGTTATGACTGATCAATTGTGTGGTCAATTTTATAGTCGTTTATTAGGACTACCGGATATTGTCCCACAAGAATGTACTATTAGTGCTTTGAAAAAAGTTTATGATTCCTGTTTTGTAAAATTCAATAATTTACAAGCAAGTAAGCTATTTCCTCATTCACCTCTTGGTGCTGCTAATGGTGTTAAACCTGATGGGTCGCCAGAAAACCCTAAAGCTACTCATCCTTTAGAAATATGGACAGGGATTAATTTTGGTGTATCTGCTTTTATGTGGCAAATGGGAATGCAGCAGGAAGCATGGCAAATTACCGAAGCAGTTGTTCAGCAGATTTATCAAAATGGTTTACAATTTCGTACCCCAGAAGCTATCACTGCTGCTGGTACTTTTCGCGCTAGTTACTATCTGCGTGGGATGGCAATTTGGGCGATATATGCAGTAATTAGATGCTGATTCTGTTGCCCAGATCCCCGACTTCTTGAAGAATTCGGAGATCTAGATTTAGCTCATCTTAGCCCTATAAAACATTGGTTCCAACAACCAGATTGTTAGCATTTACATTGTTTAGAGTGACTAGCGTACTAAAGCCTGCCCCTCCATCGATACCATCCCGATCGATCTGGACTAAAGTATTGGCACCTGACTGGGCAAATCTCAGGAAGCCATCAGTAACGGGATTTGAACCCGCATAGTCGAGACTGTCAAACAATGTACTTAGATCCAGTATGTCCTGGCTGGTGTTGAAGTCTGTGATGATATCGGTGCGGTTATCAAAGGAGTTATAGACAAACCGATCGCTCCCTGCACCACCAGTCAGGGTGTCATTTCCTGCACCACCAGTCAAGATGTTATTGGCTAAGTTACCTACGATCGCGTTATTGAGGTTGTTACCCGTACCTTTAATGGCGGCAGTTCCAGTCAGGGTCAGGTTTTCCACATTGCTACTCAGCGTCCAAGAGATCGAGGACTGTACCAGATCGATTCCAGAATTGCTGGCTTCAACCACCGTATCACCTGTGTTATCGACAATGTAGGTGTCATTTCCCGCATTACCTACCAAGCGATCGGCCCCAGTACCACCATCCAGGATGTCATTGCCATCACCCCCGTTCAGGGTGTCGTTGCCTGCACCGCCATTCAGAGAGTCGTTACCCACACCACCAGTTAGGATGTTTTTGGCTGAGTTACCTGCGATCGCGTTATCGAGATTGTTACCTGTACCGTTAATCGTGCCAGTTCCCGTCAGGGACAGATTTTCCACATTGTTACCAAGGGTGTAGGTAACAGATGACTGTACTGTATCGATTCCCTCGTTGAGGTTCTCAACAATAACATCACTAATGTTATCGACTATATAGATGTCGTTGCCCGATCCGCCGATCAGCGAGTCAGCACCCAGTCCACCGTCGATCGTGTCATTGCCAGCTAGACCCTGAATCGTATCAGCACTGCTGCTACCAACCAGGTAGTCGTCCCCAGCAGTTCCAGTAGTGGCGTTTGTACCGCTTGTAACCGAATTTACTGTCAGGCTGAAGCCAGTGGTGGTAGAGAGTCCGCCGCGATCGGTAGCTCGAAGTAGTAAATTTACCGTTCCAAGGTTGGTGCTCGTCGGAGTACCGCTGAAGGCACGGGTGGTGGGATCGAAACTCAACCAGGTGGGCAGAGCGCTACCATCACTGAGGGTAGCACTGAGCGTTATCGCATCTCCGGCATCGGGGTCGCTAAAGGTAGTGGTAGGAACAATATAGCTAAAGGCTGTTCCAGTAGTTGTTGTTTGATTGGCGATCGCCGCAGTAATAAACGGAGCTTCATTTAGGTCTTGAATGCCGATGGTGAAGGGTTTTTCAAAAATGCCACCCTTGCCGTCATCTGTCCGTATCCGAATGCTGTAAGCTGACTTGGACTCAAAATTAAAGGATTGAGCAGTTTGCAGGGTATTACCAGCGATTTGGAAGGCGGCATTATCGGTGCTGCCTGTGCCTGTTACCAGCGAGTAGGTAAAGGTATCGCCAACATCAGGATCGATCGAGCTAAAAGTTCCAACGATCGTATTAACAGCGAGATTTTCGGCAACGTTGGCACTGCTCAAGCTGAGGTCTATTGGCGCACTGTTGATCGCCGTAGTATCAGGAAGGTCGTAAACTGCTACCGTCAGTGCTTTATCGAAAAAGCCACCTTTGCGATCGTTTGCCCGCACTCGCACGCTGTAGCTCGACTTGGTTTCAAAATCAAAAGTCTGCAAGGGAACTAAGAGATCGCCATCAATTTTAAAGACAGCGTTATCGCTATCACCAGCCCCAGCAACCAGCGTGTAAGTATGAAGATCGGTGGTATCGGGGTCAGTCGCGCTCAACTTCAGTGCTACCGAGTAAGCGTTCTGAATGGGCGTTACTAGAACATTCTCTGGAATAAAGGTGCGATTAGCGAAATTAATATCGGTTGGGGCGTAATTCACGGTATTGATGCTACCCCCGCCTTCATAGCGAGCCATCACAAAATTACCGTTGGCGGTTCCCGTCAGCACAATTTTGCCGTCAGGCTGTGTTACCAGTTGAAGAGGGTTATCGGTGGTGGTGCCAAAATCAGTGGTTACTTTGCCGTTGTTGCCAAAACTAGTATCCAGGCTACCTGTGCTACTATAGCGCATTAGGACAAAATCACCGTTGGCTTGCCCTGCGACGGAAATCCTGCCATTGCTGTCGATCGCAACTCCGGCAACAGTTGTTATGGCAGAAGTCGTGATTCGACCGCCGATGCCAAAGTCAGGATCGAGGCTACCGTCGCTGTTGTAGCGGAGCAAGATAGACGTGGCACCCTGGCTACTGGTGCCATCTGCCGCAACCACGATCTTGCCGTCGGCTGTCAGCGCAAATTTAGCTTGGGAGTAAAGACTGAAGGAAAAATCATTTGGAAGAATTTGGAAAAGCGATCTGGTAATTCCCAAGGTGCCAAAAGTATAGTCAAAACTACCATTTTTAAACCGCAGCAGCGTTAAACTTCTAGAAGTATCCGGCCCACCTGTGAGCAGATTGGTACCAAATCCCAGAACTACCAGTTTGCCGTCGGGTTGGAGTACAGCATCTCTAGCGGAATTTATATTGTTGACCGAAATAGTGAGAGAACTTCCCACCATATAGTCAGGGTATGTAGGGAGAGAACCAAAAGTAGTATCAAAACTGCCATTACTATTAAAGCGCTGCAACACAAAGGGGCTTATTCCACTCGACGAAGTAGCATCTTCAACTAAAATAATCTTGCCATCGGGCTGAAGGACTGCTTTGCCCAATTCAGCCCCAAGGTATCCAGGTCTAAAAAGCGCCTTACCATTGTCGCCAAAACTGGTATCCAGGCTACCATCACTGTTATAACGGACAAGGGCGAAGCTATCTAAATAAGTGTAAGCGGCAGGGAGTTTGATAGTTGTCGGACCTGCTACGACAATTTTGCCATCTGGCTGCACTAAAACCACTTGACCTCGGTCTCGATCGGGAGCGGTTCCACTATAAATATCTGTGGTGACTTTGCCACTATTACCAAAGGTGGTATCCAGACTGCCATCAATGTTGTAGCGAGTCAGAGAAAATAAATTGCTACCGGGTGATAGACCAGACCCAGTTGATAAAATCTTGCCATCGGGCTGGAGGGTAATCCCGTATGTAGACACAAAACCGCCGCTGGTTATCACCTTACCACCACTGCCAAAGCTGGGATCGAGACTGCCCGGAGCAAAGATAGCAGCGTAGGTCTGGATAATTTCATTCTGGAAGCAGAGTCCTACTTCCATGTCACGGGTTGTGACATCTAACTGCCAGTTACCGCCCAGAAATGAAGCTCCTATGGGGGTGGTGGAGGCGGCGATCGCTACTCCCGTTAACTGCTGCAAGCGATCGATGAATTCACTGCCTGCATCCCCTGCTGCTACATGACAGCCATAGAGGAAAAGCTGACTCTCTGGGCGAGCAAACCAGTTTTGCACAGCCGGAGCATAGTGTGCCAGAGTATCTAAATTAAGTTGACTATTACCTAGATACAGACAACCGGGTTTCCCATGAGACACAATATGCAGGGTCTGGACAGGGGGCAGATGATTGAGCGTGGTGGTAATCTGCTCAACTCCATCCTGGTAGGAATTGAGAATCAAGATTTGCGAGCCTGGTAAAACTCCCGCTGCTAAAGTTTGATAATCGGGCAAACCAGGGTCTATTACCACCAGTGCCGGGATTGGGTTCAGAAAGGGGTGATGAACCGGAACTAGCTTTGCTTCTTGTCTAGATGAAGTAAATTGCGGTGTTGCACCTGTCTCGATCGAGGAAATAGTCTCCATAGAAAAACCTGCTTTATATGTGGTTCAAGGGAAGTAAATTACAAAATTGCATAGCTACGAGAAAACACGATGCTATTAAAAAACACCCCGTCAATTTCTGTGTAATTTCCGATTTCGTAACAAGTTTTTTTGGCTAATTTTAAGCATATACTTAAGAATTTACACTGAATATATAAATATCCAAAATTTACTGAATCTTTATATACAGGAATTATTATTGACACTAAATATGGTGGGATGGTGCGTTACATGGTGTTAACGCACCCTACCCATAGAGGTATTGCGTAAATCCTGAGATATATGAAGTAACTGTAAACTGTTATTTGGCATTTGTTTGCTTAGTGAAATTAGCAACAATGCGTAAGCCCTAATAAAAATAAAGGGAGAGGACAAAATCAACCTCTCCCAAAATCTTTGATAATTTTTTGAATTTATTGTTTTGATGCAGCCGTTGTTGGTGGTGGAATTGTAATATCCACGTTGGTAACTTCTGCGGCTAAAGTTGTTAGTGGAGGTTGAATTGCAGTCGCATTTCCTACTACTAAAGTGGCTAATTTTTCAGGTTGGAGGTATTTTTGAGCGACACGCTGGACATCAGCTGCGGTAGTTGCTTCTACGTTGCGCTGATAGCGGAAGAGGAAGTCGGGGGGATAGCCGAAATACTCGTAGCGAATTAGCCGGGAAAGAGTTTGGGCGGGTTTTTGGAAGTTAAAGACGAAGGAGTTGAGTACAGAATCTTTGGCGAGGGCGAGTTCTTCTGGGGTGACTGGTTCAGTTTGGATGCGCTTAATTTCTGCGAGGATTGCTTTAATGAAGGGTACGGTAGCGTCGGAACGAGTTTGTCCGCCTGCGACAAAAACACCAGGGTAATCAAAGCGGGGACTCCAGGCACCATAAACACTGTAAGCTAAACCTTGGCGCGATCGCACTTGGTTAAACAATCTCCCACCGAAACCATTCAAAACGCCACTCATCACATCTAGGGCTGGATAATCAGGATTGTTAAATAAACCTCCTAAATGTCCGATTTGCACATAACTTTGGGTCATTTGGGGCTGATTAACCAAGAAAATTCCGCTGGTTTTTGCTTGGGAAACTTCTGGTAAAGGAGGAACTTTCAGCTGATTATTTTTTTGCCAATCACCAAACTTACTTTCAATAAGTTGACGCATGACTTTGCTATCAAAATCTCCCACTACGCCTAAAATTATGTTGTTGGGATAGAAATATTGTTGATAGAAACTCTGCAAATCTGCACGGGAAATATTGTTAACAGAGGCATATTCTACCGTGCGGGCGTAAGGGCTTTTTTCCCCATACATGAGTTTTTGAAATTCCCGACCAGCGATGTCTTCTGGGTCATCATTACGCCGAGAAATATCACCTTTAACTTTAGTTTTTGCTAACTCCAATTTGTCTTGGGGAAAAGCTGGTTCGCGGAGTACTTCTACAAACAAACTAAATACTTCGGGCAAATCTTTGGTTAAACAATTAAAGCTAGCACTACCAGATACTTCCCCAATAGAAGTTTCTACAGAAGCGGCGCGTTCTTCTAACAATTGATTTAATTCATCGGGTGGATGTTTTTTAGTTCCCCCACTCCGCATTACTGCACCAGTGATTCCAGCTAAACCGATTTTATCAGCGGGTTCCCAGCGATCGCCAGTGCGAATTGTTGCCGATCCACTGACCAAAGGTAGTTCGCGATCTTCCATGAGATAGACGATCATACCATTATTTAATTGAAAGCGAGTGTATGCTGGAACTTTAATTTCTGGCAGGGATGGAAATGTCAATTCCGTATAATGTTTAGCTGTAGTTGCTGCTACTGAAAAGTCAAAATTAACAGCTAAAAAAGCCAAAGTTACTCCCAAGCCCAAAATTCCCATTAACCATTTATAACGGATACTCAACAAAGAAAAACCTCTCTCTCTTTTACCTGTTAAACTTTTCCTAAACATGAAAAAAATTCCTCTGTGTCCTCTGCGCCTCTGCGGTTTCATCATGTTTAACTCTCCTTGGGTAGCAGACGACCAATAGTGCGATTTTCCGGTATAAACGTTGCTTGAGCTACTCGTTGAATATCAGCAGGAGTCACGGCTTGTATGGTTTCCAATTCTTTAAACAGATTTTTCCAACTACCTGTTTTTACATCGTATTCTACTAACAAAGAAGCCATACCAGAATTAGAATCTAGCGATCGCAACAATCCTGCTCTAGCCTGAGTTTTTACCCGTTCTAATTCAATTGTCGAAACTGGCTCAGTTTTCAATTTAGTAATTTCCGATTGTAAAGCTTTAGCGACTTCATCAACAGAATGACCTGGTGCTGTTAAAGCATAAAACAGCATCATTGAAGGATATTTTTCCCCCGGAAACCCACTAAAACCTTGAGCAGAGAGAGCTATTCTTTGCTGTTCTACCAACGACTTGTATAAACGAGAAGTACGTCCTTCACTCAACAGACTACCAATTAATTCATAAATCACGTAATCAGGATTATTCATTGCAGGTTGATGATAACCTTCTAAGTACCAAGGTTGGCTAGGCAAACGCAAAGTTACTTCCCTAGTTTCTGTTTGTTTCGGTTCAACTGGCAAAGCATTTTTTGGCTTAGGTTTAGCTGGATAGCGACCAAAATAAATTTCGGCTAGTCGCTTTACTTCGGCTGGTTTAACATCACCAACTACCGCCAATGTCAGGTTACTAGGAACATAGTAAGTTTCAAAAAATTCTTCAACATCTTCCCTGCTTAAATTCCGTATATCTCGATCGTATCCAATGACTGGACGGCGATAAGGATGAACTTTGTAAGCTTTATCAATAAAAGCTTCAATCATCATACCAATTGGGGAATTTTCTACCCGCATTCGGCGTTCTTCCAGGATGACTTCTTTTTCTTTAAAAAACTCGCGAAATACGGGTTCTAAAAATCGTTCTGACTCCAAAGACATCCATAATTCTAGTTTGTTAGCCGGAAAACTATAGAAATAGCGAGTCTCATCGTTAGAAGTAGTAGCATTTAAACCGACACCGCCAGATTTCTGTACAATTTGACCTAGTTCGTTTTGGTTGACAAGTTCAGCTGCTTGAGCTTCAACTTTCTGAAATTCACCTTGTAATTTGGTAACTTCTGCTTGTTTACCTGCGGCTTTAGCTGATTGAATTTGTTGCCATAAACTATCTAACTTTTCTAAGATAGGTTTTTCGGCTTGGTAATCTTTGGTGCCAATGCGTGTGGTTCCTTTAAAAGCTAAATGTTCTAAAAAGTGTGCTACACCAGTTTTACCTTCTGGTTCATTTGCACCACCGACATCAGCATAAGTAAGAAAGGAAACTACTGGTGCTTGGTGTCTTTCCAAGACTATGAATTTCATGCCATTATCTAGTTTAAACTCGGTGATGCGCTGCATGACTCGATCTAGATATGGTTGAATTGAATCAGCTGTTGCTGCTGGGTTTTGAGTAAGTGCCAGGGCGATTCCTGGTGTAATTCCAAACCATAGCATTATGGTGCATAGAAAGGAGATGAGCCTAAGCATAAAAGAGGATAGAGACATTGTTTTCCCAGATCAAATTATTGGGGATACTAGTTTAATAATTTCTCCCCTACGGATGTTTTTTTGGTGACTATTTAGTAATTATGCTGATTTTCTGTGTTATTAACAACATCAGTAATTTAAAATTTAAATCAGAAAATGGGAAAATCATATTTTTATATATTTAACAAATTTATAATTAGCATAATTTTTGAGCAAAATACATTGAGTTAAGATGTTTTTTCATAAAAAAAAGTAAAGTTTTGTGCGATCGCTCCTGTTTTTAGTTAAAGATTATTTTTATAAAATAAAGGCAATTAGGGCAAGGACAGGTTAATATTAGGTAACTATAGCTCGCAGAAATCCTAATACTTCTCGATAGTTTACTTGTAACTGGGAAATTTCCCTACTAAAGGCCGATCTCAGCCATTTATCACCAGTTTTCACTCCAGTTAAGATAACAGATTACTCACTATGGGAATTTTGCAGAAAAATCTTCAGCCTCAGTCAGAAGATGCCACGCGCACTCGAATTATTAAGGCTGCACAAAAATTATTTGCTCGTCAGGGATATGATGGCACAACGACTCGCGATTTGGCAGCAGCAGCAGGAGTAGCTGAAGGAACTGTGTTTAGGCATTTTCCTAGTAAGAAGGCAATTTTAATCGAAGTAGCGACTCAAGGTTGGGTAGAAATTCTTACAGATTTGCTGACAGAATTAAGTGAGATGGGAAGCTATGAAGCTGTAGGACAGGTGATGCGGCGAAGGATGCTAAATTTCCATAAAAATGGCGATTTAATGCGAGTTTGTTTTATGGAAGCGCAGTTTCATGAAGATTTGCGCGATCGCGTTCAGTCCGAAGTAATTGATAAAATGACGAATGTGGCAGAAGCTTTCTTTGAAACAGCAATGGAAAAAGGGATTTATCGAAAGATGAATCCGCGAATTGTAGCACAGGTATTTGTGGGAATGTTTGCGATCGCAGGTTTCAGCCACAATACAATTATGGAGCCCCAAGCTTCACCCCAAGTTATGAAAGAAATGGCAGAAGGTATTGCCGACATTTTCTTAAATGGAGTTTTAGCGAAAGGTTAATTTTCAAAGCTTATAATTCATCAGATTGTTGACTCTAATCTAATGACTGTTTTTCGTTATGACCAATTTGCCAAAGATTATCTTAAAGAATTGTTATCACCTTTAGGAGAGGTGGAAACAAGTCGTAATATTGCGGGTGAAGTGCGGGAAATTGATGTTTGGTTTGCCCCAAGGGGGGAGGTTGCACCTGCTACTCAGTTGGGATTATTAGGACGCTTGGCGGCTACTGCGGCGATTTTTGAACCTTATCGGAATGCGATTAATTTGGGTGATGTTCGTAGCTGTATGGGCAAATTGTTTGATGTTTTTGCTTTTTTAGAACGTCAAGCAAGACGAAATAATACTCGTATTGAGGAGACAGATTTACCTTTTCTTTGGATAGTTTCTCCTACAGCATCAGAAGCTCTATTATCAGGTTTTGGCGCTACACTTGATGCAGAAAACTGGGGCAGCGGGGTTTATTTTTTCCCAGCACATTGGAAAGCGGGTATTGTGGTAATTCACCAATTACCGAAAACTCAAGAAACTCTTTGGTTACGCCTTTTAGGTAAGGGGAGAGTGCAGCAAGAAGCTATTGATGATTTGGCAAAAATTCCCGAAAACGATCCTTTGCGGGTTGTGGTGTTGGAGTTGTTAAGTAACCTCAAGACTATATTAGAAGTAAGCCAAAATTTGGAGCCGGAGGAGCAGGATTTAATTATGCGTTTGTCACCACTTTATGAGCAACGTTTGGCTGAAGCTACTCAGCAAGGTATCGAGCAAGGACAACGAATTTTTGTGGAAAATTTGTTGCGTGCGAAATTTGGAGAGTTGGATGATGAACTAAGGGGAATTATTCAGCCTTTGTTAGCTTTACCGCCCGCAGATTCAACTGCTTTGTTGTTACAGTTATCCCGTGAAGAATTGTTATCTAGGTTTAATTAGGTTTTGTTGTTTGAAAAAAAAGAAACCCGGTTTCTTGAATAAATCGGGTTTCTTGATTGATGAATTCAGTTAAAATGTAACTGAATATTTAAGTTACATTCGCAAACGATACTATTTAATAGAGAAAATCAGAAAACCATTATGCAGAAACTCTCTCGAATTCTCTTTTCTATAGCCCTAAGCTTGAGCATCTTATGTTTTCCTAGTACGGCTTTGGCTAAAGCTAAAATTCAGCTCGCTATTCTGCTAGATTCTAGTAATAGCATGGATGGACTGATTGACCAAACTCGGACTCAAATTTGGCAAATTGTTAATTCGTTAACTAAAGTCACCAAAGATGGGGAAATACCAGATTTAGAAGTTGCTCTCTACCATTATGGTAATGATAGTATACCTTCTCAAGAAGGGTTTGTCAGATTATTAACTGGATTTACTTCGGAATTAGATTTGGTTTCAGAAAAGCTATTTACGATCCGAACTAACGGCGGTCAAGAATATGCTGGTTGGGTAATTCGATCGGCTATGCAACAATTAAATTGGAGTAAAGATCCAGAAGATTTTCGAGTGATTTTTATTGCTGGTAACGAACCATTCGATCAAGGTCAGGTTTCTTGGCGTGAAGCCATTACTCTTGCTTCTGGAAAAGATGTCGTAGTTAATACTATTTATTGTGGTTCAGCAGAAAGTCAAGAGCGACAACTTTGGGCTTCAGGAGCTAGTTTAGCACGAGGTAGTCATTTTAATATTAACCAAGATAAAAAAGTTGAATTTATTAAATCTCCTTATGATGAGCAAATTGCTAGTTTAAATTCTCAACTCAATCAAACTTTTATTCCCTACGGTACACAAGGAGAAATTGGACAACAACGACAGACTAGAGAAGATAGTAACTCTGGGCAAAATTTAGCAATGCGTAGTATTTCAAAAGCTTCAGGATATTATAATAATGCTTCTTGGGATTTAATTGATGCGATCGATCAAGGAATTGTCAACCTCGAACAATTATCAGATAATGCTTTACCGCCAGTTATGCGGGGAATGACTTTAGCTCAAAAGCGCGAATATGTAGCTAACAAGAAGGCTGAAAGAAACAGAATTCAAGCTGCTATCCGTGACTTATCGCAAAAACGTAATCAATATGTTGCCAATCAACGCCAAGCTAATAGCAATAATGGCGAAAATACCCTTGATATCGTAATTATTCAAAGTCTCCGCCAACAATTAGCAGCTAAAGGTTTTAAACTTCAGTAGACAACCATCATCGCTGAAAAGTTTGTAATGGATGCTTTAACTCAAGAACTTGATATGAAACAGCGTCAATGGCAACCTGATATTGCCCAGCAAGTGCGGCAATACCTAACGGAGATTATTGAATTAGCAGATCGAGATAGGTTGGATTTGGTGCGATCGAGAATTGTAGAACAAGAAGTGTTAGATTTAATTGATGAATCCAAAAGAATTAACAGTTAAATGGCAACAGGAATACCAGGTAAAACTAAAGCCAAAAGCAACTTGAAGAATAATCCTAAGCTATCATTTCGCTTAGAGTATGAAGGAAAAGCTTCTATTGATGAAATATTTAATACTCCTCCAGCCAAACTACATCGAGTTCTCAGCGTAGATAAACAACCAAAAAATCGACTCATTTACGGAGAGAATTTAAGAGTTATCCGCACTTTATTAGATGATGCTGATATTGCCGGAAAAGTTGGATTAATTTATATCGATCCGCCTTACGCTACAGGACTAGGCTTTGAGTCTAGAAAACAAACTCATGCCTATCACGATTTTTTAGATGGAGCAGATTATTTAGAATTTATTCGTCAACGTTTGATTTTACTTAGAGAACTATTAGCAGATCATGGATCTATCTATCTCCATTTAGATGAAAACATGGCTTTTCCTGTCAAAGTCTTAATGGATGAAATTTTCGGAGCTAAGAACTTTCGGAATTGGATTACTCGAAAAAAATGCAATCCGAAAAATTACACCCGCAAGCAATACGGCAACATTTCTGACTATATTCTTTTTTATACAAAAGGTGATGATTATGTCTGGAATCAACCCTTTGAAGCTTGGACAGAGGTTACAGCTAAAAAAGAATATCAATATATAGAAGAAGAGACAGGAAGACTCTACAAAAAAGTTCCTGTTCATGCACCAGGAGTGAGAAAAGGCGAAACAGGTCAACCTTGGCGCGGTATGCTTCCGCCACCTGGTAAACATTGGCAATACCCACCAAAAGTTTTAGATGAAATGGATGCCAGAGGCGAAATTTATTGGTCACAAACAGGCAATCCTAGAAGGAAAGTGTACTTTGATAATAGTAAAGGTATTGGAGTTCAAGATATTTGGCTTGAATTCAAGGATGCTCATAATCAAAATATTAAGATTACGGGTTATCCAACCGAAAAAAATCCAGAAATTCTCAAGCGAATTATACTTGCCTCTTCCAATAAAGGGGATCTTGTATTAGATGCTTTTTTGGGAAGTGGGACTACAGTTGCAGTTGCAGAGGAACTAGAAAGAGAGTGGATCGGTATAGATAATTCACCATTAGCAATGGACATTACAGTTCATCGTTTAGCTAATGGAACTGAAGCAATGGGTGATTTTGTTAATGGTAATGGAAGTACACCGAAACAGGAACCTTTGATTAATACAAATAGAATTTTGCACGGCGGACTGGATATGTATTTTGAGCTTGCTTCAGATTTAAAACCTATTCCAGAAAATACAGTTGAAGTTTGGAAAAATAAACTTAACTTTCAAGCCAATCTTTGGTGAATCTTTCATCTAGCATTTTTAGAGTACATACCATTACTTTTCCTTGTCCATTGTCTTCCAAATCTGCATAATCATTCCACATTGAACCAAGAGTTAGTCCTGGGCCATCATTAAGAAAAAGTATTTTTAGGGGAATTTTGTAGGTTTCGGCATATTCAAGAATTTGTGTAACTTTATCTCGATTTCCACTGATGCGATCGTCCTCCTGTCCTCCTCCTCGGTCTGTATCGTAACGAGCAAAACCTACAACTAGGGGAGTGCGATCGTTACGAGAAATAAAAATGTCTGCTGGAGTTTTAGATTTCCAATTCTGCAAAACTTTATTGAGTAGCACGTCTTTTCCCGCACGTACAGGGCCTTGAATAAGATATTCTGAGCCAAAATGAGCCTCAAACCATAAGAAAAAAGCCTCAGTTAATTCATATCCCTTTTTGCCACGATCCTTATATTCCATGAGGATAGCCATTAATGCTTCATCTGGTTTTGGACGACTGGCAAATTTTTCGCTAACTTCTTGTATATCTCGAAATCTATTCCCGTAATCTTTGATTATGTTGGGAATATTTTTCTTGATTTTTAGCATTTCGACAGATGTATCTGGTGAGGCATATTTGCGAAAGATTCTGAGTAGTTGAATACGTAATGGATCGTTTAATTCGGTGATGTTAATCAGGAGATTGGCAGAACTATTAGCAGTCTGAACTAATTCAGCAAATTTTTCTAGTAGGCTACCGTAAAGTGCTGGTGCTTGAGCTAAATAGTCTGGATAAAACTCTGAATCAACAAAAGTGATGTACTGAGAAGCTCTATTTTTATAATCACGAAATGAGTTCACTGGATACCCCCTTAGCTTGCTTGTTGTACCTCATTTTCGCAAAAGAGTTTTCGCCTGTTGAATCCAACAAGAAACTTCTTCGACAGGGGGACAAAGGTCACGACGCTGCATGGTGGAAACTTGTAATTTTAAAATTTGTTGATGTACTTTGTGGGCGGAACTTTGGGCTAATTGGTTGACTGAAGCAATGCCAGCGTGTAAGAGTAAGCCACAATATTGACAACCGACGCTGGGAATGCGGGCTAAATCTGCTAATGCTACCCATTTTTGGACGTGATGTATGGGTTTCTGTAGTTGATTGGCTAAGGCTAATTTTTTTTCTGAGGTATTTGCTTTTACTAACAATTGCACAGTAGTATTAATCCCACATTCCGAGAGTTGGGCGCAGTCTTGGGCACTCAATCCCGGTAGTTGTACAATTGACCAATCACTAAACTTGATGCTGTTTTGGGCAGTATTGGGTTGAGGAGTCATTCTTTTGTCCTACTCTCAAACTTAACTCTTTTGTTATTCTGACAAAGAGATATGCTCCCGGAGGGTTAGTTCAGATAATGCAACTCACGATCGAAAGGCCAGCGGAGTCAATTAACAATTTTCCTTTTATGCTGACACAAACAGCTTCTTGGGCGGAGACTAATGGCAGTCGGGTTTCCCTTGCTGATACTCTCCGCAAAAGACGGCAAAAACTCTTTAAGATGATTAATTTTCCGGTCGTCCTCTGGTCAGGGGTTCGCAGTTCGCGGAATTTTCCGGGAAATAAGTTACCTTTTCGCGCCAGCAGTCATTTTCTTTACTTTGCTGGTATACCCCTGGAAAATGTGGCGATTCGCATGGAACCACCAGGGACGCTGGAACTGTACATGGATGACCCCAGTTTAGATGATGAACTGTGGCATGGGAAAAAGTTACTCAGGGAAGAAGTTGCGGAACTGATTGGGGCAAATATTGCTTTCCCAATGTCAGAATTATGGTCGAGAGCATACAGTAGTGCTACGATTCCGGTTCAGGATGTTTACCTGCAACAGCAACAGTCAAATATGCTACATCGTTGGCTGTATTCGGCTAGTTCCTTGAGTTGGATTGACTGGGAATTGGCTTATGCTATTGTCCAATTGCGCCTTTGCCATGATGCTGGTGCTATAGCTGAGTTACGCAAAGCTGCTGCTTGCACGGTACAGGCGCATCGGACGGGAATGGCGGCGACTCGTCACGCCAAATTTGAGGCGGAAGTACGGGCGGCAATGGAAAATGTGATTTTCGCCCAGCAAATGAACTGTGCTTATAACAGCATTGTGACTGTTCATGGAGAAGTGCTACACAACGAACAGCATTACCGGGCTTTAAATCATGGGGATTTGTTGCTGGTGGATGTGGGCGCGGAAACGGCGCTGGGGTGGGCTTCTGATGTGACGCGCACTTGGCCTGTTTCTGGTAAGTTTTCACCAACGCAACGTGATATTTATGAGGTGGTGCGATCGGCCCATGATGCTTGCATCGCTAAAATTGCTCCAGGGGTGGAATACAAGGATATTCATCTTCAGGCGGCGACAACTCTTACTTATGGGTTGGTACAATTGGGCATCTTAAAAGGTGATGTGGAAGAGTTGGTGGAAAATGATGTTCATGCGGCATTTTTCCCGCATGGAATTGGGCATTTAATTGGTTTAGATGTTCATGATATGGAGGATTTAGGCGATTTATCGGGTTATGAGTTGGGGCGGACAAGAAGCGATCGCTTTGGCTTAAAATTCCTCCGTTTGGATCGTCCTTTGCAAGCGGGAATGTTGGTCAGTATTGAACCTGGTTTCTATCAAGTTCCTTCACTTTTGAATTATCCCGATCGCAGAGAATCTTTCCAAGAATTTGTGGATTGGGATCGCTTGGCACAATTCTCTGATGTTCGGGGAATTCGCATTGAAAACGATGTGTTAGTTACGGATTCTGGTTGTGAGGTAATTACTGGTGAATTGCCAACTCATCCAGATGCGATCGAACATCTGGTTAACAGCTAAAACAATTTTAGATTTTGGATTTTGGATTTTGGATTAGCAAATTTTAAATCTAAAATCTAAAATCTAAAATCTAAAATTAAACTCAGTAAATAGTTAATAGCTACAATTGGGGGGATAAAGTTGAGTAAAATCCTCCCTTACACAAATGAAAAAACATTAAATTTGACTGCTAAAATAGCTAATACTTTCCCAAACTAGTTATATTACATAATAAAAATAAAAAACTTATAGGAAGTAAGTAAGTCAAAAATAACTGTTTACAAACAGGGCAGCCTATAGTAATATTCTATGCAGTTAGCTAAATTAGTTTAACAACAGCTTTTTGTAATAACTAACCTCACCAAAGCAGTTTGATGAGTGCAAATGATGCACTTTAAGAAAAATTTTTCATGGAGATAGATTTTACTTATGAAACAAATCGCCAAGGTATTAACCATTGTTGCTCTAACTGCCTATACTGTAGGATTTACTAAATCAGAAGTAGTAAATGCTCAACCTACTGAACCACAACTTCTAGCCCAAGCACTCATTACTTACCAGGGATCGGGAGAAATAACTTTAGAAGAAAATGGGGAAAATAGAACTGTCAAAATCAGCCGCGTCACCGTTGATACCAGACAAGCTAAAACCGCAATTTTGAACATTACAACAGATGACGGACGACGTTACGCTTTGGTTGGTCGGATTACGGAAAACACAGAAACCGGAGGATATAAAGTATCTTTAACTACTATCAGAGCAGGTCAATCTCAACAGATTCCCGCAGAAGGAGTATTAGCAGTTACTCGTACTGGTGAAATCTCTCCAGAAGGCGACTTAACATACACAGGAACGAAGAAACTTTTAGCGATTTCATTTACACCTACAACTAACACAAGTACAGGTACTACTGAACCAGTCAGAGGTATGTGGTAAACTTCAGATCTTGCACCAGGGTCAGAAGCCGGGATTCATAGACTTTGTAATTTTAAATTGCTTAAAAGTTTGACATCTTGTACCGCTATGAAGTTAAATTCGTAGCGGTGATTTATCATATTTAGGCAAGGAACTGGGAACAAAGCTACTCTGAATGCGATCGTTAGTTTAATTAACTTAAAGCCCAAACTGGATATGAAAATAGCCCTGATCAGCGCAATTGCTATTACTTTGAATAGTTTAGTTCTCCCTATCTATGCTCAAACAGAGCCATCAGACAGAAAAAATGCCGAGCAAAGTCAAGAGGAATTGTTAGCCTGTACTGCGAGGAAAGATGATAAAAATCCGCGTTTAGGTGGTTGGCAACAACTCATTGGAAGACAGCGTTCTGAAGCAGAAAGTAGTGCTTATCAAACAGGTGGTTTGTTTACTACTGTTTCTCCAACCCAAGCTACTATTGTGACAAAAACTGGAGAAATTATCAATATCAGTTATGGTCAGCAAGATCAAGTTATTAAGGGAGTTTGTCGTAGTCGTAAAGTAGAAAATTAAACTGAAGTTTCCTTTAAGTTAGGAAACTTCAGTTTTTGCCTGTTATATTATGTCCGGTTAATTAGACATACTATCTTTAATGGAAAACTTTGTAGAGACGTTATATATAACGTCTCTACATTATGCTTAATTGAAGAAAGTAAAACTGTCTGCTGTTGGTGCTACATCAAATTTAGCAATGTTTGTGGCATCACCAACTTTGTTGACAATTGGATCGTAACCTAAATACTTTTCTTTGCCAGCCGAGTAGACGAAGTACGCTGGGAAATCAGAAGTACCATTTTGTTCAGCTAATGCTGAATCCAGGGGTTGCATTAGCGCAATCAGGCTATTTTTTTTATATTTAGTGATAAATTGATTTGGGATTTAAGGATGAAAAATCCCAAAATCGAATGGAGAACTTTTACAGATTTGCAGCGATCTCATGCAGCTTTCTAATTGATTGGCAGGACGATCGCAAACTCAGAACCTTCTCCTGGGGATGATGTCACTTCTATACTGCCGCCATGTTTTTCGACTATAATTTGACGTGCGATCGCTAATCCTAATCCGCTAGCCTGTGCATTAGGTTTCGTGGTAAAAAATGGTTCAAAAGCTTGTTGTTTAATTGCTTCGGACATCCCCACGCCGTTATCTTTAATGCGGATGACAATATGTGTTTCATCTTTCCAGGCTGTCTGAATAGTAATGCGATTGGGATTTGCTTGAATATCTGCAAAACTGCGTCCTTGATTAGATTGTTTGACTGCATCAATAGCATTGTTGAGCAGATTCATCAATACTTGATTTAATTGTCCAGGAACGCTTTCAACCAAAGGTATATTGCCATAATCTTTCACTACTTCAATTACCGGATGATTGTTATTGGCTTTCAAGCGATGTTTAACGATCAGCAGAGTGCTGTCGATACATTCATGAATATTCAGTGGAATCTTAGTACCTGTATTATTTATGGCAAAGGTGTGTAAACTGTGACTCAACTGGTGTAAGCGATCGACTCCTTCCTTTGTGGAAGCAATCATTTTAGGTAAGTCATCGCCAAGGTATTCTAGGTCAATATCGTCGATTTTTGATTTAATATCAGCGCAGGTGTTAGGACATTTTTGATGATGCAACTCAACTACGTTCAATAAATTTGTTACTGTTTCTTCTAGTGAACTCAAGTTACCAGAAATCCATCCCAAGGGATTATTAATTTCGTAAGCAATCCCAGTGATTAAATGACCCAAAGTAGACATTTTTTCGCTTTGAATTAGCTGAAGTTGAGTCTTTTCTAAAGTATGCAAAGCTTGAGCTAAGTTTTTAGCTTGGGTTTCTAGGGCGATCGCATTTTGGTAAGTACGTAAAGCTGAAATTACAGTGGTAATCAGTTTTTGTCGGGTTAGTTCTGTTTTAAGTTTATAATCGTTGATGTTGTAGGCAACAATCACCGATTCCTCTGGCGCTTCCCCTGGTTGACCTGTACGTAAAATAATTTGAACGTTCTGATTATTTAATTCCTCGCGGACATACCGCACCACCTGTAACCCAGCATCGTTGGTTTCCATAACCACATCTAGCAAAATGAAAGCAATATCAGGATTTTTCGCCATTAATTGCTTTGCTTCCAAACCGGAATATGCTGAGAGAAAATTTAATGATTTATTCTCAAAAACAAAGTTTTTTAAGGCTAACTTTGTCGCTTGGTGGACACTTGGATCGTCATCTACGATCGCAACTTTCCAAGCATTAACTTCGGTATCGACTAAAGTAGTCTCATCTTCTAATATCAAAAAATCGTCATTGCAATCATCTGACTGAACTTTTTTGTTGTGATCTTGATGCAACATCATCGACTTATCCTCTACAATAAATGAGATTTTGATTTTTAAAATTTGGATATGTTCTGAGTTTTGAGAAACCCTGTAGAGATGTTGCACGCAATGTCTCTACAGTGGGGGTAATTGACCGGACATGATATCAAAGAGGGAATTTCATAATAAATAGTGTTCCCAAACCAGGTTTGCTACTAACATCGATCGTTCCTTGGAGTTTTTGAGTAACTAAATTGTGAACGATATGTAACCCTAAACCGCTACCTCCTTGGTTTCTGGCTGTAGTAAAAAATGGATTGAAAATTTTATCCAAATTTTCTTCAGGAATACCACAACCATCATCACTGTACTGAACGATTACCTCTTGATTCAGTTGGGAAATTTCTAATCGTAGATTTCCGCATTCTCCCGGTTGATAGGCGTGGGTGAGGGAATTTACTACTAAATTGGTAACAATTTGTGCCAATGCACCAGGATAACTATCAATGGCGATCGTTTCGTCGCCTTCTATTGTTAAAACATGATCGGCTTGTTTAAATTGGGGTGCAAGGCTAAGTAAAACTTCCTCTAAATAAGATATTACGCCAAAAGTACGTTTTTCTAAATTAGTTTGATCGACAGCTACTTGTTTGAAGCTTTGAATTAATTCTCCCGCACGTTGGAGATTATGTAAAATCAAATCTGTACTTTCGCTGGCTACCTCCAAATAGTTGTTTAAAGTCGATCGCTTTAATTGTCCTTGTTCGACGGCATTCATAAATGATTGAGTAGCATCAGCTAAGGTAGAAGCTACGGTAATGCTAGTGCCAACTGGGGTATTAATTTCGTGTGCTACTCCCGCTACTAAGCTACCTAAAGCTGCCATTTTTTCCGATTCTACAAGCCTTTTTTGAGTTGTTTTCAAATCTTCTAACGCTTGAGAAAGTTCTTGGGTACGTTCTGCTACTTTTTGTTCTAAAGTGCTGTAAAGGATGGCATTTTCTAAAGAAATGGCGGCTTGGGAAGAAAGTAGTTGGAGGACTTCTAAGCGATCGCTCGTAAATGCTCCACAAGTTAGGTTATTTTCTAAGTAAAGTATACCAATTAATTTGCCCTGATTGAGTATCGGAGTACACAAGAAACTCTTAGGTTGATGATCCATAAAATAAGCATCTGTGGCAAAGGAAGTATGGCTCAGAGGATCGTTAATTAATAGAGTTTCTTGGGTGCGTTTAACGAAATTGATTACAGGCAAAGGGATCTCAAAACTTGATTCAACAGGTACACTTAACTGATAGAAATCTCGTGAACCAAAACAACGAGCGACTATTTCTAAACTTCCCTCTCTGTTAAGTATTAAAATTCCTTGATCTGCACCTGCGTTTTCCATTACTACTTGCATCAATTTAGCCAATAAGCGATCGAGTTGGATTTCTCCAGACAATGCTTGAGAAGCTTTAACCACTGCTGCTAAATCTAGTAAATCTAGAGATTCAGAAGTACTAGAACTTTCTTGTGTAATTAAGGTTTGAGTATTAGTATCCTGGACAAAAGAGTTATTATTTATGGTGGTTTGTACTGACTGAAGATAGAGTTTTTCTGATTCTAGGATTGAGCTAATTAGTTGCGGATATCGTTGTTCTAAATCCTGAATTTTTATCTTTGCTCCCCAGCGTTCATAAGCATAGTAAGCATCAACTAAATAAACTTGAGCCAACTTGTCACGTCCTTGACTGAAATAAAACTCGGCTGCAAGTTCATTAGCCAAAGCTTCTTCTTGCAGATAGTTTTGTTGTTTTGCACCTAGAATCGCTTGGTCATATAATTCTGCGGCTTGCCAATTTTTTCCCAAAATTCGTAACTTTTCTGCTTCGATCAAAGCATATTTATGTTGATAGTTCATCGGTGCAGAATTTGCCCAAACTTGCATTTTTTCTTGATTATTTTTGACTTGTTCTAAATAGACGCTAAGAGTATCTTCTGCTGCTGTATTGGCACAAGCTAGTAAAGTAAGGGAATAATAAAAGTAGTGTTCAGCAAAGACATTCATACCGCCAACAGCTATGACATATTCATTTGCCGATCGCGCATTTGCCAAAGCTTGCTGAAAGTCTTTTAGGAAATAACAAAGCATCGCTTTGCAGCTGTAGACAGAAAAGATGGACATCACTGTTTTCTTTTCTATCAACTCTGGCATCATCCTCACTTCATGAAAACTTTCGCCAATCAGTTGATATTTTGCTTCAGATTTTCCTTGGAATTGTAACCCTAACTGACGAATAATACTGGTGTGACGAATCAAGAATTCTTGTTTATTTTTCCGCATTACATTAATATACTTTTCTTGTTCCTGAGTCACAGAATCCAAAGGTTGACCGAGAAAAAAGAGATTGTGGCAGTAAATAGTGGCGCTGTAACCTGCATATTCCAAATCTCCTACATCAATTCCAGCTTGAAATGATTTCAGCAAAGGATCGAGAGTTGTTGATAAATGATCTTTCCAATGTTTAACAAATCCATAAAATACTTCTTCAGTGCGACAATTAATTTCGCTGATACTAAATTGCGATAACAAATTCACACCTAATTGACCAAATTTATATCCTGCTTCGATATCTCCCAGCACACCACAAAGTAACCAACCATAAAAAACATAAGCAAAGGTTGCTAATGGTGAATTGCCATATTTAACGCACAAATCCACCATTTTAAAACCTAAAAGTGGCATCAGATGAGGATAGCCAATCAAAACTGGAGCAAACAAAATCATGAGAATTCGCATTGCTTCCAATTTAGTGGGATCGGTCATCAAATCTAAGCGAGATAAATCTTCAATTTGTTGAATTCCCTGACTAATCATATCTTCCTGAAGTTTGCTTACCAAAGTAGATGGCGCATCGGGATTTTCTGGTAAATCAACTCCTAAAATTTGCAAAGCATTTGTTGCTGTTTTTAATACTTCAGCCAGCCGATTTTGAGTGATTAAAAGTAACAATTGTTTGGCATAAATTTTTACTTTATCTAGCTCTTCTTTAGCGAATTTGTGAGCTATTTCTGCTAAAGATTCCGCTTTCTCAAAGTTAGCGGTTAAATACTCTGCTTCGATCGCTTCTAAATAAACATTAATTGCCCGATCGTATTCTGTTTCCCAGCAATCTTCACTCAGCAAATCTAAAGCCATATTTAAATACTTAGCAGTAAGTTCATACGCTGTAGCTAATTTTGCTTTGTGTCCAGCAACACGATTAAGTTGAATTAATTCTGCTTTTTCTGATTCAATTGTAATTTCATTAGCACCGATGTTGAGATGGTTGACAATTTCAAAAATATTGTCTTCCCTTTCTGCAAGGGGTATATTTTGTAAAAGCAGTTTGCCTATTTGCTGGTGGGTGGAATTTTTCTGAGCTTGGGGAATCAAAAAATAAGCGGCTTGTTGTACTCTATCATGTAAAAATTTATAAGTAGCCGCCTTATTTGAATTAATTGATAAAGCAGAATTGACCTTTTCTAATTCATGTTGTTGGAAAAATTTGTAAACTTCATTTTTGGGAACGATCAATCCTTCTTGTAGTGCTATCCATAAATCAGTGGCGATTTCTGCGGAGGTTTTTTGGGCGACGATCGCTAATGTATGCAAATCAAATTCGTTACCAATACAAGCTGCAAGTTTCAAGGCATTTTGGGTATTTTGGGGTAATTTTTGTAGTTGTTGTCCCATAAATTCCACAATATCATCTGTTGGCGCTAATGCCCTGACTTCCGCTATGTTACATTGCCAATAGCCAAGTTCAAAATTAAAACTAATTACCTGTTCTTCATATAAATATTTGATAAATTGATTGCTAAAAAATGGATTACCTTGAGTTTTTTGATACACTAGTTCTGTCAGGGGAAGTACTAAGTCTAATGGACAGTTTAGGGTGTCAGCAATCAACTGATTCAAGTCTAATAAAGTTAAAGGAGACAGAGTAATTGTGTTGACGGTTACTCCAAGTTTTTGCAATTTTTCTAAAGTTAAAATTAACGGATGTGTCGGATTAACTTCATTATCTCGATAAGCTCCAATTAATAATAAATAACCAGTATCACTTTCGCTCATTAATAATTGGATTAGTTTCAAGGAAGCGGAGTCTGTCCATTGCAAGTCATCAATAAAAATTGTCAAGGGATTGTTTTGAGTTGCGAAGACTTGAATAAACTTTTTAAATAGGAGATTGAAGCGATTTTGTGCTGCTTCACCTGATAGTTCGGGAACTGCTGGTTGTTGACCAATAATTTGTTCTAGTTCGGGGATAACTTCAATAATTACTTGACCGTTTTCTCCCAAAGCTGCTAAGATTTTTTTCTGCCATTGTTGGAGCCTTTCATCACTTTCACTGAGCAATTGTTCCATTAAATCTCGGAAGGCTTGCACAAAGGCAGAAAAGGGAATATTCCGCTGAAATTGGTCAAATTTTCCTTTGATAAAATAGCCTTTTTGTCGGACAATTGGTTTGTGAATTTCGTTGACAACGGCTGTTTTACCAATACCTGAAAATCCCGCGACAAGTATGAGTTCGCTATTACCTTGACTCACGCGATTCTCGAACGCAGCTAATAATGTGTTAACTTCTTCTTGACGACCATAAAGTTTTTCGGAAATGACGAAGCGATCGCAAATGTCCCGTTTACCTAACTCAAATAATTCAATCTTCCCTGTTTCTTGCCATTGATTTAAACAATTTTCTAAATCATGTTTAATTCCTAAAGCACTTTGATAACGATCTTCGGCATTTTTTGCCATTAATTTGTCAATAATGTTTGATACTACCAAGGGAATTGTCGGATTTAAAGTTTGGACTGCGATCGGTTGTTTGGTAAGATGAGAATGAAGCAATTCCATTGGATCGTGTGTGGGAAAAGGAAGTCTCCCAGTTAGTAATTCGTAAAAACTTACTCCTAAGGAATAAAAATCGGTACGATAATCAATTCCTCGGTTCATCCGTCCAGTTTGTTCTGGAGAAATGTAGGCTAAAGTACCTTCAAAAACGTTAGTACCTTTGATTTCCTGAGTTTCTCTGGGAAGTAGGGAAGCAATACTAAAATCAATAAGTTTAACTTGTTTGGTATTTGGATTAATCAGAATATTTGCAGGTTTGATGTCTTTATGAATAATTCGCTCGCTGTAAAGACCATCTAAAGCAGTAACAATTTGTAAAGCGATCGGCAAAAACTCGGCTAAATCAAGCATCCGATGTGATATGTATTCTTTTAAAGAAATGCCGCCAAAATCCTCCATTATCAGGAGATAACTGTTGCGGTAGTTTTCTAAACTGTAGCAGCGGATCACTCCAGGCAAATCCAGATTTTTGGCGATCGCGTACTGATTCCGAAATAGCAACAACTCCTTAAAGGTAGGGTATTCCTGCCTGAGTTGTTTGATAACTACAGGTTGCTCGTCTAATTCCCGAATTGCTCTATATACCAGAGTTTTAGAGCCTACATACAATGGCTCGGTAATGCGATAGCCAGGAATCTTAGTGCTAATATTAGTTAATTCCATATTTATCAACTCAACTCATCAACTCTTTAATATTAGTGTTCCCATAGGAGGATGACAAAAAAACATTAAACATTAGTTATTGATCAGAAGTTAAGATTTACAAAGGACAAATGACAAATGTCTAATTGGCTAATTTCCGGGGGAACGATTCTAACTAGCGATGATGCTGGGACAATCATCGACAATGGATATATTTTAATTGCAGAAAACAAAATTGTTGCTGTTGGCAGCGGTCAACCTGAAATTAGCGATGTTTATCAAGAAATAGATGCAACAGGAATGTTAGTTTGTCCGGGCTTCATCAACGCTCATACCCATTTGTGTATGATTTTAGGGCGTTCTTTGGGCAGCGATCGCACTTTGTTACACTGGCTTTCAGAAGCGCAAATTCCCCTCATGCAAGCTTTTGAGCCAGAAGATTACGCTGTTAGTATGGAATTGGGCGCGATCGAAAATTTGAAAGCAGGCAACACTACTATTTGCGAAGTGTTTTTTACCCCCCATTACAGCGACGGTGTAGATGAAATTGCTGTCAATAGTTTAGATAAAACGGGTATTCGTTCCATCTTATTTCGTTGCACAAATGACGAAAACTTTTTTGACGGTTTTTTGGAAACTCGTTCCGAGAGCGTGCGCCGTTCCGAACACTTAATTTGTCATTGTCAAACTAGCCGAACTCGCGTTGGTGTAGGCCCTTTAGTTCCTTGGAGTTCCAGTCCCCAAGCTTTTGAAGATGCCGTCCAAATTTCCCAAACTAAAAATGTTCCCCTTCACCTCCATACTTCCGAAACTCCAGAGTACAACGACTTAGTAAGAAAGCGCACGGGCAAAAGTAACGTTGAAATGTTAGCAGATGTGGGAGCATTGGGAGAACAGGTAATGTTAAATCATTGCGTTCACCTTTCTGACTCCGACATTGAGTTAATTGCTGAAACTAATACTCACGTCATCCACGACCCCACCAGTAATATGATTTTAGCTTCTGGAGTAGCGCCAATTCCTCAATTAAGAGCCAAAAATATTAACATTGGATTGGCGTGTGATGGGCCTGCTTGTAACAACACTCAAGACATGATTCAAACTATGAAAGATGCGGCACTTTTGCACAAAGTTGTTACTCGTCAGCCAGATATTTTAATAGCAAAAGATGTGTTTCGCATGGCAACGAGAGGTGGTGCAAAAGCGATCGGTATGGGTGATTCTTTAGGTGCGATTCAACCAGGTTTTTTAGCTGATTTAATTTTAATTGATACCCAAGTTCCACACATGACCCCGTTGCACGATCCGATCGCAATTTTAGTTTATTCAGCTAGAGGCTCAGATGTACATACTGTGATGGTAGACGGGGAAATTGTGATGCAAAATCGCCAAATTTTGACAGTGGATGAAAAGGAAGTTTTAGCCAAAGCGCGGGAGAGAGCGAAGAAAGCTTGCGATCGATCGCAGGACAGAAGAAAGTCTTGATCGGGATTTGATGATTTACAGGATAATCAGGATTAATTAAGAAAGCCTTGCTCAGGATTTTATGATTTAGATGATGAGCAAGATGATTAATCAAGAAATCCTGTAAATCCGTAAATCCCGATCGAATTTTGCGTTGATTAACTTCCCCCATCCCCTTGTCCCCTTATTCCGTTACTGTACAACTGGCGCAGAAACAATGCCTTGAGCTTCTAAGTATTTTGCAACTCTTAAAATCAATGCTTCTTTGTAAGGTGCGCCGATAATTTGTACGCCTAAAGGTAGTTCGCCGGGACGTTGTAGGGGTACAGAAATTATTGGTAAACCGACAAAAGATAAAGGTTGAGTAAATAATCCTAAGTTAGGACGAACTAACATTTCTTCCCCAGCAATTACCATTTTTTGTTGACCAATTTGCGGGGCGGCGCAAGGTGTGGTCGGGGCGATAATTATATCTACATTGGTGAAAATTTCTCGCAAACGATCGCGATACCAACGTCGAAATTTCTGGGCTTGAATGTACCAATTAGCAGGAATTAATGCCCCGGCAATAAAGCGATCGCGTGTGGCAATATCAAAGTCTTGGGGGCGAGATTTGATATTTTTTAAATGTAAATTTGCACCTTCACTAGCAGTAATAATAAATGCCGCTGCCCTTGCCCGATGTGGTTCGGGAATAGTTACTATTTCAGTAGTATTTAAAGCGATAGCAACTTTGGCGACTGCTGCTAATACTTCGGGCTCCGCATTTTCGGCAAAGTATTCGTCAGCAATGGCAATTCTTAAACCTTCAATTCCCCGATTTAATTGCGGTAAACAAGGTTCTGGAGGTCTTTTCGTGCAAACGGGATCGCTGTTGTCTTCGCCTTGCAAAACATCAAAAATGGCGGCAAGGTCTCTGACCGATCGAGCAAAAGGGCCAATGTGATCGAAGCTAGAAGCGAATAAGAACGCGCCAGACCGAGACAAACGACCATAAGTAGGCTTTAAACCAAAAATTCCACAAAAAGCGGCAGGTACTCTAATCGATCCGTTGGTGTCAGAACCTAAAGTAATGGGTACGAGTCCAGCGGCGACAGCAGCAGCGGAACCGCCAGAAGAACCACCAGCAACACAGTTAAGATTGTGCGGGTTTCGAGTAGGCCCATAGTGGCTATTTTCGGTGACAAAACCGTAGGCGTACTCGTCCATATTTAATGCGCCAACAAGTATTGCACCTGCTTTTTTTAACCTAGCAACTGCGGTAGCATCACGGGTAGCTGGAGGATTTTCCGCGTTAATTTTTGACCCAGCTAAAGTTGTGATTCCGGCAACATCAAAAAGGTCTTTAACTGCAAAAGGAACTCCGGCTAAAATGCCAGGGTCTTTGCCTTCAGTAATAGCTTGGTCAATTTTTTCTGCTTCTACCAAAGCGTTTTCAGCTATGACCTTAGTAAAGCAATTATACTTGTAATTTCGGTCAGCAATTCTGGCTAAAGATGCTGCGACAATTGATTTTGCGGAAACTTCTTTTTGTCTAACTACTTCAGCGATTTGGGTAGCATCAGGAAAACCGTAAGCCATTCGATTTTAAATTTTAGATTTTAGATTTTGGATTGATTCTACAGATAAATCTAGATTGCTTTTGATTATGGTTCAAATATGGGTGCAGCTTCGAGATCTTCTGGTATCGGGAATTCTGTAACTAATTTAGCGATCGCCATAATTCGCTCAAAGTTTTGGATTACACCTGGGCGATGTTCGGGGTCGATCGACAAATCTACCAATTGAGATATTGTATCAACATATTCAGCCGCCGTGAGTATTTTTTCTTCCATAAAGCTGTTGTTGCTGTTGGTTTTGATTTTCTTATTTTAACAGCTAATCAGGCAAATTTCACTATTTGATAGTTTGCCTGATTTTAGCTACTAACTCAAGTTGCTAGTTATAAGTCTGACTCTTTCTTAGCCCCCCTTAATAAGGGGGGTTGGGGGGATCTAAATCTAGTAATCACAGCCGAAGATCCCCCCTCCGCCCCCCTTAATAAGGGGGGAACCAGCGGAAGCTTCGCTATTAACATCACGGGGGAACTCCGAAAGAATTAATAACTTGCAACTTGCGTTACTATGAGAATCTCTTTTAACTTAGGCTGCGGCGTTTAATTAGTGAACTAACACCAAAAGCACCAAAAGCTAATAAACTTAATGTTGAAGTTGGTTCAGGAATGGAACTTTGTCCCTGAAAATCGTAACCTTGAATTTGAAAAGAAACGCGAGAACGAGCTTTAATTTCATTGGGATCAATATTTAACCAACTCATCTTCACCGTTCCCGTTAAAGATGTAATTGCTTCAGGACTAGAAAAGAATTTTTGACTCAAACTTTTGGCTTCTGCTGCTTGTCCAATAGAACTGCTAAAAACGCTATTTAATATTCCTGATGTATCAGTTGCATTTTGACCGTTAAGGGTTTTAACTATTAAATCGATTTGAGTTCCCTCTTCTACTCTTTCCTTTCCCAAAACCGGAGCATTGTAACTTCTGGTATCAACATTTGTCAGCAAAGAAAAGGCATTAAAAATGTTAGGTGAAGGATTAGACAAAGAGTAGGAAATGTTTTCACCACCTAGAGTAAATTTAGCAGTTTGACCATTCCAATTAAATGACCAATCTACTAGTTCGCCATTGTTCCAATCTCGGTAAATTTGTCCGGTATTGTTCGCTTGGGCACCATTTGGGCCGATCGCAAATTCATAATCTTCTCCAAAAGGTGCGCCTGCACGACCTTCCACTTTCCATCCTAAATCTGTCCAGCTGCTTAGTTCTACAGGGTCTTGCACTAGTGTTAACTCAACAGCGAATGCAGGTATTGCTAGTCCCAGACTACCTGCGGTAACGCCAAGTGCTGCCGACATTGCTAGCAAACTTGCCCTACTCATACTCTGACTCCTTACGGTTGTTTTTGCCGCGCTAGAGAAATTCGGTATTACTACACAAGCTTAACCTTAAATTCATAAATTCTTGATGATAACTTCACATTAAAAACTAATTTTAGATAAAATTTACGTAATACTACTAACTTCTTAGCCTTTGAAACAATCAGTCTCAGCTTCGATCGCGATTGCCATGCAAGAACAATCAAGGAAACAACTAAAATAAGATTTGATGCTATAAACAATGATTAAAAATAATCGGAGTATTTACGAGTGAAAATCGGTGTATTTTTAAGCGATCTAGGCAAAACAGCAGTTTATTATCCAAGATTAGCAAAAGTAACTGGTAGCGTGACATCTTGTATATTTTTTTGTCACCTTTTGCAATGGCGATCGCGATCAAATAATCCCTATGATTGGCTCAAAATTAGCGTCCAAGAAATAGAACAAGAAACTGGGTTAAATAGCAGAGAACAGGAATTAGCACGAAAAGAATTAATTGAGCGAAATTTGCTGAAAGAAAGATTAGTTGAACAGCAAAGTAATGCTTTAGAATTTTGGCTAAATTTAGAAGCGTTAGAGGAAAAGTTACATGAACTTTTACATGAGTTAAAGAGCAATACTCTTGAGGAAACTGTTATTTTTAAAACAATTCAACCAAATGCGGTGAAAAAAACCGAACTAAATGTACCGTGGCAACGTCCACCCATTGCCGTAAAAGTTACACCTAACTATCAATTTAATGGCCCTTGGAAAAGTCATGAACAATTTGCCGAATTTCAAAAACTTTTGTTAGAATATGCCAAGGAAAAAGGTTTTTACAATCCGGCGGATTGGGTGTTTAAAATAATAGATGGGATAACTAAAGGTATAGTATCGCCATTTTGGGATGAATTTGTCCAAGGAATTCCGTTAGGAGAAAGTCAAAAAGTTAAGCGCGATTGGGAAATTGAAATAGGAATAGCTTATCCGGCTTTTGAAGAAGAACGCATCCAATATTATGTCCAAAAAGGTGAACCTTTAGAAGTTGCTGTATCTAAAGCGCGTTCTGATTTGCGAAATCCGGTTTTGGGTAAGGATTTGTGGGAGGGTTTTTTAAGGAAATGCGATCGCATTGCCGACGAAGCAATTAAAGCCAAAAAATCAGGAATAAAAACCCCTTATTTACCACCATCTTTTACAGATAGACCTGCTATTACAAAAGAGAGTGTCATGCAAAAACTGACAGCAGTATCACCCCAATTTTCCCTAGAATCTTCTAGCTACCAAAGTCTCGCTCAAATAAATCATAATGAGCAAAAAGTTACCCAAAAAAAGCCAGATTCAGCCAGCGATGTTCCTAATATTGATACTCTAAAAGCAGTTTACAAAACTCCTATGGGTAAAAAATTAGTGGAAAAGCAAATTACGGAACACCCGGAATGGGGATACGCAATTGTTGATGGTGAATTAGTAGACTTAATTCCTTTTTAGAGCTATAAAGATGAAACAAATTAACCAAATTGATGCCTTGGATTTAGGACGCACTCCCCTTTCAGATGATGAAAGAGAAAAGTTGCGTCGGGAAAGACTGCAAAAGCAGAAAGAAGAGGGATATCAACTGCTAGCAGAACTTTGCTATTTAGGTGAATATGACGCAGCGAAAAAGCTTGCCAATCAAAATCCAAATTGGGGTTATGAAATTGTTTGTGGGGAAGTGATAGATAGGGAAGACTAGTCTAATAATCCAAGTTGCTAGTTATAAGCTTAAGCGTTTTTGATCCCCCTCCCGTCCCCCTTAAAAAGGGGGAAGCTAAAAGATGGTTCGCTGTTTATTTAGCGAGGGATCGTAAATCCGGTTCCCCCCTTATTAAGGGGGGTTAGGGGGGATCGAATTAAATACTACTCGGTTAAGTATTTTTGGCTTTATAAAAGCGAAGCAATTTAAACAAACTCGAATTCTAATTGATGACTTTGGGAAAAATTATGAGTGAAATGATCGATTACATTGGTATTAGTAAGTTCTAAATTATAAAAGTCTACAAATTCATGATCAAAATATGGCCCTGCGTGCCAAGTTCCTACTTCTAATTTAATAAAACAATTTCCGGGAATGCGAAAAGCAGCAATTTGTTCGATCGCAGGTTGATCGGTGTTATTATTAGGAGGAGCTACTGCCATTAACCAATCTTTTCCTGCTAAAGAACCAAGACATTGAGTACATTGAACATGACGAGTAATTTTATGAAATTTGCGTCCTCTGTGAGTTAGGCGCATAATATAAAATCGAGGAGTGCCATTTCGTAAATTTAACTGTGCGTCCTCTGCATCAAAAGTTTTGCCATCTTGACTAGGAAAAATCACTTGTCCGAAAGGAAGAAAATTTTTTACAGTAATTAATTGTGTCGGTATTTGTTTTAAAACTAGCGATCGACTCATTGTTTTAGCTAAATAGATGATATTGTTAATGTATCTCAGAATACCGTCTAATTCTGCACAAAGATTTACCAGTATAACTAGTTGAGTCTCTAAAGTTGGTAAATAAGGCGATCGCAATATGTCTCAAAAACTTCCCAGACGACAATTTATCTACTACGCTTCCGCTGCTTTTGGTACTAGTTTACTACTAAAAGCCTGTGGTAACAATCCTAATTCTACTCCACCAACAGCAGGTAATACAACTAGCAATACTAACGCTGTTACTGATGCCAAAAGTTTCAAAATAGCGATGGTACTGCCAGGAATTACTACTGATAAAGCTTGGAATCAAGCTGGTTTTGAAGGGTTGAATACAGCGAAAACTAAACTAGGAGTAGAAACTGCTTTTGTCGAAAAAATAGCACAAGCAGATCAAACAGAAGCTTTATCAGATTTTGCTAGAAGAGGGTACAATTTAGTATTTGCTCATGGGGGACAATTTGATGCAGCAATTCAACAAGTAGCACCCCAATTTCCTAAAACATTTTTTGTCGGCGTAAATGGTGCAATACAAGGTGCAAATATGGCATCTTTGCGAATAGATCATTTACAAGCAAGTTATATTTGCGGCATTATTGGCGCTAATATGACAAAATCAAACAAACTCGCATATTTATCAGCACAATCTTTTCAAGCAACCGATGAAGAATTGAGAGGATTTCAGTTAGGTGTTAAATCAGTTAAACCGAATATTCAAATAATCCCAAGTTATACTGGTGATTGGAATGATGCGGCGAAAGCAAAAGAAGCATCTTTAGCTTTAATTTCATCAGGAGTTGATGTAATTTATCAGTGGTTAGATAATGCTTCTCCGGCGGTTTTACAAACAGCTGCGGAAAAGGGAGTTTTTACTTTTGGCAATACAACCGATCAATTAAATATAGCACCAAAATCAGTATTAACTAGTGCTGTGAAACGAATTGATTTAGCCATTGCTTATCTGGCTGATTTAGCAATAAAAAATAAGCTCAAAGGTGAAATTTATACCATTGGTTTAGAAAAACCGGAAATTCTCTATATAGGAAAGTTTGGCGAGATGGTTCCTCAAGATTTACAACAAAAAGCATTGCAAACAAAACAGGCAATTTTAGCCAAAAAGATACTGTTTGAAGCTTGTCAAGAAAATGGGAAAAGTACGCGCTGTGTAAAGCAAGCATAGTATTATATCTTGCAGTAGGGGAGGTAGAACCTCCCAGATATCATTACCAGGTTGAACCTGGTAACGAGAGAAAAAACTTATAAACTTCTCTCTTTTTTCTCTATGTGTCCTCTGCGTCTGTAGCGGTTTAATAAGCTAATTATCAGCAAAAAAATGACTTACTTGCGACTCGAAAGTATTACTAAAAGCTTTGGCAATTTCATTGCTAATGATGATATTAACTTAATACTTAATAAAGGTAATATTCATGCTTTATTAGGGGAAAACGGCGCTGGTAAAACTACATTAATGAATATCCTTTGCGGACTTTATCAACCAGATGCTGGAAAAATTTATTTAGAAAATAAACCCGTGCAAATTTACTCACCTGCGATGGCAATTCAGCGGGGAATTGGCATGATTCACCAACATTTTATGTTAGTACCGCAACTAACTGTCACCGAAAATATTATTCTGGGGACTAAGTTAGATTTAAGGTTGAACTTATCAGAAAAAAGTCGGGAAATTTCCCAATTAGCTAAATCATTTAATTTAGATGTTGACCCTTTAGCAAAAGTTGGAGATTTACCTGTAGGAATTCAGCAAAGAGTAGAAATTTTAAAAGCACTTTATCGACAAGCAAAGTTATTAATTTTAGATGAACCAACAGCGGTATTAACGCCGCCAGAGGTGAAAAATTTAGCGAAAATTTTACGGCAATTAGCCGATCGCGATCGCACAATCATCTTCATTAGCCACAAGTTAGAAGAAGTGATGAACCTCTGCGATACGGTAACAGTTTTGCAACGAGGTAAAGTAGTAGCAAATTTAAACATTAAAGAGACAAACTCTCAGGAATTAGCACGATTAATGGTAGGAAGAGAAGTATTATTTCAATTAAATAAACCTCCTCATTCTCCTGGAGATGTATTGTTAGAAGTGCAGGGTTTACAGGTGCGAGATGAAAGGGATTTACTGGTAGTAAAAGATGTTTCTTTTCAATTGCGTTCTGGGGAGATTTTGGGAATAGCTGGAATAGATGGAAATGGACAGCGAGAATTAGCAGATGCGATCGCCAATTTACGCCAAATTTACGCCGGAACAATTAGCAAAAAAACAACCAAAAAAAGCATTGCTTACATTCCTGAAGATCGGCAAAAAATGGGTTTAGTGATGGGTTTTAGCATTGCCAAAAATTTGATTCTCAAAGCATTTAAATTTCTCCCTTTTTGTCGGAGTTGGTTACTACAATATTCGGTAATTAATCATCATGCAAATTCAGCAATAGAAAACTTCGATATTCGCGCCGAAAACCCCGCAATTAAAGTTAGTCAACTCTCAGGAGGAAATCAACAAAAAGTAGTTTTAGCGCGGGAACTTTCGGGAAATCCCGATCTAATTATCGCCATGCAACCAACTAGGGGTTTAGATGTAGGTGCGACAGAATACGTACAGCAAAAATTGTTAGCTGAAAGAGAAAGAGGTGCAGCAATTTTGTATATTTCCACCGAGTTAGAAGAAGTGATGGTGGTGAGCGATCGCATTGCGGTAATGTATGAAGGTAAATTTGTGGATATCCTAGATGCAACTACCTCTACTGTCGAACAAATTGGTTATTTAATGACTGGTGGTAAGGTTTTAGATTCAAAATGATCGGAGGTAAACACCCAATGATACTTTTAAAAAGCCTGGTAATTTGGGTAATTATTATCTGTGGTGAAATAGCAAATGGAATCGCACGCACCCTGCTACTTGTACCCTACATCGGTGATTTTCACGCCAGACAAATCGGAGTTTTCACAGGTGCAGCGATTATTCTAACAATTACCCTTATTTTCATTAAATGGATTGGTGCAAAAAGCCTCTTTGAGTTGTTAGCTATAGGCTTACTTTGGCTGCTGTTAATGCTAACTTTTGAGGTGACATTTGGACTGTATGTAGCAGGTTATTCCTGGGAAAGAATCGCCGCAGATTATAACTTATTCAAAGGCGGACTTTTACCAATTGGTATGCTGATATTAACACTTTCTCCTCTAACCGCTGCTAAAATTCGCCGCTTAATTTAACCATTTCAATTCACCTTTAAACCCCTCATTCTCTCTGCGTCCTCTGCGTCTCTACGGTTTAAAAAACACCAAAAATTCCCGAAAAAACAGGCTATTGAGGATTTAGTTTCGGTGGATTTGAACCATCCGAATTATCAATTGTATTTTTCCATTCCACAGAAACCACCTTCGCATCACCCCTAATTCTTTGATTCACACTTCCCTCAAAATTAACCTGTCCTCCAGGGGGAATAGTACCAGCAATTTCCTGTGAACCTGTTTCAACAGCTCGCTCTTCAGTTGGTTCTCCATCTGCTGTAGTATTGCGGACAATTGCAAAATTAATTTTGACATTTGTCACCGGATTATTAGTATTATTTACCACTACACCCCGCACAGTTCTACCCCGAAATACAGCACTAATTTCATTAACAGCAACCTCGCCTTTAACTGCGGAAATTGTTGGTGTTGTTGCTGGTATTGTTGGCGGGAGAGTAGGAGTAGTTTGTGGTGTAGCTGCTGGAGTATTTGTAGCAGTAACAGTACAATATTGGGGAGGCCAATTTTGTTGAATTCTCGTTCTAGAATTAGCTAAAGTTTGGATTTGGCGGCGATAACTAATTAGCTGACTTTCCATTTGTGGTACTCTCGCTCTCATGCGATTTAAAATGTTAATGGCTTTTCGCCATTGTTGAGTACAGACTGCTTGTTTTAGTTCGGCATTTAGTTCAGCATTGATATCAGTTTGAGATAAACTCGGACTTGCTAATAATCCCATAATAGTGATAGTGGCGGCGCTAGCTAAAAATTTCAGTTTCATAGTGTTTTTTTTCCAGTAACTAGCATTTGAAACATATTATAAATTAAATTAAATCTAGAATGTAAATTTGCTCATTCCTACGCTTAATGATGACAAAAAAACAACCAATTTTACCAATTCTGCTACCAATTTTATCTCCAATTGTGGCGATCGTATCTGCCTTACTCGTCGGTGCAATATTAATCGCCTTCAGTGGAAATAATCCTGTCACCGCTTATACAGTCCTCTTCAACGAATCACTGACAAACTATTATGGTTTTGGCAGCACCCTGACGAAAACTGCACCTTTATTATTGGCAGGTTTTGGAGTGTTAGTCGCCTTAAAAGCGGGACAATTTAACATTGGCGCAGAAGGGCAAATTTACATGGGTGGACTTGGTAGCACCTTAGTTGGGTTATATTTACCGGGATTACCTGCGTGGATTCACCTACCCTTAGCGTTATTGGGCGGGTTTTTGTTTGGCGGAATTTGGGGTGGAATTCCCGGCTATTTAAAAGCAGTACGAGGTGTAAATGAAGTAATTACTACTTTATTACTTAATTATGTTGCGTTGAACTTGGTGGGCTACTTGGTGCAACAACCTTTAATAGAACCAGGTGCGCCCAGCCCGTATTCACCCTTACTTGCAAAAACATCATGGTTGCCGATTATACTACCTGAAACCCAAGCCCACGCCGGAATTTTAGTTGGGTTAATAGCGGCGATCGTTTTGTGGGTAATGTTGGCCCGATCGCCTTTAGGATACCAAATCGCAGCGGTAGGAATGAACCCGACAGCGGCGCGATATGCGGGAATGTCGGTGAGGCGCACAATTATCCTGGTGATGGCGTTGGCGGGTGGTTTAGCGGGGTTAGCAGGTGCTTCGGAAGTGCTGGGGTTGAGACATCGCTTGTTCGATCAGTTTTCCCCTGGATATGGGTATGATGCGATCGCGATCGCCTTTTTGAGTCGCGGAAATATTGCCGGAGTTGTGGCGACTTCGCTATTTTTTGGCGCACTTCGTAGCGGCGCAAATGTCATGCAACGCAGTGCAAATGTTCCGGTGACAGTGGTTTATGCAATTCAAGGTTTAACTGTATTATTTATTGCAATTAGTTTTGCTTTGGAAAGAAAGTTTAAGTTTCAGGGATTTTTTAAACCGCAGATGTAGGCGCAGCCTTCCTGTGGGGTACGCAGATGAGGTTTAAAATTATGAATTATCGATTTTTATTGAACCGCAAAGAACGCAAAGAACGCTAAGGAAAGATAAGAGAGGTTTATGATTATTGACTTGTAAAAGTAGACAATATCTATAATATATCTGTGTTCATCTGTGTTCATCTGTGGACATCTGTGGTAAAAAGAAAGAATTGTCAACCCTGCCAAAATGTAAAGCTAACATCTGCCTTTATCTGCGGTTAAATTTATTTAATTTATGGACAACCTAAACTTTTTCACCGACTATCTAATTGCCAGTTTACGCCTCGCAGTTCCCCTAGCTTTTGCCGCTTTGGGAGGACTTTTTTCCGAACGTTCAGGAGTAATTAATATTGCCTTGGAAGGAATGTTATTATCTGGCGCATTTGCTAGCGCCGTCGGAGCATTTTTTACAGGTAATGTTTGGGTAGGGTTACTATTAGCGATCGTCATCGGTGGAATAGTCGGACTTTTACACGCTTACCTCTGCGTTAGTTTAAGAGTCGATCAGTTAGTGTCAGGATTAGCAATTAATCTCACTGCTGTTGGTTTAACTTCCTTTTGGGCAAGAATCTTATTTAATAGTGGACAAGCACAAAAACTTCCCGGAATAGATGCGATCGCCATTCCCGGATTAAAAAATATCCCAATCATCGGTTCTCTGTTCTTTAATCAAGACCCCTTAATTTACCTCTTATTCCTCTTAGTTCCCCTCACCACATATCTAATATTTCGCACTAGTTTAGGTTTATCTTTACGGGCGGTTGGAGAATATCCACGCGCCGCCGATACTGCGGGAGTTTCTGTTAGTTTAGTGCGTTATGTAGCTGTGATAATTAGCGGTTGTCTTGCCAGTTTAGGCGGAGCATATTTAACTTTAGTTCATGTAAACTTCTTTGTGGAAGGCATGAGTGCTGGTAAAGGTTTTATTGCCTTAGCTGCATTAATTTTCGGCAGATGGCATCCTGTAAGTGTTGCTTTAGCTTGTTTATTATTCGGCGCTACAGAAGCTTTGCAATTACGAATTCAAGCGTTTAATTTGAATATTCCTTATCAATTTTTGGTGATGTTACCTTATATAATTGCCCTGTTAGCTTTAGTAGGATTAGCTGGAAAATCTACCCCTCCCGCCGCACTTGGTAATCCTTATATTCCTGAAAGTCGCGATAGTTGAACCAACAAAAAACCCCACTCATTCGCGGGGTAAAAGTTGCTGTTTGTTGTAGTTTCTCAGAGAAGATAGAGTTAAAAATATTTAATTTCTCTATATGACTTTAGTTTCTCACTCTAAGGTAAGTTATTACTTCCCCCATTCGTTTCACCCAACTGGGTGATATTGAGAAATCGGTATCAGTAACTACCAAATAATAAATTTAGTTTGCCGGAGGATGCCAACCGCTAATTGCCCATCGTCGCCTAGCTGCAACTATAACTGAATTGTTCATTCGTAAACGTACAATTGTTGCTCTTCCAATATTAGTTAAACCTTCAATTTTTGTACTGTCATAACTCCAAGCAAAATGCTCATACCAATTCTGTGTGCGAGGGTTAAAAAGAGGTACAGTTTCTCCTGTCACAGGGTCTACAGCTTCGGTTGCATCACTCTTAAATTCATTGCAAGAACGACAGGCTAAACAAACATTTTTAAAGCTAGTTTCTCCACCTTTAGAGACAGGTTGAATATGATCGTAAGACATTGGAATGCCACTATTGGCTTCACTAGTTAAACAATAACAGCATCGCTGGCGATCGCTTTCTGCAATCAAATTTCTTAAACTTTCCGAAATATATGTAGACATGAGTTCTTAAAGCATTGGTACGAGATTTCCCCGCCAACGAAGTAACACTGCTGCCTGTGCTTTTTTTAACATAAAAAGGTCAGCTTCTTGTCGCAATGCCATCAATTCTAAACGTTCCGCTTCTGTGAGTGTTCCCTTAGAATTTCTTTCTAAAAGAGCGTCGTATCGTTCCATTTCTCCTGCTGTTTTCCGACTATTAACAATCTGCCATAAAGTATTGTCGTCTAGTTTATCAAAAGCAGCAATATCAGCTTGAAACTCTTCTGGTACATCATCCCATTGAGGAGGGCTCCCAACTTGTAAGGCATGGAGGATAACTTCTTCAATCGATCGCTGTGTCGCATTAGCAGTATTCACCAAGCGTTGATAAAGTATTTCTGGAATTTCCAGGGTAATAGTTTCAGTTGACATATTTATTCCTGACTTAAGCTAAATCTTCAACCTATGCTCTCCAATTCAAGAAGTAAAGTAAAATTATGCCTTACTTAATAATTCCAAAAACTCCTGCACTACTTTTTGTGACTGGTTATAACAACGTTCTGCATCAAATCTTTGAATCCAAACGATACCATGATAATGAAATAAACGATCTTGCTCATGTTCCTCCGCAGAACGGGACGCTGGATGATAGGGTTGACCGTCCACGTAGAGAATACCCCACTTACCATTATGGCAAATCAGAAAATCAGGTTCTCGATTCTGTCTGTTAGCTAAACTTCCTAACCGTCCTTTACAATTGGGGAAAAATAGAATACCTCTCTCTTCTAATGCTTCTGCAATTTTAATTTCAGTTTTTGAGCGGAAACGTAAGTTATTCCATCTAAGCTCTGCTGAGATCCCCTGATTGTTTATTTCTTCCTTATAAATGGGTATATTTTTTATATTAGAAATCATATATTTATAACCATTTTTAATAATTATATATCCATCATACTTAAGGAATTCGTTAAGATAATCTACAGCTGTTTCAACTTTAAATTCAGTTTCTAGAAAGTCTCGTTCGTCTAGTAAGGCACAAATCATTCTTGCCATTTTTGAGTTTCCATTAAGTTCTTTGATTTTTTCTTCTGCATAAAACCGACGAGATGGAAAACCTTGTCCATATACATCCGCAGACCCAAACTGGTTGAAAAAGTCCACAAGGTTAGAACCAGACCTATAGGGAGAAATCTTCTTGTCGCCTGTGACAACTTGGGCTAATGCAGAAATTGTTTTATCAGAGATTTGCATATACTGAAGGAGTTTAATAAAACTAATTAATTAGCATAATCCAGTCACCAATCCCCTATCCCCAAAACCAAGCTTAGACAGAAATTATCTATTCACCTTGACAACAGTCCCCATTTCTGCTAAAAATAGAGATTTGTGGAAACTTTAGCAATTTTAATAAACCTTTGGCTAACGTTATTGTAATTGGTGCCCAGTGGGGCGATGAAGGGAAGGGCAAGATAACAGATTTACTAAGTAAATCAGCAGATGTTGTAGTACGTTATCAAGGGGGTGTCAATGCTGGACACACCGTTGTAGTTCAAGGACAAACCTTTAAACTACATTTGATTCCTTCTGGCATATTGTATCCAGAAACCCAGTGCATCATTGGTTCTGGCACCGTCATCGACCCCAAAGTGTTAATTGGAGAGTTGGATCAGTTAAAAGAACTGAACATCTCCACCGAAAATTTAATGATTTCCCAGACGGCGCACGTCACGATGCCTTATCATCGCATGATTGACCAAGCATCGGAAGAACGGCGTGGAGATTTTAAAATTGGTACTACAGGTCGGGGAATCGGCCCTACTTATGCCGATAAATCCGAGCGAACTGGTATCCGTATTTTAGACTTAATCGAGCCAGAGACACTGCGCGAACAGTTGCACTGGACAATTACTTACAAAAACGCCATTCTGGAAAAACTATACAATTTGCCGCCTCTTGACCCGGAAGCGGTAATAGAGGAGTATTTAGACTATGCAGAGCGTTTGCGACCTCATGTAGTCGATTGCTCTTTAAAAATTTACGATGCAGTGCAGCGGAAGCGCAATATCCTATTTGAAGGAGCGCAAGGCACGCTGTTAGATTTGGATCATGGTACTTATCCTTACGTTACCTCATCCAATCCGGTAGCTGGTGGGGCTTGTGTGGGTGCTGGTGTTGGCCCGACAATGATCGATCGCGTCATCGGCGTATCCAAAGCTTACACCACCAGAGTCGGAGAAGGGCCTTTTCCCACCGAATTAAGCGGTACACTAGGAGAGTTGCTGTGCGATCGCGGTGCGGAATTCGGCACAACCACAGGACGGAAACGCCGTTGTGGTTGGTTTGATGCTGTGATTGGTCGCTATGCCGTGCGGATCAACGGCATTGACTGTCTCGCCGTTACCAAACTCGACGTTCTCGACGAACTCGAAGAAATTAAAGTTTGTGTTGCTTACGAAATTGATGGTCAACGCTGCGAGGACTTTCCTAGCAGTTCTCGTCTTTTTGCCAATTGTCGCCCAATCTATAAAACTTTACCAGGTTGGCAACAATCAACGGCAGACTGTCGCACCCTAGAGGACTTACCTAGCAAAGCATTGGACTATCTGAAATTCCTTGCCGAATTGATGAAAGTGCCAATTGCGATCGTCTCTTTAGGCGCAAGTCGCGACCAAACAATCATCGTGGAAGACCCCATTCACGGCCCAAAAAGAGCATTATTGCATCCTGACGGCACCCCCGTATCTGTCTGAAAATCTCATTTCTAAAATTCCCCAATTAGATCTGAATTTTCACAGAATCAAAATCGGCAAATCACAAATTGCCAACCCAATCTGACCTCGAAAAATCTCAAATTAAACTCTAAAATCGGAAAATGGAACTCACAGTTGAATGTCAAAAGCGTACAGCAGAATCTAAACCTAATACTCTGCGTCGCAACGGTTTAACTCCCGCCGTTTTATACGGTCACAATGGTACAGAATCAGTTGCTTTAACCTTGGATGCTAAAGCAGCAGAAACATTAGTCAAAAAAGCCTCTCTGAATAATACGCTGATTAATGTGAACATCCCTGATGTGTCTTGGAGTGGTAAAACTCTGTTGCGGGAAGTACAAACTCATCCTGCCAAAGGTTTTATTTATCACCTCAGCTTTTTTGCTGTAGCGTCACAAAAGAGTTTAGAAGTAGAAGTACCTCTGCATTTTGTTGGTGAAGCAGCAGGCGTAAAACTAGGTGGTGGAATGTTAGATCCTGTAATGACAGAAGTGACAGTACAATGTCCTCCTGACAGCATTCCTGATGCCATTGAAATCGATGTTTCTGCTATGGATGTTGGCGATGCACTGCATATCCGGGAAGTACCTTTACCCGCAGGCGTTAAAGTAGTTGGCGATCCTGACCAAGTAGTTGTTAGCGTTCTTCGTGCTCAAGGTGGAACGGAAGAAGCATCAGCTGAGTAAATTTTACTCAAATAAAGGTATGATTTGTTTACTAGACCAGGGTTCTATTCCCTGGTTTTTTTCTGTTTGTGACAGTGTAAGGTGTGTCAGATATAAAAACTTTAAATGAACAGAGGGTTTAGCTTTTCTGACACACCTTATAAAGTTGTAAATATGTATGAATGGTGCGTTACGTTATCACTAACGCACCCTACAAAATCTGTGATTTGTAATTTGTAGGTGACAAATGAGTGAAACTAACTTGCCTCCTGTGATTCAAGAAATGTTAAACCCTGGATTTTATCCTCATCCAGTACAAGAACCAATAAAGTTAATTCAAACTCATGTCTCTTATGTTTTATTGACGGGAGATTATGCTTATAAACTGAAAAAAACGGTGAATTTTGGCTTTTTGGATTATTCCACTTTGGAATTACGAGCTCATTTCTGCCGTCAAGAATTGGCAATGAATAAACGCGGCGCTGCGGAAATTTATCTGGAGGTTTTACCGATTACTCAAACAGATAATAAATTAGAATTGGGAGGAAGTGGTGAAGCTGTTGAATATACATTAAAGATGTGTCAGTTTCCCCAAGATAATCTGTTGATTAACTTGTTCCATCAAGGAAAATTAACGGAAGAAATGGTAGAAGATTTGGGTAGATTAGTGGCACAATTCCACAGGAAATGTCCAACTAATGATTATGTTCTTTCCTTTGGAGAAGTTGCTAAAGTTCGGCAGGCTTTTGATGAAAATTACGAACAAACAGCAAAATATATTGGATTAGCTCAAACTCAAGAGCAATTTGATGCTACTAGAGAGTTTACAGATAAATTTTTTGCTACTAAACAAGAAGTTTTAAATAGCAGAATTAAAAAGGGTTGGATTCGGGAATGTCACGGAGATTTACACTTGGGAAATATTTGTCTTTGGCATGACAAAATTCTCTTGTTTGATTGCATTGAGTTTAATGAACCTTTCCGGTTTGTTGATGTAATGTATGATGTGGCTTATGGGGTAATGAATTTTTTGGTGGGAAATCGCCCTGATTTAGCTAATGCTTATTTAAATACTTACCTGGAAGAAAGTGGTGATTGGGAAGGTTTACAAGTTTTGCCTTTATATGTGAGTCGTCAAGCTTATGTTCGGGCGAAAATAACTTCTTTTCTGTTAGATGATTCGGGTGTTCCTGATGCTGATAAAGAGCAAGCTAAGGTTACAGCTAGTCAGTATTACAAAATGGCTTTGGATTGTACTAAGCTTGGACAGGGAAATTTAATTATAATGTCGGGTGTTTCCGGTTCAGGAAAGAGTACAGTTGCGAAAAAAATTGCTCGCCAAAATAATGCTATTCACATTCGTTCTGATGCGGTGAGAAAACATTTTGCTGGTGTTTCTTTGTCAGAAAGGGGAGGAGATGAATTATATACTCCAGAAATGACGGAAAGAACTTACTCTAGGTTGTTGGAGTTAGGAATTTTGCTGGCTTCGGCGGGTTATTCGGTGATTTTGGATGCGAAATACGATCGCCAATCCCTCAGAAAACCAGTAATCGCAGCCGCCGAAAAACATCACTTACCTTTACAAATTTTACACTGCACTGCACCGGAATCAATTTTGCGCGATCGTCTTAATTCCCGCACAAGCGATATTTCTGATGCAACTGCTAATCTGTTAACGAATCAATTAGCTACTGCGGAAGCTTTCACGGAAGAAGAGAAAGTTTTTGTGAAAACTTTGGATACTACCCAAGATTTAACAGCACAATTGAAGTAGGGAAATGGTTAAAGGGGAAAGACAAGTTTAAAGCTTTTCCCTTTATTTAGGAATTTTTTTATGAACCGCTCCAGGCGCGGAGGACACAGAGAGGAGAAAAGGAGGAGTTTACAACTGAATAAGATTCCTCTATCTGCACTTAAAGTTAGTCTGTTTTTTCTAGTGGCTTTCTTGTTACTAGGAAAACCTTTACTTTGGAGTTTCAGTTTAGCTGTTTTAGCGGGAATCGCTACGGGATTGATCGTTACGGGATGGCACAGCAAAGAGTTACCTACTGAGCAAAAATTTTCTCCTGAACTCACCAAAGTCCTGGAAGATAAAGTAGAAAAAGAAACTAAGAAACGGCAACCTAAAAGATCCCGTCGCCAACCTCAAAAAAGTTGGTTTTTCTGGAAAAATCCGCGCCGTCCTCCTAAAAAACGTCGTTAAAATTGAAGTGAAAATGTTTTTGTTTTTCTCGAAGTTACTGCCAATTTTCATTTACCCTTTAGGATTAGTTTCCCTGTTGCTGATTATAGCTTTAATGATGATTTGGCGGCGACCAAAATGGGCGGCAGGGTTAATTGCTGGGGCGTTGATTATCTTATTTTTATTAAGTAATTATTGGGTTTCTAGCGCCTTAATTAGATCTTTGGAATGGCAAAATCTTCCTAAAGGTGAATTACCAAATGTGTCAGCTATTGTGGTTTTAGGAGGCGCTGTTTTGGCAAAAGTACCTCCCCGTCCTTGGGTGGAAGTTAGCGAAGAAGGCGATCGCATTCTCTACGGCGCTAAATTATACCGAGATGGCAAAGCCCCAAAACTTATCTTGAGTGGCGGACGCATTGATTGGAAAAATACAGGCGATCCAGAGTCTAAAGATATGGCAGAACTTGCTCAATTTATGGGAATTCCCAAAACAGCAATTCTCGAAGATCCGACTTCCTTAAACACTTATGAAAACGCCGTCAACGTCCGAAAAATTCTCGATTCCCAAGGCATAGAGCGGCGGGTTTTGTTAGTTACTTCGGCACTTCATTTACCGCGATCGCTTGCCATTTTTAAACGTCAAGGAATAGATGCTATCCCAGCTCCCACCGATTTTATTACCATAGAAAAAGACTCAGAAGAAGTTACCTGGCAAGGAACATTACTAAATTTCCTCCCAGATGTAGGAAGATTAGCCTATAGCACTCGTGCTTTAAGAGAGTACATCGGCATCATCATCTACCGACTGCGAGGATGGCTTTAGTAATTTTAGATTTTGAAATGGGAATAGAGCGAATTTAGAAAATTATTGGTAGTTTGGTAACAAGTGTAATTTGCTAAACCTACGCCTACTTCTCTATTTTCAAGAGAAATAATATTACCTCCTAACCATTATGACAGAAGAATTAAGACGCATTATTCCTACTCCGCCACCACCAGCAGACGAAGTGTTTGCTGTTCAACAGGTAAGCGGAGAGTTTTACCGGGAAGTACAATATCGCCAAGAATTTGAGCGCTACTGCCAATGGTATTACATGACAGCTGAGCGCCACCGACAAGAGTTAGAGCAAATGCGAGGTGAATTATGTATTTTTAGATGGTTCCTCAGAGGTCGCCGTTAGTGCAGTGCAGCAGAAATGATTGAAGCAATTGAAAGCAGGTAAAAAGCTGAACAGAAAAACCTTCTTCCCTTCTGCCTTCTGCCGTTCGGCTGACGCTCACGGAAGCCTTCTGCCTTATGGCGCTAGTCTATTAGTTCAACCTCATTTTCGCGGAAATGAGCTTTAAATTTTTTGTCAAACTTGACCTGTACAGGAAGGTTCGCACTCACAGGTCTACCTTGCCACTCATGTATGATCGCGGTAATTTCTCCTTCCAGACCCTGGATATCAAAGGGTTGACCCCGATGTTCAGGATGATGGTAAACAATGACTGACTGTTTAACCCGTATGCGATCGCCAATTTTCATAAACTCCTGTGTTTCCTTTTGAGGTACCTTCACCATGACTTTTAGTTAATTAAGCAATCACAGGGTCGCAATGAACCCAATGACAGCTTCAATGAATAACGACTTTGTTAATCTTTGCACAGAAGCGGCCTCAGATCGTTCGAGTCTAAATACTCATTGTTAAGTTCACACAGGAGTTTGGCACTTACTTATAATTATTTACTAACTCAGCAAATTCAAAGGATTTTAGCAATATATAGTCTACCTAGCATTAGAGAAATTTATTAACAAAAAAATTGGTCATAGGTAATTGATATGTGCTATTGGGTGGAAAAATTAAATCAACTATCAGCTATTTATTACTGAGATCTTACACTCCTGAGCAGAGCCTCTGTTTTTCGTTCCCAGGTTGAACCTGGGAACAAGTCAAATCCATGCTGCAAGATCTGAGTATTACCAAAAACTTAACTCAAATTATTTCTTACCAATGGAACTTTGAATTTGATCGAACATAGCACCATCAGCGAAAAACTTAGTTTGGGTGCCATTCCAACCCCCTAGCTGACTAACTGTAAATAAGTTGCCAATTTTAGGGAATTTATTACTAAATTCTGCGGCTACATTGGTGTTAACTGGTCGAAAACCCACCTGTGCAAAATCTCTTTGAGCTTCAGCAGAGAAGAGGTATTTGGCGAACGCCTCTACTACCTTACGATTTTTATGTTTGTCTACATTTTTATCAACTACAGCTACAGGGTTGTCGATCGAAATATTGACTTGAGGAATAATGTAAGGTTCGGTTTCACCTTGTTGTTTTGCTAAGAGAATTTCGTTTTCATAGTTCAACAACACATCCCCTTGTCCCTGCTTGTAAAAAACATCTGAAGCTTCACGCGCATCTCTGGGCAAAACAGGTACATTTCGATAAACTTGGCTGACAAAGTTACGCGCTGCTTGGTCATTTCCCCCAGTTCTAGTTACTGAGCCCCACAAAGCTAGGAAATTCCAACGCGCCACACCAGAAGTTTTCGGATTAGCAGTAATCACACTCACACCATTTTTGGCTAAATCTTGCCAACCTTTGATGCCTTTAGGATTACCTGGTTTAGTTACCAATGCTACTACTGACCTGCTAACGATCGCATTATTCGGTAATTTTCCTTCCCATCCCGGTTGAATTAAACTCGCTTGTTGAATGCGATTAGTATCTAAGGCCAAGGCTAAGTGTACAATATCAGCCTCCAGACCATCAATCACCGCACGAGTTTGCGAACCTGACCCACCATAGCTTTGGCTAAAGGTGACATTCTGACCAGTTTCCTTTTTCCACTTCGCCACAAATTTGGGAATGATTCGATCGTAAGCAGATTTAGTAACCGCAAAGGAAACTAAGCTAATTTGCACATTTCCCGGTTGTTGACTAACAGCTGGGTGAGACTGCAATACCCAACCGAAACTCAAACCAAAAGCTAAAAACAAAGCCAGAATCCGAAAAACAGGTAATTGGAACCACCGCCGTAAATTGGTTTTGCTAGCCTCAATGCTGCTAAAACGCCGTCGTACCAACTCTAAAAGACGACCATACCCCATTGATTAAATTCCCTCCGATGTAACTACGGTAATACAGTAGGAATACCGTAGTAAATAATCATAGATAAAAGAATTACACAAAAATCCCTGTAAAACAAGCACTAAACTGTTTTAATTTCGATCAGGTTATGTATAGCAACCGCCAAAGCGGTTAAGCCGGGATTAAGAGTTAGAACCCTTGTTTTTAAAGCTTTTCCCTTCTGCCCTCTGCCTTCTGCTATAGATGAAGGCAAAAGCTGCTTAAGAGTGCGATACTCTTTAAGTTGGGAATTCTCTGCACTCAGCTATGACCTCAACTCTTACTCTCAAAAAATCCCCGCGTCGTTTCCTTTGGTTGCAACGCATTCTTGCTATCATCGCCTTAGTCAATTTACTTTTAGTTTTCTTTGACTTGAGTTATATTCATTGGCGCGACTTTTACTTCCGTCACTTTCCCGAAGTTACTCAATTTTATGACCAAGTAAAGGGTATTGAACCGAATCGAGATACTCAGAATTATCTTAAGCAAGTAAATCAATTAGAAGCATTGGTAGCGGCGGAAGGTTTGCAGTCCCCGGAAGTGGAAACAGCATTAGCAGAATTACGTTTGTTGAGTAATCAAATGATTGAGGATAATCCATTTGCGATCGCTAATAAAAGCGGTTTGTTGGAGAAGATTAAAAATCAGATGCGCGATCGCCTCGTCCAAAATTCCGCCCATCAAGCTTTTAATAAATTTTGGAGTTCAGAATATTTTTCCCAAGTCGGTTGGTCATCAGAAATTAACTTTTTTAATTCCTCAATTCGTCCTTTGTTAGAAACTAATTATTATCGCCATATTGATATTAATAGTAAATTTGTCGATGATTTTTGGAAACTTGACCTACCGTTTATTATTTTATTTGCTCTCGACTACCTAGTGCGGACTTTTGCTATTAGTAGTCGTGACCCAAATCTCACTTGGTTAGAAGCCATGCTTAGACGTTGGTATGACCTATTTTTACTTTTACCTTTTTGGCGATGGTTGAGAGTAGTTCCCGTATTAATTCGCTTGAATCAATCAGAATTAGTAGATTTCAAACCGTTTAGATCGCAAATAAACCGAGATTTTGTCGCTAATTTTGCCCAAGAAATGACCGAAGTTGTCGGAATCAGAATGATTGATGGAATGCAAAACTCAATTAACCGAGGTGATGTAGCAAACTGGATGTTTAATTCAGAAAGTCGTCGTCCTTATGTTGATATTAATAATATTAATGAATTGAGAGCGATCGCATCCCGTTTAATCTGCATCAGCGTCTACGACGTACTTCCCCAAGTTCAACCCGATGTCGAAACATTACTACAATACATCATTAAAAGCGTCCTCAATCAATCCCCCGTTTACAGACAACTACAAAACATTCCAGGTGTTAATAAAGTACCCAATCAACTAGCAGAAAATTTAGCCAAAGATATCTCGCAAACAAGTTACAAAACCCTCAAAGCCGCCCTTGAAGATCCCGAAGTCGCAAAACTCGCCTCTCAGTTAGTTACCAATTTTGAAAAAGTCCTTGAAGAAGAATTGCAGAAAAAGCATAATTTCCAAGAAATTGAAAACTTACTAATAGATATGCTCGAAGAAATTAAAATCAACTACATCAAAGATATTGAACAAGAAGGCGTAGAAAAAACCTTAGATGAATCTTCTCAGTTGCGCCAAATAATTCAATAGTACCCATCTCTCACCCTAAATTTTGTTAGATTATTTAAAATAAATCCCATAGTTGTGAGTTAACCAACAATGCTTTATCGACGCTTTGGACGTACTAATCTTTCTATGCCTGTGTTTTCCTGTGGCGGAATGAGATATCAATATAAATGGCAAGATATCCCTGGCTGGCGTATTCCTTTGGATAACCAAAAGAATGTAGAAGCAACAATTCGTCGTTCAATTGAAATAGGAATTAATCACATTGAAACAGCCAGAGGTTATGGCACTTCCGAATTGCAATTGGGCAGAATTTTATCTAAATTACCCAGAAATGAAATCATTGTTCAAACCAAAATATCCCCAACAGCCGATCCGCAAGAATTCGCAAAAACCTTTGAAAAATCCATCAGTAATCTAAAATTAAACCATGTCGATTTACTGGGAATACATGGCATTAATAATGCCGAATTACTCGATTACACAATTCGTCCTAGCGGCTGCTTAGAAGTAGCGCAAAAACTCCAGAAACAAGGTAGAGTTAGGTTTATTGGTTTTTCCACTCATGCCCCAACAAATATTATTACTCAAGCCATAGAAACTAACCAATTTGATTATGTCAATCTTCATTGGTACTATATTAATCAAAATAATTGGTCAGCCATAGAAGCGGCGAAAAAACATGACATAGGCGTATTTATTATTAGCCCTTCTGACAAAGGTGGACAGCTTCATAACCCACCCCAAAAATTAGTAGATTTATGTTACCCTCTTAGTCCAATGGTGTTTAATGACTTGTTTTGTTTAAGTCATTCCCAAGTACATACTTTAAGTTTGGGTGCAGCTAAACCAACAGATTTTGATGAACATTTAAAAACTTTGCCTTTGCTCGATCGATCTGATGAAGTTCTACCTCCAATCATAGCCAGATTGGAAGCAGAAGCAATTAAAGTTTTAGGCGAAAACTGGGTAAAAACTTGGCACATCGGTTTACCTTCTCAGGAGGAAACACCAGGTAATATTAACATTCCCGTAATCTTATGGTTGCGAAATTTGGCGCTAGCTTACGATATGTATGATTATGCTAAAATGCGCTATAACTTACTAGGAAATGCCAGTCATTGGTTTCCAGGACAAAAAGCCGATAAAGTTCAAGAATTCGACTTGCGCCAATGTTTAATTAATAGTCCTCATGCAGATAAAATCCCGGCTTTGTTAGCAGAAGCACATCAATTGTTAGGTGGCGGAGAAGTTAAACGCCTTTCGCAAGAATAAGGATTTTTAAAATGCGTTTACACTGAGAAAGTGAAAGATTTGGTAGTGCTTATGATTCTCAACCGACGCAACTTTTTAGTTTTAGCTGGAAGCAGTATTGGTGCAGTAACTTTGGGTGCTTGTCAAGCATCTGGAGATAGTATTACTACCGCAGAAAGAGAAACGAATGTAGCACAAAACACAGGGGTATTTACATTACCACCTTTACCATATAGCTACAATGCTTTAGAACCGCATATTGATGCGCGAACGATGGAATTTCACCATGATAAACATCATGCAGCTTATGTGAAGAATCTGAATGATGCGATTGCCAAATATCCCAACTTAAAAGGCAAAACTGCTGAGCAATTACTACAAAATCTGAACACTGTACCACAAGATATTCGCACCACCGTTCGCAACAATGGCGGCGGACATTATAACCATAGTATGTTTTGGCGAATCATGAAACCAAATGGCGGCGGAGAACCCACAGGTGAAATTGCTACAGCTATTAACACCGCTTTTGGTAGTTTTACCGAATTCAAACGACTATTTAATGAGTCTGGTAGCAAACGTTTTGGTAGTGGTTGGGTTTGGTTAGTTCGCAATCCCGATGGTAAATTAGGAATCATGAACACTGCTAACCAAGACAGTCCATTAATGGAAGGAAAATTTCCCATTATGGGTAACGACGTTTGGGAACACGCCTATTATTTGAAATACCAGAACCGTCGCGCTGACTATTTAAATGCCTGGTGGAACGTCCTCAACTGGGATGAAATTAACAAACGCTTTAAGTTAGCCAACGCCTAGAATCTATCTGCTTGATGAAAAAAAATTCATCGCTGTAATTCGCCCTGGCAGCTATTATTTATACCAAAATTTCTTCAATAAAACAGGACTTACGTACAACTAACTTTGTCGAGTTATTAGTGTAAGTCCTGTTTTTATTTACTTAAATTTAGTTATTCAACTTTAGAAAATTTTTAGTATTCTTTTTAACTGTATAATTCATTACCAGATAAAATTTTATCTGAGCAAATATATTTAATCAGACATCCGATTTTTACGTTATAAAAATGTAGTAATCGCTGAAACAGAGTGCTTTCCTACAAAATCAAAACACCAATGGTCAGATTAACCAGTATTTTGCCAACCACAACTATTGAAAAGCTAGAAGCAACGGCTATTAGTCAAAGAAAAAAATCTACCATAAGGTTGATTTTTTGGTTAATAGCTATATTGTTGGGTGCCATTCAAGCATGGGCTAATCGTTTCGATCTTTTCTCAGAAGATGGCCTTTCCTATATAGATATAGCGGATGCTTATTTACGTGGTGATTGGCAAGCAGCCATCAATGGCAATTGGAGTCCCCTTTATTCTTGGATACTTGGGTTGTTTTTCTTCATTTTAAAACCATCTTCTTATTGGGAGTTTCCCACTGTTAAGCTTGCCAATTTTTTGATTTTTTTGTTTTCTTTGGCTTGTTTTGAATTTTTGTTATTTACAGTGATTTCTAACTATAAAGCTAAATCACTATTTCAATCTTTTCAGGGCGCAACTTTAATTCCTGAATGGGCATGGTTAATTTGGGGATATATTCTCTTCATTTGGTCTTCTTTAAGGTGGATTGGTGTAGAATGCGATACTCCTGATATGTGTACAGCTGCACTGATTTACTTAGCTGCGGCAATAGTACTACGGATAAATAACAAATCAAGTTCTTGGCGTAATTTCATCATTTTGGGCTTAGTGCTTGGGATTGGTTATTTATCTAAATCTGTAATGTTTCCCTTGGCTTTTCTCTTTCTTACCATAGCCATGCTTTCAGCCGGAAAGATTCATCAAACCCTACCTAAAACTTTAGTTGCCTTGTTAATTTTTGCCTTAATAACAACTCCTTACATTAGTGCAATTTCCTTACAAAAAGGCCGCCCGACTATTGGCGAAGCCGGAAAGTTAAGTTATGCCTGGTACATTAGCCCAGAAGTAAAAGATCATTACTGGCGAGGAGAACCACCTAATAGCGGTATACCCAAAAATCCACCGAGGAAAATTTTTAATAATCCTCCTGCTTATGAATTTAGTACTCCTTTAAAAGCAACTTACCCGATTTGGTACGACCCTTCATATTGGAATGATGGGCTGAAAGCGAAGTTCAATTTTTTGAAACAAATAAAAGTTACCTTTTCTAATTTCACACATTACTACAACCTGTTTCTCGCAATTTTGATCTTTGGATATTTAATTCTAGTTAGTGTTGGTGGCTCAATTTCCGATTCTAGGAAAGAGTTAGTGGTTAATTGGAGATTGTTTGCCCCAGCAATAGCCGGATTACTGATTTACATGGTAGTAACTGATTTGACACATCTTCAACCTTTTGATACTCGATATACTGCCCCATTCATAGTGCTTTTATTTGCTGCTACTTTGTCGAGTGTACGTTTGCCCAATTCTTTGGAAGTGAAAAGACTGCTAATTGGGATGACTTTGGGAATTTTTATCGTATTTGGGGGCAAATTTGCCATCGAGTTACTAAAAGATTTCAGTCATGCGATCTATCAACCTCAGCATATTTACTGGGAAATTGCTGAAGGTTTAAAGGACTTGGGAATTCAACCGGGAGATAAGGTAGCACATCTTGGGTACAAGAAATATTATTGGGCTAGATTAGCCAAGGTGAAAATTGTGGCAGAAATTCCCGATGCTGGAAAATTTTGGCAGGAGGATCGAGTTACTCGCAATCAAGCTTTTCAAGCTTTGCAGGCTACAGGAGCAAAAGTTGTAATTTTAAAAACAGGAGTAAAGGTACCAGAATCTCAATCTGTAAGTGGTTGGCAAAAGTTGGGTAAAACTCAAACTTACGCTTATGTTTTGTCAAATCGGTTTTAAGTTATGAGTGTTGAGCTAAATTGTATTGATAACTCAATACTCATGACTAATCCTGTTACCTTGATAGGACTTACGCAAGTGTCACAATTGAATTAAGTTGTAGGGTGCGTATAGCCTTCGGCATTTAAGAAAAATGCCAATATAAAGCATCATCTAATATCAAACAAAAAAAGGACGCAACAAATCGGAGATCCCCCTAAATCCCCCTTACAAAGGGGGACTTAAAGCAGAGTCTTGTTCCCCCCTTACAAAGGGGGGTTAGGGGGGATCAACTATATATAGCAAGTTCACCAAGATTTAATATCAAACACCCTACTTTATCTTTTAAGTTTTACCTTTTGGTTTGGTTCAATCACTGCGACTTTTCGCAAATGCAAACAATGACGAATGCTGTTACTAATGGGTGTGGTAAAAGGATCGATTAATTCGATCGCACCTCCCAAACTCCCCAAAGTCGATCGCAAATCTGCCGCTTCTTCCTCCGTCCAATTACCACGATACAGAATTGCCAATCCCCCAACTTTGAGAAAAGGCAAAGCATACTCTGCACAAACTAAAGCCGATCCAACTGCGCGAATTACCGCAATATCATAAACTTCTCTATATTGAGATTGTTTGCCCAATTCTTCCGCCCGACCTGTTAAAGTAGTAGCATTTTTAAGTTTTAATTCATAAATTAAACTATCTAAAAAAGCCAATTTCTTCCTAGTTGAATCGAGCAAAGTTACTTGCCAATTCGGTTTAGTAATGGCGATCGGCACACCCGGAAAACCTGCACCAGTGCCAATATCAATTATTTGGGGATTGGGAATGACAGGCAAGATGCTTGTCCTACGATCCGATTTTGTCTTATCCAAAAAAGGGGCAATTCCTCGCAAAGAATCCCAAAGATGTTTTTCCCAAAAATCAGTTGGTTCAGTAATGCGAGTTAAATTTAGTTGACGATTTCCCTGATAAATTAACTCATAAAGTAATTGAAATTGGCTTAATTCTTCACTACTCGGTTGCCAATTTAATGTTGTTTGCCAGAGTTCCGACATTTCCGGTAGCTGTGGCGTTTCTATTTGATTAGTCATTGCTTACTTAACAGTAATTGTTCCCCCTTGTTCCTCAGCACTCCTGCTTTTGGAGTTTTCAGTTCTTAGTTTAACTGGGTCTACAGCTATTAATTCGCCGTGATTTAAAGTCCAACAGCGATCGGCTATTGCCAACAAATCTCCCGCATCGTGAGTAACCACAAATAAACTTAAATGATTCTTTAGTTTTGCTAACAAACTTACCAACTGCCGACGCATCGACCAATCTAAGCCAGCAGTCGGTTCATCCAACAATAATAAATGCGGCTGACGAATTAACTGCACTGCTAAAGCCAAACGTCGCTGTTGTCCACCACTTAAAGAATGTGGAGAAGTTCCTAATGATAAATGAGCTAATCCCACTTCTGTCAATGCTTCCTGAACTCGCTGGGAACCTAATTCTGGATGTCCCAAGCGCAATTCTTCCAAAATAGTACCACCACAGAAATAACGTTCGGGAAACTGAAACACTAACCCAGCCAATTGTTGCAAATGTTCAGGTGTCAATTCCTGATCTCGCCACAATACCCTGCCTGATGTGTTTTCACTTAACCCAGCCAACACTTCTAATAAGGTACTTTTGCCGGAACCACTAGGCCCAATCACTAACCCCATTTGCTGCGGTGCTAATTCCAGGTTGATGGATTTTAAAATCGGTGCCGGGGTAGCTGTCGGGTGATAACTAAGTTCTCGAAGATAGAGCATTCAGTAAAAAATATGAATCATTCTGTCATTATTGTGGCATAAGGGGAAAGGCAGAAGGCAGAAGGCAGAAGGCAGAAGGCAGAAGGGAAGAAAGGCAGAAGGCAGAAGGCAGAAGATTAAAAATTCCCCTTGTCCCCTTGTCCCCTTGTCCCCTTGTCC